>CAMYNC010000058.1 GCA_947259685.1 uncultured Desulfuromonadales bacterium | reverse complement strand
AAGCCGAGATGGCCGGGCTGCAGGTCGGTTATGAGAATGGCGATTACTTTATCGTCCGCCCAGCGGCCTCAGACCCTGTGCGGCGCCTGTTCGGTGCTCCGGAGAAAACGGCATACGTTGTTGACCATATTGCGACTGACCCGGGGAGCGGCGAAAGACTTCTGGAAAGAATTTTCTACGATGGTGCGATGTCGGAAATTCTGCGTCGTCCTCCCGAACCAACCGAGTATGACCCCAGAACAAGGCCCTGGTACCTCCAGGCGACCAAGACGGACCAGGTCTCGGCCGCAGCGCCCTACCTGTTTTATTTCCTTAAGGACATCGGCACAACAGTCGCCTACCAAAAGCCTGGTTCAGGGGCCGTCATTGCCGCGGATGTCACGCTCCGACAACTCTCAGCGACCTTGAACCAGTACCTGCTTACGCCAAATTCAGAGATTGCCCTGATCGGTGCCGAGGGAAAGGTCCTCGGTTACCACCAGCCGGACAAGAACATTGTCGGCCTGGATGCTGAGCGCTTCAGAATTGCCCAGCTTGACGAATTGAACAGCGAAGTTTTTGCTTTTATCAGCAGCCAGGATCTGGTGCGGCCGGGCCCGTTGAATTTTCGATACCAGGGGAAAGGTTGGCACGGGGCCGCCCGGACCTTCAAGGTCAATGACCAAGGCGAGGGCAAATTGACCCTGGTTATGATTTCCCCGCTGGAGGAGTTACTGGCCAACGTGATCGCCATGGTAAAGCGTTCCCTGCTGATTACCCTGGGGATTCTCTTGCTGGCAATTCCGTTTGCTTCGCTTGTTGCCAGGATAATTTCAAAGGCCCTGAATAAACTTGCCGAAGAAGCTGCCTTGATCAGCCGATTTGATTTTGACAAGCCGCTGGTTCTTCACTCGAAAATTAAAGAGGTCGATGATTTGGCCCGCTCGATGGAGCTGATGAAAACGACCATCAGCAGATTCCTGTTTTTGATCAAATCGTTGTCCAGTGAGCAAAACTTTGATGCCATGCTTGAACAGATCACCGAAGAAACCTTGAATATCAGTGAATCTGACGGGGTTTTTACCTGGTTTGTTGACGATGATGCCAATACGCTTAATCCTGTCGCTTTTTTCGATAAGCAGCATGGGAAGGTCGCTCTCCAGGGCGTGCCGTCGTATGCGGTCGATGGCAAAGATGCCATGACCCAGGCCGCCCGGAAAAAAGAGCCCAGTCAAATCCATCTCCGTAAAGAGGAGAATGAAGGCCTGAACCTGCTGTTCGAAAACCTGGAAACCGAGGATATTTTTGTGGCCGCCTTTCCTCTGCGCAACAGGAATGATGAGGAAATCGGCCTGTTGTGTTTGCTCAATAAACTGTCGGCGGGTAGCGAGGTAGACCAGCGGGCTGATGGCCGGATGGATTTTGTTCGGACATTCTCTGGTTTTGCCTCGGTTTCCCTGGAAAGCCGCCACTTGCTGGAAATGCAGAAACGGTTGATGGATTCCTTTATGCACCTGCTTGCCGGAGCGATCGATGCAAAGTCGCCCTATACGGGAGGGCACTGTCAGCGGGTTCCCGTATTGGCAAAAATGTTGGCCAAAGCGGCCTGCAATGACAATGGCCTGTTCAAGGATTACCAGCTTGACGAAGACGGCTGGGAAGCGCTGCATCTCGCCGGGTGGCTGCATGACTGCGGCAAGGTAACGACACCCGAGTATGTTGTCGACAAGGCGACCAAGCTTGAAACGATCTACGATCGCATCCATGAGATTCGCACCCGTTTCGAGGTTTTGAAAAGGGATGCGCAAATCAGCTACTGGGAACAGGTCGCAGACGGTGGAGACAGGCAGGCGTTGGCGAAAAATCTGGAGAGGGAATTACAGGAAATCGACGAGGACTTCATTTTTGTTGCGGAATGCAATCTTGGTGATGAAATGATGACTGCGGAGAAGGCTGAGCGGCTGGAAAACGTCGCCAAAAGAACTTGGCAGCGCACCCTTGATGACCGGCTCGGCATTTCCTGGGAGGAAGAAAAACGCCGATCCCGAGTTCCAAAGCAGCAATTGCCGGTCGAAGAGCAGGTCATCGCCGACCGGCTGGATCACCTCATCGAACGCAATAAAAATGAACGGATGCCAGCGGACAATCGATGGGGCTTTATTCTTGATGTGCCTGAATATCGCTACAATCTGGGAGAATTATATAACCTCCAGGTCGAGCGGGGCACGCTGAACACCGAGGAACGTTACAAGATAAACGACCATGTCGTTCAGACGATCATCATGTTGGAAAAACTGCCTTACCCCAAACACCTAAAAGACGTTCCGGCGATCGCCGGTGGCCACCACGAGACGATGGATGGCAAGGGGTACCCGAAGAAGTTATCCAAAGAACAGATGTCGCTGACCGCCAGAATGATGGCGATTGCCGATATCTTTGAAGCCTTGACCGCCTCGGACAGACCGTACAAAAAAGCCAAAAAACTCAGTGATGCGGTCCATATCATGAGCTTTTTCAAAAACGACAACCACATTGACCCAGAGCTGTTCGAGCTTTTCTTGCGGGACGGCATCTACTTGGAGTATGCCCGTGAATACCTCGCCCCCGAGCAGATTGACAACGTGGATATCGCCAGCTATCTAACCACCGGTTAGCAAATACAGAGTTTCCTATCAGCGTCTTCGCGGAGCAGGCCGAGGAGTGGGTCTGGGTCTCGGCATCGGCTTCGTTGGTCGCTGGGGGGGGCGCCCCATGCCTGGCGGCCTGGATCCCGGAGGTCTGGAGCCTGGTGGTCTCACGCCAGGTGGCTTTGGCTTGTGCCCTGGTGGTCTCACCCCGGGAGGCCTTGGCCGGTTGCCATGGTCGTGATCATAATCCCGGTCAACGTAGATTGTTCTTCTCCCCCAGTAAGGATAGGGGTCGTAGTAGCCGCTGGAATAAACATGGGTCGTCGAAGATCCGCCTGACCCGGCGCAGCCTCCAAGCAACAGCGAAGCAATGATGAGCATACTACCGGCCAGGAGCCTAACAGGATTCAGCATGATTATTGCTCCTCTTCAGTAGCGTCCGGTGACCATCGCTGGATAAGCAGTAAAGCGTCTGAAGGATCGGATAGAAGCGCTACGCTGTGCCCACTTGCTGTGGACCGGGGTGCAACAACAACCTTGCCGCCAAGCTTTTCTGTACGAGCGGCAATGTCGTTGATATCAGCGACTCTGACGACCGGCACCCAACGCATTTCGAGTTCGCTGTTCGATGAGTGACGGATTCCAGCACGCCAATTTTCGCCTTTCAACAAGATCAGATAGTCGTCCAATTCGCCATCATAGTCGTAGCCAACAAGCCGCTGGTAGAAATCCAGAGAGGCCTGGGTCTGATTGCTCCATAGTTCGTGCCAGAGCCACGAGCCTATGGCTGGCTCCTTATCCTCAGGGTCGCCGCCCTTGGCGCGGATCAGGACAAATTGAGCACCTTGAGGATCGCTGACCAAAGCACCTCGACCGCGCGCCAGCATCTCCAGCGGCCCGACGAGAACTTGCCCACCTTTTTCGGTGACGAGAGTTGCAGCTTTATCTACGTCTGGAACGGACAAAGAAGAAAGCCAGCGGGCGGCGCCAGGCGATTCGGATTTATCTTTGACCCGGTACAGCCCGGCAATGTTTCGACCATTATTTTTTACCACCGTGTAGTTCTGCATATCGACAAAAGTCCACCCAAATAACGGACCGTAGAAGGCTTTGGCAGAGGCAACATCATCAGTGAGGAGGTCGTTCCAAACAAATTTGCCCTCATGGTAGATCCCTGTAGGCGGATCGGTTATCGGGATTAACTCCGTTTGGGAGGTCTGTTTTATTGCAGCGCAACCAGACAGTAGAGATAGGAGCAAAAAACTTCCCGCGATCACCAACAATCTGGTTTTCGAACCCTGGGCTGACTTTTGCTTCTTTCGCACCAGTTGAATGCTCGGTGTTCCTATGTTGCCCATTCTCACTGCCTCCTCAATTAATGCTGACTTTACGGAAACTGTTCTTCTGTAATAAAAGTTGGGCCATTGTTCCTCTCGTGTCCGGAAACGATCCTTTTTCGCAATCCCTGCGCGAGGGCTTGCTTCAATGGTACCAATATGAAATATTAGCGCAATTATGCTGGCGGTGAGTTTTGAACCAGGATTATTTTGTTAATCCCTCAGGCCAAAAGGCCAATGGGAAAGTTTTGCTAGCCCGTAGCTTGCTGCGAGTTAGCTCACTCCGAAAAGTTGAATCTATGCAAAAAAATAATGAAACTGGCTACAAGATCGCCATTGCGATCGTTTTAGCCGCCGTCTTGGGGATATTTATCACTGCACAGATGATCACCGACAGCGATACTTTAAAACTGTTTATTGAGGAAGGCGGTATTGTCGAGACGCTATCAGCCGTAGGCTATTTCGTTTGCATCATATTGCTGGCAACCAAAAGCGGGGCTGGATATTTTCGGAAGTACTGGTATTTTTTCGTCGCTTTGCTGGCATTTGGCTTGAGGGAGCTTGATTTTGATAAGAGATTCACTGAAGTAGGCATCTTCAAAAGTAAGTTTCTGGTCAGCCCGGAGGTCAGCATTATGACTAAGGCCATCGGTTTGGGGATTATTCTCTTCTTAGTATTTACATTAATAACGCTATTAAGAACGCACGCGATCCGATTTACCAAGACGTTTTTTTCAATGACGTGTTTTGAGTTTTCGATTGTCATGGCTGGTGCATTTTTGGTGATATCCAAATCATTAGACGGCCTTGCTCGAAAGTTAAAAGGCTTCATTGAAGTCAGTTCCGAAGTTAAAACCATGGCTGGAAATATGGAAGAAGCCATGGAGTTTGGCGTCCCATGTCTCTTCGCGATTGCCATTGTTGTTTATTTTGGCCGTCAAAAGCGTATCGCAAATCAGACCATAATGTAGCCCGACAGAAGGCCTGTTGCGCTCACCCCCACGGGAAATAGGGTTGAGATCGCTAATAGCTTGAGGAGCCATCCATGGACATCAGCACAATATACACAATTGGAATTCCCGTCGCATTCGTCATGGCCTTGCTGTGGTCATTGCTTTTAGATAAGAAAAAACCCCCGACTAAGAAAGAATTTGTTGCAAAGCTGGTCGCAAGAGCATTGCTTTTAATTGTCTTTTTAGCTGTTACTGTGGGGGTTCTATCTCTAGCCTTAGTTGCCCCCTCAGCGTCCTAGTAAACTGCCTCGAAAAGCAACTCCCTCCCTGCGGGAGAAGGTTTATTCGTTGCGATAATTGTATGCTTTGATATCTATCCCCGCGTTCTTGGCGAACTCGAAGACCGGATCGTAATCGCTCAGGCTCGTTTCGATGAACTTGAGCGCTTTGAATTTTTTTAAGACTTCCTCCCCCTCTGGGGTTTTGTGCAGATCCAGCAAGGCCTTCTGCAGAGCGGACTTGATATCATCAGGCAAGCCTTTTCTGACGCACAGAGCGTTGGATGGAACCGTGGAAGATCGGGCAAGAATGACAATCTCCTCGGTCACCTGTGGGTTTGATGCCGCGACCCAGTCAAATACCGTGTTTTTCGAGGCGCCAACATCGGCATCCCCCTGTAAAACGGCATGGAGAGAGGCATCGTGACTGCCGGAATAGAAATATTCGCTGAAGTAGTTGTCGATATTTTCGACCCCATGCTCTTTCAGATAGGCCAGGGGAAAGATGTAGCCGGCGGTGGTCGCCTTTTCGACAAAGGCGAATTTTTTCCCCCGCATGTCAGCAACAGTCTTAATCCCGCTGTCTTTGCGGGTGTAAATGTAAGCGTGATAAGTCGATTGCCCATCGAGATTGACCGGCCTCGCCAGCGGCACCACGCCCAGCTTCTGAATGCCCATGGCGCCGGTGAACGAACCGAAAAAGGCGCCGTCCAGTTGCTCGCTGCTGAAACTGTCGATGATGTTGCCATATCTGCTGAGAATCGAAATCTTCACACTGACCCCGGTTTCTTTTGACAGGTAATCTGTCAGCGGAGTGAATCTTGCCACCTGCTTGAATACGTTCATCTCAGGGATCACACCGATCAGGAGTTCCGTTTTCTCGGCAGAGGCAAAACTGCCTGGCAGCCAGCTAAAAACAATAAGCAACAGAAGCGCAGTTTTCATTATTTTCATCGATCTACCCCTTAGGTTTAATCTGAATCAGTGGATATAAGGTGGATGAAGAGTGCAAGTGCTTGGATTGAATGAGTGATGAAAAAATCTGAGCTGCACCCAAAGGTTCAGCGGTGATTTTTGCAGTGCTCAGGCAATTCAATGGCTTGCGCTATTCGCCGCAGGATATTCACTGATTCAGGTTTCACATACTAAACTGCAAGCCCGAACAGAGCAGCGGTTCCAACTCTTCCGCCGCAACCGGCCTGGAAATAAAGTAGCCTTGGACATATTCGCATTTCAGTGAGCGCAGCATGGCCAGTTCCTGATGACTCTCGACGCCTTCGGCAATGACGTCCATTTTCAGGTTGTGTGCCAGGTCAATAATTGTCTTGACGATTTCCAGGTTCTCCGGTTCCTGAATCATGCGCATAACAAAGGATCGGTCGATCTTCAAGGCGTCAATCGGGAACTGGTGCAGGTAGCTGAGCGAGGAATAGCCGGTGCCGAAGTCATCAATCTGCAGTCCTACGCCCAAAGCTTTGAGCTCTTTCAGGAGAGCAATAGACGAATCGGGATTGTCCATGATGGTCGTCTCGGTGATTTCCAGTCGCAGAATCGATGGTTTAATCCCTGAATCTTCCAGGATCTGTTTTGTCTGATGCAGCAAACCGGGGGTGAACTCTTTGCTGGAGAGGTTCAGGTTGATGGTCAGCAGCGGGGCAAACGTCAGCTGCTGCCATGATTTGACCATGGAGCAGGCTTCGCGGAGGACCCAATTGCCGATCTCGGCGATCATGCCGGATTCTTCCGCAATGTGGATAAAATCATCAGGATAAACCAACCCCTTGGTGGGATGCTGCCAGCGGATCAGTGCTTCCACGCCGGTAATCCGGTTCTCGGTCAGCGAAAAAATCGGTTGATAGTGCAGCAGGAACTCATTGCGCTGTAGCGCTCTGTGCAGGTCGTTTTCCATCTGCATGTGGCGGATCGTGGCCTCATGCATGACTGTGTCAAAAATTTCGTAACGGGCCTTGCCGTTGGCCTTTGCCTGGTACATCGCCAGGTCTGCATTGCGGACAATGCGATCGGGATCCTGGTACTCCGCAGAGCTGATGACGATGCCGATACTCGCGGTACTGAAAACCTCCTGTTCGGCGACCCGGAGCGGTTCAGGGAGTTTGCTTTGGATCCGTTGGGCAATGTGGATGGCAGCTTCGCCGTCATCGATGCCCGCGAGGAGGATGGCAAATTCATCCCCGCCAAGGCGAGCGACGGTGTCTCCCGGGCGGAGCAGCTTGGCAAGTCGGGTACCGATGGTGATCAGCACCTGGTCGCCGACAAAATGCCCGAGGCTGTCATTGATGATTTTGAAGCGATCAAGATCGAGAAACAGCACCGCAAACAGGTAATCTTCATTCCGCTGCGCTGCATTGACGGTCTGCTGCAAACGATCCATGAACAGGGCCCGGTTCGGCAGGCCGGTCAAGGTATCGTGAAAGGCATCATGCTTTAACTGTTCCTCTGCGAGCTTTTGTTCGGTGACATCCGACTGGGAGCCGACCATCCGGTGAGGGGCATGGGACGACTCTCTGACGGCGATCGCCCGGTTGCAAAACCAGCAATAATCGCCGTGCTTATTGCGCAGGCGGTACTCGCTTTCGAAATGCTCTGTCTGCCCCTCCAGGTGGGCCGCAATTTGCGCCTGCAGTTTTCCGCGATCCTCAGGGTGGACCCGATCGAACCATTCCCGGGGATTGTTGCCGATACTCTCCTCGGCATAACCGAGCATCGTCTTCCAGCGCGGTGAAAAGTAGATGAGGTTGGTCTTTAAATCCCAATCCCAGAGGCCATCATTGGCGCCACGAGAGGCCAACGCATAGCGTTCTTCACTCTGTCTCAGCGCATCCTCGGTCTGCTGCCGTTCCGCGATTTCCCGGAGAACGTTTTTGTGCCCTTCTTCTAAAGAGCTGCTCATGGCGTTAAAGTTTTCCGCCAGTTCTTTATACTCGGCCTGATAGTCATTGGTCAGCGAATGGCCAAGATTTCCAACCGTAATTTGTCTGGTTGCCTCAACCAGATCGGATATCGGCCGCGTTATTGAGCGCGTTAAGTTGATAGCCAGGACGATGCCAAGCAGCAGCGCCAATATCAACGCGCCAAAAAGAATGTTTTTAGCGCGAGCGATCTCTTTAAGCGCGAAACCGGTCAACAATTTAGATTTTTGGGTGGCAATTACACTCATCCGCTCAGTTTTGTTCAGCAGTTCCGTGCCAATAACCGCCGCTGCTGATTTCAGATGCTCAATTCTGTCCAGATTAGCCGACGCAGTGATGTAAAAGCTTAAGGCATCCTTAAAATTGGCCACTTGCATTTGAAGACCTTTAAGCTCTTTGACAATTGGCTCTCGATGATGGCAATCTGTACAGTTGCTTGCCGCTTCATCCAGGCTGCTGACGTTATTGACAATCTCCCCCAGGTTCTGACCGAGTGGCGTATTGACGGTATAAAGATCGGATTGAACCTTTAAGACTTTGAGGATCAGCCCATGCCGCAGATCCTCAACCTGGTGAATGTTGATCAGATGAGCAAAATGAGAGGTGGTCTTCTGGATATTCAGAATCGCGACCAGAGAGCCGATGGCAAACAGGATAAACAGGATGCTCAGTGAAATGACAATTTGTCGTTTCATGCGCGGGGGCAATCTCCACAAATGTGCAGGGCAAAAGACAATTAGAAACAGCTTACATTATAGTTGCGCATAATATAAGGTTTTTTTTGGGGGCGATGTAGAACGGAATTCAAGCAAGCCAGGTTGAGGGAGAATTTTCAGACCCTAATAATTCTCAAGAGCAAGCCCTCCACCCCGGAAATGCCAGGCCGGATGCGGCTGCCGAAAAACTGCCGACATGTTTTGCAGAGATCTACACAAAAGTGATTTTGCCGACATCAGAAACCTGTACTCATCCTGCGGCATCAACACTGCTGCCTGCAAGATGACAGCCCTGCTTAGGATAGTGAATGATATGAATGTTTCAGACTGGCTGGATGAAAAACAAGCGGAACATGCCGATCTCTCTCAGATCCCCTTACCTCAAGAGATTTTTTATGATTCTGAGCCGGATGAATTCCTGTTCTTTGCAGAAATCAATCCTTGCGGGGCATTCTGCAAAGAAAATCATCCCTTTGCCAGCGTTGAACGTTTTGGCCACTGGTTTTACGCCAGGGGTCAGGATAAGCAAGCAGGCATTCATTCAACAGAAATGAATTGGCGGCTGTTCACCCGCGACAAGGCGCAGGCATTGCAAACGGCCAAAGCGCTCATTGAGCCTTAACCTTGAGGAGGACAACGAATCGGTCTCAGGGTGAGTGATCGTCGAGAACCTCACGGATCGTTCGGGCCAGAGTGCCTTGCTCAATCGGCTTGAGAGTGAAAGCCTTGATGCCAAGTTCCCTGGCCAGATCAGCATTCATCGACTCGCTAAAGCCGGTACAGAGGATGATGGGAATGTCAGCGCGGATATGCATCATCTCTTTCGCCAGTTGAGCCCCGGACATCTCCGGCATCGCCTGGTCTGTTATGATCAAATCATAACCATCGGGATTCCGCCGGAACAGCTCTACGGCCTCAGCGGCAGAAGTGGTCGCGGTGGCTTTATAGCCGAGGGTTTCCAGTAACATTCTGCCCAAATCGGCAAGCATCGATTCGTCGTCGACAAACAGAACTCTTTCGTTTCCGCGGGGCAGATCATCCAGAATATCCGCAACCCTATCCGGCTCCTCTGGCAGCAAGGGCAAAAATATGCGAAAGGTTGAGCCAACATCTGCCTCGCTCTCCACGTCGATAAAACCGCCATGATTCTGGATGATCCCGTAAACGATCGCCAGCCCCATTCCGGTTCCTTCACCCTGCGTCTTGGTCGTAAAGAACGGTTCGAAAATACGTGATTTAATTACAGCGGGGATCCCGCTCCCGGTATCTTTGATTGTCAGTCGGGCGTAGGCACCGGGGGTAAGGTCCGTATTTTGCCTGCACATCTGCTGGTCGATCTCCACCGGTTCAAGGCGAACATCAATCTCCCCCCCGCCATCGCGAACCGCGTGGTAGGCATTGGTGCAAAGATTTATGACCACTTGATGAATGTGCAGCGGATCTCCCTGGATCGCTCCAGTCAGGGGGTTGAGGAAGACATGAATAGGAATTGTTGCCGGAATCGTATGACGAATCAAGGAAAGGGCCTCTTCAACCACCAGAGCAACCTTGATCCGTTCTCGCTTCTCTTCACCTTTGCGGCTGAACACCAGAATCTGTTGAACCAGTTGCTTGCCCCGTTTTCCGGCTTTAAGGATCTCTTCCTGAAAGCTTTTCTCTTTGGGCCGATCAGCAAGTTTGAGCTTCGACAATTCGGCATAGCCAATGATTGCCGCCAGAATATTGTTGAAATCATGGGCGATGCCGCCGGCAAGCGTGCCGATAGCCTCCATCTTTTGTGATTGACGGAGTTTTTCGTTGAGGACAAGCTGCTCTCTTTCGATTCGTCTGCGGTCGGTTATATCCAGAATCTGCACAATAAAGTGCAGCGGTTTTCCCCCGTCGTCATTGACAACCCTGAAAGAGGCAATGACCTCGGCGATTTCTCCAGATTTTTTTAATAGGCTCGCCTCCAAGATGACATCCGCAGCTCCATCCAGGGCGTTTTGCAGCTGATCCTTCAGCAAGGCCCTGCCTTCAGGCGAGGTTACTGTGGAAAATGTTTTTCTTGATAGCTCCTCTTCCGAATAGCCAAGCATTTTTTGAAAGGCTGGGTTCGTCCTGACGAACCTGCCGTCAAGCCCCAGAACAGCCATTCCCACCACAGCCATTTCGAAAGAATCGCGATAACGTTCTTCGCTCGTCTGCAGATTTTTGGTGCGTTTGGCGACGATTTCTTCGAGTGCATCCTGGTAGGTCCGTAGCTGTCTGTTGGCCCTTTCAAGTCTCTGACGGGTCGCTAGCTGTTCAATAGCTGACAGGTAGATTTTTCTGGCGACAACGTTTATCGCAAAAACGTAGACAATCCCCATAAATCCGATATAGCGAAAAATGTCATCTGCCTCAGAAATGATAATGAGTAAAAGGGGGATCGTTGCAGGCGCGACAAAAGAAAAAAATGCCGCAAAAGAAGGGGAAAGCGTTAGCAGTGAACCCGCTGTCAGCCCGACCAGAACAGTAATCAGAAAAAACCGCTGGGCCGCCGTCAACGAGCTATACAAAACGACTGAAGCAGCCCCCCAAGCCGCTCCCTGCAGTGCGATTGAGGCCAGCGCAACTTTGTATCTCAGCCCGGGCGCCTGCCGATCAGCTGATTTGCCCTTACTCCAGAAGAACAGTCCGAAGCGGAAGAGCGAAGCCACCAGAATGGCCCAGAACCAATCAAGTCGCGGCTCCGGCAGGGAGAAAAGCAATAGGCTGGCCACGCTGATATTGACAGCTGCAGCGATGCCCGAATTGCTGCAAAGATTTTGGGCCTTTTCGTAGAGCAGCAAATCGTTACCGATGGCGGTTCTCACCGATTCAGCTGCAGACCCCTTATCCATCTTCACCTATCCCTCCTACCCCCTGTGAAAGGAAACGGCCAGCCTGTGGCCCAGCCTGAGATGCACAGAATCTTTTTCGCCCTCAACTGCGGTTTCTAAGTTAACTCTTCAGGCTTTTAGTATAGCAGGCACGAGGAAACTGTCGGGAGACCTGGATGTGCTCGAAAAGTCTTCGGTTGGAAAACCGACCTCATTTCGAAAGCCTAGTACCTTGTAAATCATAAAGTGTCGTAAAATTGCGAAGGGATTTGGCGTACCAACAAGGCGTGACTGACGGCGCATAGCACCGCTATGCAAATGAAGTCGCAACGCAGTTGGCGCGTCAAATAACAAGCAAGATGCGTCAACTTATGGCTTACAAGGTACTAGCCTTCTGGAATATAAAGTATTCCCTCAAGGTCGATGAGCTTATCCTGAATGAAAGTATGGGCATCATCAATGGCCTGATTGTAAATTTGCGGACCCAGAGATTTAATGAAAAACTCCACTATCAGCTCGGCCTTCAACTCACCGATTGAATCATCATGCTCATCTCTGAAATATGCCTGGACCTTTTCAGCCATGAGCTTGAGACGGTCTTCAGTTAGTTTTATCTCCACTGTTTTTCCTTCCGGTAATTCAACCCAACCACCCTCTACCCCACATAACTCGTAATCACGACATCTGCGGCCCGATCCCTGAGAGGAATCAACGCTTGATACGTCTCTGAACTAAACCAGTTATCCAGGGTCGATAGATCCGCAAATTCGATGACCACCACGAGATCGCGCTCATGCTTCCCAGCAAGGACCGAGGCAAGCTTTCCCCTGAAAACCACCTTGGCCGCAAAAGGAGCAAGAGAGTCCTGAACTCCTGATACATAGTCCTGCCAAAGCGTTTGATCCTTGACCTTGATATGTCCGACCAGATAAGCGGCCATCTGTTCCTCCTGAATTTTCAGCTTTCCAGTTAATCGATTGTTCGCCGGGAAACCAGGGGCACTCCCCATATCTAACTTAATCATCATGATCTTCCCGACTGGGGCGAAGTTTGCCAAAGCCCTGAACTGGCTAAAGTATAAAGGTTGGAATTGCTGCGGCGCAATAGCGCTAGTGGTTATCAACTAGAGGCGAGTTGAGGCAAACAATGGCACAGATGGCAGAGTATCTCATACTTTCCGATAATGAAGAAAATGTTGTAATCGCTCCATTTTACCTGTGGCTAGAAGGTCGTGCTGTACCGGGACCGGGACCGGCCCCTGGATGGACGTGGAAACTCAGAGGATCATCAGGGGAAGAGGCGTTAGTACAGAGTCACCTGCCTACAGAAGACAAAATTGTTGGTACTGTTGAGGCCACCGAATAGGAATACACAGTGGCTTCGGTGAAGTTAGGACTTGTGGAGTCGAAAAATCTAACAGCAAAATGCGATAATTTGAGTATTGATTTAAAATAGATCGTGATTTTAGTGATTTGTGGTTTTGGTCTAGAAGGTGCATTAATGAGAACTGCTGTATGTTTTTTCGCCACACAATAGGCTGAAAATCGTTTACTTGGTTTGGTGATATATATCACAATGCATGGAGGGTGGTTATGCTGAGGGGAAGACGAAAAGCAACGGGTCTCTGGGTAGAGATGGTCAGCTCCACTTGATTTAAGCACCTTCTCCACACAGGCAGCCGACTCTATTTCTGCTGAGAGGCACAAAGTTGTGTGGAAGGGTTATTAAAGGAATGTATTTTTGATGAAATTTGGTGCCAGAATAATTAAAGCAGGCCATCCGCACAAAGGGCATTCTTTCTTATTTAGGTTGCGCATAGCGTTAACCCTTCTTTTGCTTCTCTGTGCAACGGATATAGGTGCCCAAGAAAATAGCCGGACATTTTCCGAGGGACAAAGCGCTAAAGATAATTGCTGTTTGGAGTTAAAAATTACCACCTCATCAAACTACAGTGAAAATGACCCTATCGCCATTAGAGGTACATTGACAAACCGCTGTGATAATTCAATTCGGCTCAAAAACCGATATTCTATGGGTGCAGATATTCTCATCTCCCTTCAAGACTCCACAGACCGTATTTTCCCTCTACTGCCACCTGCTCCCCCCCCTCCGCTTCGTCAAGGTGACTTTATTGATCTAGGTTCCAACCTATATATCGATTTCGAAGTTGAGAATATCCAGCATCACTTATCTGAAAAACTGACTTCAGGAGACTATGAGTTGTTTGTATTGTATTTCCCCCTTAGAAAGAGAGAAGTCATTTCAGAGCACCTTCAGGGCGGCATTGTGTCGAACACGGTTAATTTCAAGATTGTCAATAAGGAGGGGTAAAATGAAAGTATTGTTTGTTGTTGCAACTCTGGTCTTCTTATGGACTGTTCCCATCCTCGCAGAGGCTGTTCCGTTAAAGGACATAGCTGTTGAACATCAGTACAAGAGAATGAAATCCGGGATTTACGGCTGGGACAGCAAGTATGACATCTCATTTAAGAATCAGGACCTTCTGGTTGATATCGATATTAAACTGGCGGGGAGCGATCCTGGGCAAAGCTTGCTTGATCAATGGACCGATGGGATAAAGCAAATATGGAGCAATGCGTTCGATATCTTCGACGGGACCTATCGGTACGATACGGTATTCAAAGTCGACTGGGTAACCACAGGCCAGGACTATACCGTTAACGTCCATGCCGGGACTGGTCGTTCCAATATGACGCACTGGTATACAGATAAGCCTGCTGGTCGGGCAAGGAAAGTGGCGGCACATGAATACGGACACATGCTTGGACTGTGCGATGAATATGTAGGCGGCGCAGTCGATCCGTTAACCAACCTGATAAGAGACAACAGCATCATGGGGCAGAATCTGGAAAATCCTTTCGAAGATCATTACGACCCTTTCCTGGACTGGTTGACGGGAAAAACCAACCGCCCTCTCACGCTTGTCGGCGACACGGGAACTCACGATTACCCGCAGCAACCCGCCCCCGTTCCCGAACCCTCAACATGGCTCCTTCTTAGCAGCGGCCTGGCAAGCCTTGCTTGGTACGGACGCAAACGCAAGAAAATATAAGTAGTTTTATGTAAATGTGAAATTAAAGGCGGGGTCAGCAATGGCTCCGCTTTTCTGATTCAGCGAGGGGAAATATTAGTGATGCTATAGCACCTCTTAATGTTTGGTGAAGGAGAACTTCTGTCCGCCAACACTGATTTCATACATTAACCCACCTTTTGTGATCGTGAATGTGGACATGCCTTTATTGTAGCCTGCCCCAGCGATTGAAGCATTGTTTTTACCCCCACTGGCGGTCGCAGAACTACCCGACGTATTAGCAGAGGCGCCTGCAGCAGCGGTTATTGCCGTGGCCTGTGCTTCTGCGCCAAACTCGAAGTTACCATTGGTGAACTCATTAAGAGCACGTTTGTCCTGGAAAAATATGACCTGACTGAAACCGGTACCACCAAGCTGAAAACCAATTGTTGCCTGAGTCATTGCCGTGTTGCCGATGTGTTTGCCTTGCTCATAAACACGACCTTTCCCGTAAGCTCCGCCGACCAGAAATCCCGCCTTGCCGATTGTTGGAAACAATGCATAACCATAGGCACTGCTAAACATACTTGAGATGCCAGCATCCTCGAACATCTTTTTTGTATCTGCAAAATTATCAGCATAGGCAGTTGAGCAAAATAGGGAGATGAATAGACCGATTAGCACAGTTTTTATGGTTAATTTCATAGAAGATCTCCTGGTCGCAATTTTTCTCATTTGATTTCAATTATATCTGCTGAGGTGTTGCCGTCAACTATGGTGGATTTCTTATGTAGGCTCCATTCGGTGTGCCAGGAGATAATCTGTAACCTTTCGATATGAGTTCGGATTTGTCGATGAGTTGGCACTCGGATAGCCCGCTTGGGTAACCTGAAAAATGGAATTTGAATGCGCCTAGGAATGGGGCCGGAGGTGCATCGACTAAACGGTATATTCAAAGAAGTTGAAACAGAAAAAGCGACCACAGTGGGTCGCTTTTCAATAAACTCGGAAAATGGTCGGGGCGAGAGGATTTGAACCTCCGACCCCCTGCTCCCGAAGCAGGTGCGCTACCAGGCTGCGCTACGCCCCGACATCTGTTTCCCGAAGTACGGCGAACACTTTTATCACTCTTGATCGCTGAAATCAAGATATTTTGCCGCGGCCGGAAGCGAAGGCAAGAAGCGCAGAAAGTAAGGCTGGTAGCGGATTGCAGGTTGTCCTCTGGCAGGAATGGAAAACAAGAGAAACCGAACAAGCCAAATGCAGCTTCGCTACATCTTGAATAGGCAGGAGTAGCCAGCACGGGCCATTGCGACCGTAGCCACGAGGACACCCCTATGATGAGAACTTCAAATATCACCTACGTAATATCGGGGTTCCCATTCGCCCACTCGAGACAAACAAGCCTTAAGCAAACTTTAAATATTTTTCCTCTTGCTTTTATTTAAAACATGCATTATCTTTTGACCCAGATCACGCTACTCATTTGTGAATCACAAACAAAAAGGATAAAAAATGCAAACAATCAATTATTACGGTCATGTCTTGGACTTCTACAAAAACGCGGTCAATACAAGCTTCGATGCACTGATCACTTTCACTGCCCAATCCGCAACTTCCACCGAAAAAATCCTTGAAACCGTCCCCTCTTTTCCTGAGGAAGGGAAGAAGATCGCTAGCATCTACTTCGGGGAAAGCCAAAGAAGCCTGGCTATTTTGAGGAAGCATGTGGAAAGCACCCTGGAACTCGATTGGACGGACAAGGATGCCCCATTGAAGAGTCTTGAGACGATGGAAGCTTTCGGCAAAGATGTTTTTAAGGAATCTGCCGAGATCCAGAAAGAGATGCAACCTTTGGTCGATAAAGCGACTGAGCAGCTTCCCAAGGAAGCGAAAGAAATCATTGAGTTGTCGAACAAGGTGGTCAATAGCGGTTCTGAAAACCTTCAGGAAAGCGTGACCAAGAGTTTCAAAACGGCCAAAAAGACCCTTACTGACGTTTCTGCAACTGGTAAGAAAGCCGCCAAGTAATTCGACTGTTTATACTGCCCCTTACTCCCAATGCCAAAATCGACCAGCATGGTTAATTTTGGCATTGGGAGTAAGGGGCATTTAACATGTCAGGGGAAAAGCGTAATTAGCTAAAATTACGTTATTCGATCTGCTGACATTGTTGATGCGTGAATGGTTTGCAACCTTGAAACTCCTGCCAGGATCGATATATGAAAAAATTTCGCGACACATTACTCGTGCATATTCTGCCGATAATACTGATGATCTTGATGATGGCTATGGCCATGTCGTTGCTGAATCAGCAGCTAAGTTGAGGTTGCTGACAAAATTTCAGAAACGACTCCCTCCTCCGCAAGAGAGGTGCGGCCCATCATGACCCCAAGCGAAACACTACCAACCCCGTTAGCACACCAACCCGGCACAGAAAAACAGCGCTGAAGATTCCGCAAACGCGCCAATAATTCCCAACCGCAAGGATCCACAAAAGGGCCCGGCAGCGATGCTGCCGGTGTCATCTTTAAATAAACAGATTTTAAATAAACAGATTGGCTTGGGTTTCGGCGGCCGCGCCGAGGTATTCGGCAACCCCGCCGAGCTCGACTCCGTCGATCAGTTCTTCCTCGCGAATCCCCATCGCTTCCATCGACATCGCGCAGGCCACCAGCCTGACTCCGCCCTCTTTCGCGCTTTGCATAAGGCCCGGCAAGTTAGGCAGGTCTTTGGCTTTCATCCGGCCCTTCATCATTCGGGTGCCCATGCCCGCCATATGCATTTGCGAGAGCGGCAGCTTGTTGGCCCCCCTGGGCAGCATCCAGCCGAACATCTTGTCCATGAAGGTCTTTTCCGGGATAACCGGCGCAGGATCTTTGCGCAGGACATTGAGCCCCCAGAAGGTGAAGAACAGGGTCGCCTTGCCGCCCATGGCAATTGCGCCGTTGGCGATGATGAAAGCAGCCATCGCCTTGTCCAGGTCACCAGAGAAGACCACGATGGTGGAACCACTTCCGCCAGGCTGCAGAGTTGCCGGCACTGCGGAGGCGACCGAGCAGACCTGCCCTTTGCGCAGCCGGCCGGTGACGATGCCCTGGACTTTTTCCACCCCCAGGAATTCATAGCCGTTGGCCTTGCAGAATGCCGGGAGGTCGGCTTTGAAGCCCGCGTCCGAGGCGCTGACTTCGAGGATTTGGCCGCGTTCGAGGCGGGCCGCGCTTTCTTTGACCCGGAGGATGGGGCCGGGGCAGGCCATCCCGGTGGCGTCGAGCTTAATGACCTCACCGTCTGCGGTGGCAGCGGTCAGTCTGCTGCCAGCATCTGCCGATGCAGGGGCGTCTGAATCTTTTGGCGCTTGCGGACGGTTTTCGATCTTCCAGCCGCCGATATGTGCGTTCACTTCGAAACCATTTTGCTCGAAAATCCGCGCGGCGAAGTAGCTCATCTTGCCCAGAGCACAGATCGTGGTCACCGGTTTGCTCTTGTCGACTTCGCCGAGCCGGCCGCGCAATTCGGGGAAGGGAATGTTCACCGCCCCCGGGATCGGCTTCAGGCTGGCCATTTCAGCCGGACGGGCGTCGATCAATTGGCTGGTCTGCGGATCCGGCAGCTCAAAGATCGGCTTGAGCAGGCCGCTGCGAATGTTATTGGCCGAGAATCCCGCTGTGTTCAATGGATCTTTTGCCGAGCCGAAGGGCGGTGCGTAGGCCAGTTCGAGGTGTTCCAGATCGTCGACGCTGAGCTTGCCTTTGATCGCTGTTGCCAGCACGTCGAGCCGCTTGTCCACGCCTTCGATGCCGTTGACCTGACCGCCGAGGAGCCGGCCGGTGGTTTTCTCCCAGAGGATTTTCACGCTCAAATGGGTTGCGCCGGGAAAATAGCTGGCGTGATTGAAATCGGTGACGATGGTTTTCTGGTAGTCCACCCCGAGTTTTGCCAGTTGCTTTTCGCTGTGCCCGGTCACCCCGGCGGCAACATCGAACACCCGCACGATGGCTGTGCCGAGGGAGCCGGGATAAGGACGGGCGGTCGCGCCGTTCACAATGTGATCCGCCGCAACCCGTCCCTGACGGTTGGCAGGTCCGCCGAGGGGAACCGCCGCTGGCCCGCCGAGAATCGGATCGACGCTTTCGCAGACATCGCCGACCGCGTAAATATCGGGGTCCGAGGTCTGCATGTAGGCATTGACCTTGATATGGCCACGCTCCCCGAGTTCCAGCCCGGCCGCTTTGGCCAGCTCATTCTCCGGGCGGACGCCAATCGAGAGGATGATCAGGTCGGCGTCGATCAGCTTGCCGGAGTCCAGCTTGGCCTGCAAAGCACCGTCTGCTGCTTTGGCGAAGCTGGAGATGCCGTCGCCTAATAGCAGCTTGACGCCATTATCCAGCAGTTCCTGCTCCACCGCCCGAACCATTTCCGGGTCCATCTGCGGCAGCACTTGATCAACCAGTTCGACCAGGGTGACCTGTTTCTTGAGGCGCGATAGCTGCTCAGCCATCTCCAAACCGATGAAGCCGGCGCCGATCACCAGAGTTCGCTGGGCGGATTGCGCCGCCAACTTGATGCGGTCCATGTCCTGAAGATTACGCAGGGTATAAATCCCCGGCAGATTGATCCCTTCGAGGGGCGGCCGCAGCGGCGAGGCGCCGGGCGAGAGGATCAGCTGGTCATAGGTAAGCTGTTGTTCCACGTTGCTCTCCAGGTTACGGATCCGCAGCGTTTTGGCCTCGCGATCGATCGCCGTTGCTTCGGTTTTCGACCGCACCTCCACCACCAGTTGAGCGCGCAGCGAGTCGGGCGTCTGCAAAGACAGCTTGCCGCGATCTGCGATCTCCCCGCCGATGTGGTAAGGAAGCCCGCAGTTGGCAAAAGAGACATCCGGTCCCCGTTCGATCAGGGTAATTTTCGCCTGTTCGTCAAGCCGGCGGGCACGGGCCGCGGCAGACGCACCTCCGGCCACCCCACCGACGATAACAATATGGCGTTGTTCAGATTTAGACTGAATGAGGGGATCGTTTCCCATAGTTTTGCACCTTTGCTAGGTAAGATTAGGTTTTCGCTTTATTCTCGTCTCAGGAGTTGTTGCAAATATATGTATAATCCAGATATACGAATTAATGCAATTGAAATTTGCACTGCAGTTTCTAGGTTTATATTTTACCTTGAGATAAGTTTTGAAATTTCTGCTCAGGAACTCGCCGGCCCTGGTTTACAGAAGTGCCAGGAGTGCTAACCTTCAATGAGATCGATTCTCTCAACAATACCAAGCAAGGGAGGAAATTATGGCTTATGGACAGGGGAGAACCTACAAAAAGGTCGAGGTCATCGGCATCTCCAACGCCGGCATCGAAGCTGCAATTCAGCAGGCGGTCACCAGAGCGCAACAATCTCTGGACAAGCTCTCTTGGTTCGAAGTGGAGGATATCCGCGGCCATATTGGGGACAATGGCAAAGTCGATGAATATCAGGTCGTGCTCAAGGTTGCTTTTGAGTTGAAGTAGTTAGCTTTTGACCGGAAACGTTGCCGTAGCCATCCAGAGTTCCCGAAAGGTTATTTGTTAGCCGATGGGGGGGCAATAGTGGTCTAAAGGACACTTAACTTTTTGGGGCAGGGAGAGAGATATGCCTCTCTTATTACTATCCACACTTATTTTCTCAGGAGTCAATTAATGCTTGTCAAAAAAACCGCTCTTCTCTTTTTCGCGACGATCCTACTCTGCATCCCCCAACTGGCCCTGACTGCTGAGATGGCTCATCACGCAAAGGGAACGGCAGAACCTGGCATTCAGCTCTCTGCTGAGCTGAAAACCCTTTTAAATCAGGAGATGGCCGCTATCCAGCAGGGGATGATGGCCCTGATCCCGGCGATTTCAGCAGGCAAATGGGAAGATGTGGCGGCAATCGGCAAACAGATCAAGGCCAGCTTCATCATGAAACAGAAACTCAACCAGGCGCAAAAGGAGGAATTGCATCGGGTTCTGCCAGTGGCGTTCATCGAGCAGGATCAGGCCTTCCACAATTCAGCCGGGATGCTGGCCCATGCGGCGGAAAAGCAGAATGCAGAGGTGGTGAATTTTTACTTTTACAAACTCAATGCCGCCTGTGTCTCCTGCCACGCAAAATTTGCCGCAGAGCGCTTTCCCGGCCTGGCCAGAAATACTTCGGGTGAAGCACATCAGCATTGAACCGGTCGCCGGTCTGAAATTGGCAACCGACCGGGATAACCTGCAAGTATGCCCGTTCTGAAGGAAACATAGGGCGCGCTAACGTCGCCGATATTACGACTTCAAGAGGACACCAATGGATAAAATTCTGATTGTTTATTCGACCACCGACGGTCACACGCGAAAAATCTGCGAGCGTTTACAGCAGGTGATCGAGCAGCAGGGGCAACAGGTGCAGCTGCTGCCGGTTGAAGAGCCGCATCCCGAACTGAGCCAATTCGATAAGATTGTCGTCGGCGGGAGCATCCGCTACGGCAAGCACAGCAAGCTGATCTATACCTTCATCAATAATAACCAGCAGTTGCTGGAGAGCAAACCGAACGCCTTTTTCTCAGTGAATGTGGTCGCCCGCAAGCCGGAAAAGGCCCAGCCGGAGACCAACCCCTACCTGCAGAAGTTTCTTGGCCAGATCAGCTGGCAGCCAAAACAGCTGGCGGTGTTCGGTGGGGAGCTTAATTATCCCAGCTACCGCTACCTGGATCGCCAGATGATCCGCCTGATCATGTGGATGACCAAGGGCCCAACCGCTGCCGACACGGTGGTCGACTATACCGACTGGGAGCAGGTTGCAACCTTCGGCCGGTTGATCCGTGAGATGCAGGGCTGAAGAACGACCTCCTGCCTATTGCTGCTGATCGATCGATTTGAGACTTTTCAACTGCAGGTTGGCGGTGTGAATCGCCTTTTGCGACGCCTCGTGTTGTGGCAGAAACGTGTGAATTTTTTTCCATATCCCGATCGCAGTGTCGAGGTCACCCGCTCGATAGGCAAGCAGACCATTTTCCATCAACTGGTCGGCGCAAGCTTCGATTTTAGACTTGATGCCTGCGGCAGAGAGGGGCAACTTTCCTGCCAGCTGCTGATCCCGGGGAAACCCTTCCAGGGCCGTGCGGTAGTTACGACCAGCCTGTTCAAGAGCACCGTCAGTCATCAAGGCGTCCGCCCACTGCAGGACCCCCTGCAGGGCCTGGAGATATTCGCTGGTAAAATAGCTTTCCGAGTAGCCATTTTCCACCTCCTGGCGGATGGTTGTCAGCGCCGAAAGGTAATGCTGCTTTGCCAGCAGCAAGGCGATTTCATTGGTGCTGCTGAGGGTTTCATCCGTCTCCAAAATGATCTGGTCGCTGGCGGTGGGGGTTTCAGCGGTGGGAGTTTCAGCAGTGGGAGTTTCAGCAGTGGGAGTTTCAGCAGTGGGAGTTTCAGCAGTGGGGGTTTCAGCAGTGGGGGTTTCAGCAGTGGGGGTTT
>CAMYNC010000057.1 GCA_947259685.1 uncultured Desulfuromonadales bacterium | reverse complement strand
GACCTGGTGAAGCAGCCCGGCAAGCCCTGCCTGGTGGCGGGAGATTTCAACATGCTCTGGGGCGAGCGGGAAATTGATATGTTCTTGGCTGCAACCGGTCTGCAGAATGCCAACCGCGACCGCCTGCCGACCTACCCAAGCAAAAACCCCCAGCGGCATCTCGACTTTAACCTCTAAAGCCAGGGCGTCAGCATCCGCGATTTCAAAGTACCGCATGTGACTTTTTACGATCATTTGCCGGTGGTGGTCGACTTTGATGTCGAAATTGCCCAAGATCTACGTAAAGCGCCGCGACCGGAGCACTGTTTCTGTTTTAAGGATAATCCTTTGGCGGCGATCGGAATCAGGCCCTGAAGGTTTTCAATTATATGGATATCCACTTTACTCAACTTAAATGGCCAAACCCGAAAAGATTTCACCGCAGAGATCGCAAAGGTCGCGGAGAGATTCAAAACAAACCTGATTATCTCTGCGTTCTTTGCGCTCTCGCCTCAAGGCGCCTACTTTTGGCTAGTGAGTGAAGCGAACGGGCGGTAAAAAGAATTGCAAACTCTGATAGTACCTGGTGGAGCCAAGTGCATAACCAGATTCAATTATTTGATGTAATGGGCAATATTTGAATAGCGGAGGGGGAAAGTGTTTTCAGGACATTTAACTCTGCAGAAGAAACGCCTGGTTAAGGCTTTTCTGCAGATCTTCTGCGGATTGTTGCTGGTGGCGAATTCCGGTGCCGCCGAACTGATGCTGCCGCAGGTCTATACTGGCCAGGAGGATGTCTCCGGCTGGCTGATGAGTGAAAAGCTCGATGGGGTGCGTGGCTATTGGGATGGCCGGCAGCTGCTGTCGAAAAACGGCAATCCGCTGAATCCGCCAGACGAGTTCATCTGTGAGCTGCCACCTTTTGCGTTGGAGGGAGAACTCTGGGGCGGGCGGAACAGCTTTCAACAAACACTTTCGATCGTCAAGCGACAACATCCCCACGCTGGCTGGTTGCAACTGAAATTTGCCATCTTCGATGTGCCGCACGCGCCGGGTGGCTTTAGTGCGCGGATCGAACAAGCGCGATCCTGGTTCACTGCCCATCCATCCGCTTATGCCTTTGTCATACCACAGCATCCGGTTCGCGATCAGATTAACCTGCAACAGGAATTACAACGCATAGAAAGCCTCGGTGGAGAGGGTTTGATCGTCCGTAAAGCGAACGCGCTTTATGCCGCCGGAAGGAGTGCGGAAATTCTCAAAGTGAAATCTTTTCAGGATACAGAGGCACGGGTCGTTGGGCACCTGCCCGGCAAGGGCCGAAATGCCGGTCGGTTAGGTTCCTTACTGGTGGAACTTCCTGGCGGAATTCAGTTCAAGCTTGGCAGTGGCTTCAGCGATCGACAACGGGAATCGCCACCGCCGATCGGGGCCCTGATAACGTTCAAATATTATGGGAAATATCCTTCCGGTATTCCTAAGTTTCCTTCTTTTTTGCGGATCAGGGGAGATGGGGCGTTGTAGGGTCGTTGGGTAACTCATTTTAAACTGATTTTGAGGCAGAGACTAAAGACCAGCTGAACGCAACAACGCCCCGACCAAGTGGTCGGGGCGTTGCTTATTCAAAAGACGCTGTCTGCAGATTTTCGCCAAGGTTTCTCTTGGCCGCTCAATACGGTTGGGTTCTGTTTTAACCGGCAACCATTTTCGCGATGATCGGCCAGGCCACCAGCACGGCAGTACAAAGCAGGGTGCCACCGAGGCAGACGGCCATGATGCCGAGCCAGAGGTTTGCCAACGGGTTGGAAGTGGCTTGTTCGGCACTTTGTTCTGCGACTTCAGCTTGCTCGATTGAGGATGCGATTGCGTTTGCCATGAGTGTTCTCCTTCTCTGTTTATTTGGTGAATCGAATAAAAATAATCAAGGGTGGTTCAGGTTCAGCCAGCAACCATTTTCGCGATGATCGGCCAGGCAACCAGCACGGCAGTGCAAAGCAGGGTGCCGCCGAGGCAGACAGCCATGATGCCGAGCCAGAGGTTTGCCAACGGGTTGGAAGTGGCTTGCTCGGCACTTTGTTCGACGATTTCAGTTTGCTCGATTGAGGATGCGATTGCGTTAGCCATGAGAACCTCCTGAAAGAGTGCGGGAACTTTTTCTTCCCTTTTAAATTTAAGGAACTTGTCTCTGTTCCGTGTTTCTTGCCTCTCTTTATTTCCAAGCTTTGTGCCAACTGTATGTAAAAAATGTACATTTTTATTAACTCAGTAAAAACAATCACTTAGGTTTGTGTGAGGGAAGTTGCTGAAATATTAAGAGTTTGCTGCTGAGGTTGCATTTGCAACGGAGGATGCGGGGGCTGGCGGGGTCATATCTGGGCTAAATTTACATCTTAGGTGTGCAGACAAACGCTAAAAGCGCCATTTTCTGCACCGATTAGGGAAAAAATGCGATTATGTGTTGTTGCAATTAGAACTATGTTATTTGCATGTTGCATCAAGATACTGCGGAAAGTGCATCGCAACGGGTGCAACATCAAGCACAGCGAGAATGGCTGGTGAATAAAAAAAATATACAGACCAGCGGCGGAAAAAATGGCGCTTGTCCCGAATGACGCTAGTTTAAGGGGCCGCAGCACGATATCTGTTCCGGTGCGGAATCTCTCCCATTGAAGCCCCGTTGTCAGATTAAATCTTATGCAATTTCAGTTTCTTTCAAAAGGCATAGGCTTGACCAATGATGCTGAATCGTTTATCAAACTGAAGAAAGCCTGCGTTTGTCCATCGGCAACCCCGAGCGACTTTCGCTCCAGAGATTGGCCCACTGGCAGAGCTGCTAGTGTGGTGACCATTCTCGTAAACCTTTTATTCCTGCAGAAGATATTTGTGTGGTCAATTCTACCGATCATCATTCCGGATGCCTGATCTGCGGAGCTGGGTTAGCCTATCGTGAACAGGTGCACCAAGTTGCTTGCGCTATCTGCCAAGAAGAGGTTTCGTCGCATGCACAGTGCGCGAACGGTCACTTCGTCTGCGACCGGTGCCACGGCTTGCCAGCATTGGATCTGATTGAGCAAACCTGTCATGTCAGCAACGAGAGGAATCCGTTGCGACTGGCTGACAGTCTGATGAAAAATAAGGTGATCAAGATGCATGGACCGGAGCACCATTTCTTGGTGCCTGCGGTCTTGATTACAGCATTCTGTTCGGTGCGCGGGGAAGATATAAAGGCTGAGAAGCTGGCAGTCGCCCGGAAACGGGCTGAGGATATCAAGGGGGGATTTTGTGGTTTTCACGGCACCTGTAGTGCCGCCATGGGTGCCGGAGTCGCCTGCAGCGTTCTCACCGGTGCGACACCACTGGCAGGAGAGGAATGGCGTCTCGCCAACCTCATGACCGCCGCCTGCTTGACCGCCATAGGCGAAGCGGGTGGGCCTCGTTGTTGCAAACGAGATACCTACCTTGCCCTGCTTGTCGGGGGCGAGTTTCTGAATCGCCACCTTGCCGCCGATTTGCCTATGGGCAGTCAACCCATTTGCTCATTTTCGGCCAATAACAGAGAGTGCCTTGCCACCGAATGCCGTTTTTTTCCTGCCTCCATGAAGCAACGCTGTGCCATACCAAGTTAGTAGATCGTTAAGGCTTATCTTGTCTATGTCTAGCTTTGGTGTTCCCATCAATCGGATAAGTTTTACTGGAAGTGGCGATATTCAGAACATGCTCCATTTTGGCTACTTTCAAACCCGTAATTCAATATGGAGCAACTTCCGAGACGTTTCCACCTAGCCGACGCTTCGAGCCGCAATCAACCTCGAACAACGTCCGATAAGTCGACATTTGTAGTAAGGCCGGTCCCTAAGAATCATTTCTCCAGGTATTGAAGTAACTCTTTTGCCGCTGCATGGTCCGGGAATTGGCGGGCGGTTTCGGCCGCCAATTCCTTTGCTTTCTCCGGCTGTCTCGACTTGAAATAGAACTCCGCCAGGGCAATAAAAAAATCTGGATTGCGCGGTTCTATAGACAAGGCTGCCAGCAAAGCCCCTTTTGCCTGCTCAAGTTGATTCAGCACCAACAAAACCTGCCCCTGATTGTAATGTGCTCGAGCATGGTCAGGCATTCCTGCAGCAGCTTTACCCAGGTAGGTCGCGGCATCCTGGTACTGTTGCAGTTCGGCCAACAACAGGCCGAGTGAGTAGGCTATCTGGTAGAGCTCAGGCGATCGATCGACGACCTCACGCAGCAGTTTCTCCGCTTCGCGTTTTTTCCCTTGGCTGTTGTACAGCATGGCCAGATTAACCTTGGCCGGATAGAACTGTTCATCTATGGCAATGGACTTTTCGTAAGCATCTATCGCTTGTGCGGCAGCGCCAAGATTTGTGGCCAGATTGCCAAGGTTATAGCGTTGTGCGGCAAAATCAGCGTTGTAAAGCATCGCCTCCCGGTATTCCGTTAACCCTTTTTTGAAGGCCTCCAGGTCAGCTTCACGCAGTTGCTCCCTGGGTAACGACGACAACATCATTGCCGCTTCGATGCGGACCGCCTTGACCGGGTCGTAGAGTTTCGGGGCAATTCGCTTCAGCCGTGTTTCGGCGTCAAAATATTCAAGACTGCGGATCGCCGTGTAGCGCAGTAGGGCATCATCGTCTTCCAGAGCCTTGGCCAGAGTCGTTTGGCTGGCCGGGCTGGGATAGCTCCGCAAC
Source organism: uncultured Desulfuromonadales bacterium (assembly GCA_947259685.1). The sequence continues at coordinate 18,075 of CAMYNC010000057.1, read as the reverse complement.
AGCTCCAATGCCGTCGCTCGAACAATCGCTGGCAGCAGCGGATCTTCGGCCAAGTCGATCAGATCGACCTCGGCTGCGGGTTGATAGGCCCGCCCTGCAGCCAGAACGGTTCCGTAATGTGGCTTACGGGTTTCGCCGTACCACTTGGTGTAGTGCTCGACATTCCAGGCCAATGATTTGTCGGCATGACAGCCCTGCGCCGAGCAGGCATTCGGTGTGTCGAGTTTGACGCTCAGATCAGGCCGCGGGATACGCAAACTGTGATCGGGGCGATAGTCGGCCCCCATGTAGATGCGGCCGGGCATGTGACACTTGACACAGAGATGGCCGTCGCTCGGTTCGCCGTTGTGAACCTTTTTGTGAAAATGATGCTCTTTGCTGTCGTAAACTTCCGCGCGGTGGCACTGGGTGCAGAGGTCGTTCTTCTCTTTATGGCGTTTGAGGCTGTGGACATCGTGACAGTCGCTGCAACGCACGCCATGCTGATACATCTTGCTCTGCACGAAGGAACCGTAAACGTAGACTTCATCAAGGATTTGCCCGTCCGGGTAATAAAGCCCCTGGGACAGCAGTTGCGGCACCATCAAATCGAGCAATTCCCCTTCAGCGTGCAGGTTGTCGCCGAGTTGGAAACGTCGCGAATGACAGGGAGCGCAAATGCTGATCAGCTCTTGGTTGTCGAGGTTACCGGTACGGACCGTCAGGGCATAGTTCTCTGCCTTGGTCCGGGCCATCGGCGGATTGTCCGCCCACTCAAGGTGTTTCGACCCCGGTCCGTGACAGGCTTCACAACCGACATCGATCTCGAACCAGCTGGTTTGATATTCCCCCGAATCAGGGTTGTAACCCTTGGTCAAGCGGGTCGAATGACATTCGGCGCACATGGCGTTCCAAGTCTGGGCAGCGCGGGTCCAGTGCAACCAGTCATCCGGCCCTTCAACATCGTAGGGCGGCAAACGATACCAACTCTTTTTTTCCACATCCCAGGCGATAGTCAGACATTGCAGGCGGCCGACCGGGAACGGAACCAGATACTGTTGCAGTGGATATGCGCCAAAGGTGTGGGATATCTCGAAATCACCAAACTGACCATCCGGCCCTTCGGTATTGACGAAGAACTTGCCGTCCTTGCGGAAGAAACGAGTGGTGACATTGTTGTAGGGGTCGGTATAGCTGACGTTGTTAAAATCGCCCAGCACCGTCGTGTCGTTGGCCACATCCATCGCCAGGTCGTGGTGCGAACCGAACCATTTTTTATAGGTTGTTTCGTGGCATTTTTTGCATTTTTCACTGCCGACAAATTCAGCCGGACCGGCAACCGGTAGCGGCGCGACAGTCTGTGCTTTCAACAGATATAGGCCTGGCGACAGCAGGATAACAACGGCCGCAATCAGGGCGACCAACTCCCAACGTGCTAAAGAGCGATCTGTTTCTGGTGGCGGCGCACTGGCCGATTTTTTCAGCTCGTTAGCCATGATTTACAGCCTGATCGCCTGAGCCGGGTCGAAACGCTCACGTTTTTGTGCTGAGGAGATATCGACCTTGACGATGCCGTTTTCAATCCGTACCGGAAAAGTATCGAGTGGGCGTGGTGCCGGAGCGGTAAGGGCTTCGCCGGTCAGATCAAAAGTCGAGCCGTGGCAGGGGCAGATAAACTTGTTTTTCTCCTCATCCCACGGAACCGAGCAACCGAGATGGGTACAAGTTCGCGACAGCGCCAGCAGGCCACCATCAGCCAGACAGGCCAGATAGAACTGTCCACTGGGGATTGCGGTGACAGTCCCGGGGAAGAAGGTTTCTACCGGACCGGCGGTGATAACTGTTTCCGTTTTAACCGGGCGACTTCGCTCCTTACGTGAATTCATAAAGGACAGGCCCAGCCAACCGAACTCCGCCGTGGCGATAATCCCGCACAGGGCCCAGACCCGGTTCAGAAAGCTGCGACGTGGCATTTTGGTGTCTTCAGATATTTTCGGTTCACTCATATTGCTCATAATATTTATTTCACCCAAGGCCAGACAAGATGCATCTCCGGCCCCCGAAACCAGACACCGATGATTGTACAGACCGTCAGCACTGACAACACCAGGACGATGCCAGCCATCACCGCTTCGGCGCGGGGGTATTTCAATTTCTTGACCAGCAGCAGATAAAGGCCGACTGACAAAGCTAAAAACAGGCCTGTCGGTAACAGGCCGCGGGTCAGCAAGGTATTGGCTGTAGCGGTCTGTTCAGAATGCAGCAGCAGGTTGTCAATAAGAACAACCGCAATAGTCGCCATGGCTCCGCCGACTGCTGTCCAGACCGCAAGCTTGCGGCCGCGCGCAGAACCGAACCACTGACCGGGCGGCAGAGCTGAGTCGCTCCAAAACGGAATCCCAAAAAATATACCAGTCAACAGCAGGGGCCAAACACAGACCGCGAAGACCGGATGAAGATGCAGCAGCAGTTCCTGAAAGCCGAGAAAGTACCAAGGCGCCTTAGCCGGGTTGGGACTCATCCCCGGATTAGCCTGCTCCAGTAAAGGAGCATCAAAAAGGATAGACAAAAGGAAGATACAGGCAACCAGCACCAGACCGACTGCCGCTTCACGGACAATCAGGTTCGGAACCGTCGGTACACGCGGCACCGGAGCAGTCTCAGAATCTTCCCGTTCCAACTGCACCAACCCTTTTGCCCGACGGATCAGCCAGAAATGCCAGAACAGCAGAAGAACCAGAGTCCCCGGAATAAAAGCGACATGCAGAACGAAGAAGTTGGCCAGGGTCGCAGGGCCGATCTCGCTGCCGCCGCGAAACAGCTCTTGCAGCCAGAGACCTGCGACCGGGATATAGCCAAGCATGCTGGTGCAGATGGTTACCGCCCAGAAAGCGAGCTGATCCCAAGGGAGCAGGTAGCCGGTGAAGTTAGCCGAAAGCAGCAGAAACAGCAGAAACAGACCAATAACCCAGTTAAGCCGTCGACCCGGCCCGAAGCCGCCGGTCAGAACCACCCGCAGCAGGTGCAGTACGGTGACGACCACCAGCAGGTTGGCGCTCCAGTGGTGGATGTTACGCACCCAGAGACCGAAGAGAACCTCGCGGGCCAGGATTAGGACAGATCTATAAGCGTGTTCGGTGGCGGGCTGGTAGACAAAGAGCAGCAGGATCCCGGTCATAAACAACAGACCAACCAAGAGTGCCGCCATGCCACCGAGCCCCCAGCTCAAAGTAAACCTGAGCGTTTCCTGGGGGACTGTCGCTGGATGGAGGTGCAGAATGAGATCAGTTAACGATTTTCTGGATTTCTGCATAAGCAACAAAACATTCCAAGGCTTTTGAAGACAACGTCAAACCCAATACAATTAATAACTTCCAGCAGAGTTTAGCAGATTATTGTTTCGGCTTGCGGATAAAGTTTAAGGCGTACAGATGCCGACTCGCAGACTGAAAATAGCAGCCTGCGGGGTATCTTTTGCACACTTATAGCTCATACTAAATCAAGGGCTATGATAACCCAGAAAAACAATGTCCTTACTTTCCTTGCCCGGCAAAGACTTCCACCAAGGGGACACCCGCCGCTCCCGAAGGAGGTTTGATACCAAGGAACGCCGCCAGAGTCGGCGCTACATCCACGGTCAGCACCCGGCGCTGGATCTGCTGCGCAGGAATGCCCGATCCGGCAAAGACGATCGGCACATAGGTATCGTAACGCCAAGGCGAACCGTGCGTGGCGGCCACGGTCAGTCCGTCGAAGTCATTGATGAACCAGTGCGGCTTAAAAACCACGTAGATGTCGCCGGAGCGATTCGGGTTAAAGTTGTTGAGGATCGCCTGGTTGAGCGGGGTGTTGGCCAAGTTGCCCTCGCGCAGGGCGCTCGAACCAATCGCCTCGGCAACCCCTGCGAATTTCAGCAACTCTTCGGCGACCGCCTGTTCGACTTCGCGTGGATCAAGCTGGTGCTGCCGGATCACTTCTTGATTGAGATAAACGTAGGGGTGGTTGTAGCCGGAGATCAGCTCCTTATCGATGCCGAACTGCTTTTTCAGGGCGGTGAAGGCCGGCTGTTTGTCCCAGCTTTCCGGATCAGCGTAGCCGGCATTGATACCGAATTCGTTCAGGTAGCCCGGCACCTCAGGCCCGCCGTGATCGGCCGACAGTACGATCAGAGTGTTCTCCAACCCGACCTGCTTGTCGACAAATGCGAACAGCTCGGCCAGGTTGCGGTCGAGGCGCATGAGGTTGTCCTCGGTTTCGAGACTGGAGGGTCCGAAGATGTGGCCAATGTAATCGGTGGAGGAAAAGCTGACGCCGAGAAGGTCGGGGACCTCGTCCGCCCCCAGTTGCTCTTTGCGGATCAATTCCTTGGCAAACGCCAGAGTCATTTCATCCCCGGCGGGGCTGAGGGTCAGCAGCGTCGTAAAATACTTGCCATCCGCCTTGCCGAAAGGGTGGGGAAAGGTCCGGCCAAAACTAGCCAGGTCGGTTTCCCATGCTTTGTCATCAGCATCGCCGAACAGGTAGCTCTTCTGGTCGTGCAACAACTCCCATGACTTGCCGGCGTAAGCGGCGGTCGGCTTGTTGGCATTCCACTCGGTGACCCATGCGGGATAGGCATCGTAATAGTAGCTGCTGGTGACAAATTCCCCGCTCGCCTTGGAGAACCAGAAGGCCTTGCCGGCATGCCCGGCCATCGACACGGCGCCGCGATCCTTAATTGAAACGGCGAACACCTTGGCACGTCCAGCCGTACTGATCGCCAGTTCGTCGCCGGTGGTGGTTACCATGATCGCCGAAGGCGAACGACCGTCACTTTTAGCTGCTTTCTGGGTCGAGTCGATCTCGGCATTCTTATCGACTCCGCCGCCTGCAGTCAGCAGCTGGTAGCGGTCATCTTCGATGTTGTACATGGTCCTATTCTCGCTGCGGTCGAACCAGACGTTGCCGATCATGCCATGCACCGCTGGCATCGCCCCGGTGGCCAGAGTCGCATGACCGACAATGGTCTCGGTGTTGGCGTGGGCGTGGTGAGCGTCGGCGTAGACGGTGCCCTTCTCCCACAGGTATCGGAAGCCATTTTCGCCCAGACGGTCGTAATAGCGGGTCGGCAGGTCGCCGCGCAGGGCATCAACGGTGATCTGCAGGACGAGACGGGGTGCTGTGGAAGCGGCCAGCGCAGGTCCGGTGAACAGAAGGGCCACAATTATTGAAAAGAAACTCGCTGAAATATTTTTGAATTTCATAGGGTATCTCCTTAAATCAGAAGGTTGTTCGCGAAACGCAGTAAATCCAACGGTTTTTATGCCGGTAAGCTTTTTACGGATTACTTGCTCCAAACCACTTGTAGTAAGCGTTATCACCGTCTCTTTGCAGGACGAGCCGCATGTCCTGCGCCCAGAGTTCCGGATAGCCGGATTGGGCGTTGAGAGAGGCTTGATAAAAGAGGTGCAGAGTTTGCCGTTGTGCACCGACCGACCGCACAAAAATATCGTCTGCATCAACCCAGGGCGGATCGGTGCGCAGTTTCATCAAGCGGGGCAGCACCCGATGCAACTCGTCAGAGCGCACCCAGTCGGCATACTCGATACGGGGTTGATCGTCAGTTACCGGATGGGCGTCACCTGCATACGCTTCCAGCCCACCATGATCCGTCACCCAAGTAGCGAGCAGAGCAGCGGGTGAAGAAATTCCGACTTCCTGTAGAGCGGAAGCGACCTCTGGCTGGTTGAAGCGATTGATAATGCGCGGCACATCGAGATCCACAGGTTTAAGGGATCCGACTAGGAGCATTTCGTGAAGCTCGGTCGTCCACAGGCTGGCATGTGGGAAGACATCCAAGAAACTGCGCACCAGCGATCGGGTGTCCTCGTCATTTTGTGTCGGCAGCGGTAACCACTGGGCGACGATCCCCTGCGGGCGCAGTCGAGTCCGCGCCAATTCATAGAACCCGGTGGAGTACAAATTCGCGACGCCGGCGGCAGAAGGCGGCGGTGGTTCAAGGGTGATGAGGTCGTAGGTTTGCTCGTTGCTTAGCAGTTCTCGTCGGCCATCGCGCAGGCGGACATCCAACCTGGGATCGTTTGCTGCGCCGTAATTCCCCTGAAAAAATCCGGTGGCCAGCAAAACTTCGGGTAACAGTTCGGCAACCACGCGCTGTTCCAGCCCCGGGTAACGCAGTAACGCACCAGATGTGATGCCGGTCCCAAGGCCAATGACCAGGACCGATTTCGGTTCGCCGTTGTGGATGATCAGTGGTAACAGCGCCTGGAGACGCATGTAGCGCAACGAGGGCAAGGTGTCGCCGGTATTGGAGACCGCCTGGATATACAAGCGCCGAAATTGTTTCTGCCCGGCGGTCTGTTCAAGAACCGCAACAGTGCCCCCTTTCCCTTCCTCGTAAAAGACCATCGAGCCACCGCGTGCCGTGGCCAATAAGTTTGCCAGCCGGTCAGCAGGTGTCAACATAGCTGCACTCAGGGTCAGTAGGACAATAGCCATCGTGCTCCAACGGAAAAAACGCAACTCCCCGTTACCGCGCAGGGCGGCCACCAGACCGAGCAACGCGGCAGTGACGGCAAGGATCGCCAGGGTTTTGACTAGACCGAACTGCGGCACCAGGATAAAACCTGTAATCACCGTGCCGACAATCCCACCGAAAGTATTCAGAGCGACAACTTTGCCGATATCACGGCCGATATGCCCAGAATCAACAATCAGCTTCAAAGCCGCCGGGAAAGCTGCGCCAAGAAACAAGGTGGGGACAAAAACAATCGAGAGGGCTGCGATCGCAAAGCGACTTGACATCCCCACCAAGCGGCTCCCCGTCAGCGACATGGTTGTCTGCTCTCCCAGGGACTGAATGGCAGGAAGCCATGGCCCTAGCAGACAGATTTCAAGCAAAGCGATCAGCCCCGCAGCCGCAATCAAAAAGCCAAATACCCCCCATGGATCTCGGTTACGGTCGGCCCATCGCGCAAAGATTGCGGCACCAATCGACAACCCTGCAAGATAAGTTGCCAGTACCACCGAGAAGGCGAAACTGCGCGTGCTCATGAATTGGACGACCGTTTGCGACCAGACCACCTCGTAACCGAGTGCCAAGCCTCCGGCAACAGTGTAAAAAAAGACGGCGAGGGCGGCAGAACTAGTCAGCGAAACAGCGGTAGATTCCGTTTCAAGGATCGTTTGGTCTGCGACGAAACGATCCAGCCAGAAGCCACCTGCTGCTGCAGTCAGGCCCATACCCGCGGCGATCAACGCCGTAGCCTGAATGCCAACAGCCGGGATAAGTAGAAACGAGGAAGCCAAGGCACCGAAAATTGCGCCGGCGGTGTTTGCGGCATATAGATACCCACCACCAGCACCAATCCTCTCAGCAGAAAGGCGAAGGGAACGCACCATCGCCGGCAGGGTGCCGCCCATCAGAAATGGACCAACTCCGACCATCAGGAAAATCAGCAGCCAGGCAAGGAGCCCACTCTGTTTCTCCATGTTCGCAAACAGAGCTGCCGAATGCGCCAGCGCGATGGTCATCGAAACACCGATCAGGGCGACCCCGATCTCCAGCACCGCGTACAATTGCAACGGCCTCTTGATTCGGTCAACGAGGCGGCCGAGCAAAAGACCACCCAGTGCGAGCCCGGCAAAGAAAGCACTGACGCCGGTGGTCACCGCATAGACATCCACACCGACGATCAAGGTCAGTTGCTTAATCCAGATAATCTGGTAGATCAGTGCAACGGTGCCGGACAGCAAGAGCAGCAGGGCACGCAAAAACAGGCCGCTCGTTTCTTTAGTCCCGGAGGTGGCCGATAGTCGGACTTGGGGAGCATGAGCCTTCGATGCACTTTTTTTGTTTAACCGGTTATTTTTCGACATGTCGGCTCGGAAGAAGGGCCGCATCCAGACGAATCTGATGCGGCCCATGAGGTTGATTCATTAATCCCAGGTGTAACCTTAGCGGCCGGTTGAAGGTGCAGCCGAAAGCTGCTTCATCACCTGACTTAAGCTAAAGGAGCCAACACCCTGGCTTGGCGGGTACTCCTTAAATGTGGCCAGGAATTTCCCTACATACTGCTGCGCCGGCACGAGTAGGAAGGTGCGGTCAAACCGCCAGCGCCCGTAATCCATGGCGAGGTGGTCAGCCTCCTCGAACGGATCGGTGAGAAGATTAAAGATCTTGGGCAGGCGTAATTCGATGAAAGGCTCCTGCCAGACGTTGAAGCCGTGTTCACGCTGTTCCTGGAAGACTATTTTCCATTGATCGAAGCGCAGCGCCGTCAGCTGACCATCATCATTGAAATAGAAGAACTCATGCCGTGGGCCCTCGGCCTTTCCTGCCCAGGCATCCATGGCGTTGTAGCCATCGAGGTGGACCTTGAAGGTCTTGTCGCCAACCTTCATCCCTTCTAACAGTTGTTCCTTAACGTCCGGCACGCCTACTGCGGCCATGATCGTAGGCAGCATGTCTTCATGGGAATAGATATCATTGTTAATAGTTCCCGGCTTGATGACACCGGGCCACTTGATCAGAGTCGGGACACGGAAGCCACCTTCCCAGTTTTCGTTCTTTTCACCACGGAATGGGGCATTACCGCCATCGGGCCAGGAAAACTTCTCGACGCCGTTGTCGGTGGAATACATGATGATGGTATTCTCATCAAGGCCGAGCTCCTTGAGCTTGTCAAGCAACTGGCCAACATGTGCGTCGTGCTCGACCATGCCATCAGCATAAATGCCCAGACCAGTCACGCCCTCGGACTCCTTTTTCAGGTGCGTCCAGACGTGCATTCGGGTGGCGTTCCACCAGAGGAAGAACGGCTTGTCGGCCTTCGCTGCTTTTTCCAGAAACTCGAGCGAAAGTTCGTTGACTTCCTCGTCGATGGTTTCCATGCGCTTTCTGGTCAGCGGCCCGGTGCTCTCGATTTTTTGTGTGCCGTCTGCGTTAGCCCAGCTATGAATCACGCCACGTGTTGCATATTTTTTGATCATGGCTGGATCTTTGAAATAGTCCGGGTTCTCAGGCTCTTCTTCTGCATTCAAATGGTAGAGGGAACCGAAGAACTCATCGAATCCGTGCGCAGTGGGCAGGTGCTCATCACGATCACCGAGGTGATTCTTGCCGAACTGTGCAGTCATGTAGCCTTGAGCCTTTAGCAGCTCAGCGATTGTGACATCGCGTGCCTGCAAGCCCTCCTTGGCACCCGGCAGGCCGACCTTGAGGTTACCGGTACGTAAACCGCTCTGACCGGTGAGGAGCGCAGAGCGTCCAGCGGTGCAACTGTTCTGGCCGTACCAGTCGGTGAACACGGCCCCCTCTTTGCCAATGCGGTCAATGTTCGGGGTTTTGTAGCCCATCATACCCATGTTGTAGGCGCTAACATTGAACCAGCCGATGTCGTCGCCCCAGAGAATTAGGATATTGGGCTTTTTCTCTACAGCCTGAGCAGGTGTTGTTGTTGGCGGTAACAACACTGCCATGGCAACAAAAGCCAAGATAGTGAGGTGTGATAATTTTATTCGCATTTCACGTCCCCTTTCAGTTGGCCCGCTTTCGGGCTGAATTGGATGTTGGTTCCAAATAATAATAAGTGGTGGTGTTCCTTAACGTCGTGTGTTGAGTTCCTTTTTTATGCCTGTTTCACGGAGTCCTTTTAAACTCCACTTCGAATTGCTGCTGCATCGCCGCTTGGTAATAGAGGCCCACGAGCCGGTCTTTGGCTGGATCGTAGGCCAGGGTGTAGGTTGAACCGGGATAGTTGGGTGCGCGCAGTTCGACAAACGCGCCAAGGTAGCCTTCCTGATGTTTCCATGCTGCACGTGCAACATGGATTGGTTTTGGATTGAAATAGGTAGCCTGCAGCTGCCCGTCCGGACTCGGGTCGGTCAACTGCAGAATGTAGCCGCCATCGGGCCGCAGCCAGCGCCCCACCAGTTTTCCCGGGTCAGGCCCTCGCTCAATTAAAGGCGAAGGCAGCTCGTCAGCAAGGCAGGTGGCTGCCATAAAAGCTAAAAAGCTGATGAGGCAGAGTGATTTGATATTGAACGACATGATTATTCCACTCGAATGCAATTAACCGACTGATTTAATAAAATCCATTGTATCGGGAAAAACACGTTGTTCAACGGTCCAACCGGGAAAAACTAACATATCGGACATTCCATTTTCCCTCTCATGATGTGGATTCTCATGACAACGGCCCTGACATCCGCCGTCAGGAGCGCTCAAAATTGGGGGTTTAAAAACAACTTTTTCTGTCCTTGACAATTATCTACTCAATGGTCCCTTGACAGAAATTCTTTATTAGAACTACCCTTGCATACTGTACTTTGGAAATACTCCCAACCACGAGATAAAAAAATGACGGACAGGATCTCTCCTGTTCACTGAACTCAGTTCAGATTAGCTTTCGGGAGAATACACACTATGAATGTCCTACGTCTTTTTGTTGTTTCCACGCTGATTGTTTGTCTGTTGCCACTCTCCGCTGAAGCCGCTGGCCTCTGGCTTTATGAACAGGGCACTCCGGACATGGGCTCAGCATCTGCCGGTCGGGTTGCCCTGGGCACTGATGCTTCAACGGCTTCGGTCAACCCGGCTGCCATGACACGGCTTGATCGCTCACAAATGCTGGTGGGCTTTCAGATGCTTTACGTCGATTCCGAATTTGATACCGGGTTCGCTGAATTCGGCGGTGGTGATGGCGGCAACGCCGGGGGCTGGGTTCCGGCAGGATCCATTTCCTACGTCCACAAGGTCTCCCCGGACCTGCGCCTTGGTATCAGTATTGGTTCCTTCTTCGGCTTGGGCCTCGATTACGGCAAAAGCTGGGCGGGCCGTTACTATGTAACGGAAGGTGAATTCCTCACCATCGGCATCAATCCGGGTGTTGGCTACCGGATCAATGAACAATGGTCGGTGGGTGCCGGGTTCAGTGCTGTCAATTCGAACCTTAAGCAAAAGGTGGCAATCCGCAATCTGGGGCCAGACCAAGCCGACGGCAAGTTAGAGCTTGAAGATGATGATTGGGGGTTCGGTTATAATGTCGGGGTCCTCTATGAACAGAATGAGATGACCCGCTTCGGGCTGACCTATCGTTCGGAGATCGACTTTAAATACAAGGACGCGGCAGACCTTAAGGGTCTTGAGCCGCCATTGAGTGGCATTGCCAATATCGTTGGCCTGACTGGAAGCAAAATGGACTTGGAGATGAATCTGCCGCAGGCGGTCATGTTCAGTGCCTATCATAAAGTGACTGACCGGTTAGCACTGCTGGGAAATATTGGCTGGCAGGAATGGAGTTCTTTTGGTGAGACTGCGATCTCGCTTTCGTCTGAAACGACAACCGATTTGACCCAGGAACGTAACTTTGATGACACCTGGCATTATGCTATCGGCATCCAATATGAGTTCGAGGAGCCCTGGTTGCTCTCTCTGGGGATCGCCTATGATCAATCGCCGGTCAGTAACTCCGACAGAACCCCCGACATGCCCCTGGATCGTCAGTGGCGCTATGCTACCGGCATTCAGCACGACCTCAGTGAAGATATGACGATCGGTTGTGCCTATGAATACGTTGATCTCGGTGATGCCAAAATCGATCAGAGTCGCGGTGCCTTGGCGGGGACCCTTGAAGGGGACTACTCATCGAACTATATCCATTTTTTCAATGTCAATTTGATCAAACGGTTTTAGAAGAGGGCTGTCAATAAACAGCAACTGGGGATTGATGAAAATCTGTCTTGAAAAGCACCATTTAAAACATGCAAAAGGCCTACGATTACCAGATCGTGGGCCTTTCTTGGAATAGAGGGTCAATAAGAATTTTGCATTTCAGCCAATCTGAGTACCGCAGAACAACATAGGAATATAAATAACAAACCCTCTTCTTTGACCTCAACCAATGTACGGTTATAATTGGCAATGTCTTATTTATTCAGGATTCTTCGGATTTAGGGGGACCTTTACGGAGGACCACAAGCCCAATGTAAAGAAGCAGGCCAATTTTCCAGTTAAGTTTGGTCCTCAGATGGGTTACAGCTCAGGCGGGTGGCTGGCCTTGTTTTGAACTGTCACAATTCGTGGAAACCTCACGGAGACTTTATCTGTCTATGAAAACCGTGCTCATAATTGGAGCTACCGGCCAAGTCGGGCAGGAGATGTTGCAGATGGCCTTACACCATCCTGAGATTTCGCGGGTGGTAGCGCCCTCGCGCCGCCCCTTACCATCTCATCCCAAGCTGGAAAATCCAGATGTCAATTTCGATGGTCTTCCTGAAGCCTCCCCCTGGTGGAAGGCTGACTTTGCACTCTGCGCGCTGGGAACCACGTTACGTCAGGCGAAATCCAGGGTCGCCTTTTATCGCGTGGATCATGATTATGTCTTGACTATGGCAGGGCTGGCCCATCAGGCAGGAACCCCGACGTTCGGGCTGGTTTCTTCACTGGGCGCCAATCCCTTGTCCCGAGTGTTTTATCTCCGGGTCAAAGGGGAGATTGAGCGAGATCTCGCTGCCCTGGGATTTACTTCTCTGACGATCGCGAGACCCTCGCTGTTGACCGGAGGTCCGCGATCCAACTCCCGGCCCTTAGAGGCCGTTGGCCTCTTTCTCGGCAAGCAGCTTGCCGCACTGCTTCCCCGACGCTATCGGGCCGTATCAACACTTAGTGTGGCGAGGGCTCTATTCGCTGCTGCTCTTCGATCATCGGCCGGATTTCGCCTGATCGAATCCGAGAAACTTTCAGACTGAAAGGTTTACCCGGCAACCTTGTCCAGCGGAGCGCCCATGAAAATCAAGAAAACCTTTCTTATTGCAGCGTTCATTATCGTTTCGGCCATAGCCTTGCTCTATGGTGTGGATCCCCAATGGTTTGGCCGCACATTCTTGAGCCTGCCACATCTCGATCCAAACATTGCGCATATTCTCCGAGCGGTCATGTGTCTATATTTGGCTCTGGGGTTATTCTGGTTGTATTCGGCATTCAACCCAAAATATCGAAACGTCGCAGTACTTACCACGATGATCTTCTCTGGTGGCTTGGTCACAGGAAGAATCATCAGCTACTTCAACGAGGGACAACCAGCACCTCTGTTGATATTTTATATCGCTGCTGAATTTACGCTTACACCGTTGGCCTACTGGGTCTTTACCTTGGAAGAGTAAAGGGCGACCCATTCTTTACAGGGCAGCTAATTTTTCTCATAAGCTACTCCCTATAGAACACCAAAACCCCACGAATACCAGATCGTGGGGTTTTCTCGGTTTGCGGCATTTATAAGACAGTTATTACCGTTACGGGAAGGAAGAATCTATGTTTGAACAGTTCCAGTGGTGGGCTCACTCTGTGCCGAATTGTGAGATTGGTAGAAAAATATCCTCATAGTACTGGTAAAATGAACTGACATGCCAAATGTCTACCAGCGGGCGTACAACGAGACGTTTCGCCATTCGAATATATTTTCTGTCGCGAGCTTTAAAGTTATTGACTGGAGATTGCCATGGAACATGGTTTGACCAGCAAATTATCTTTCTTTGATCGTTATTTAACTCTCTGGATTTTCATGGCCATGCTCATCGGAGTCGGTGCCGGGTGGCTGTTTCCTGGCATCAAGAATGTGGTCAATGCCTTCTCGATGGGCACCACCAATGTCCCGATTGCCATCGGTTTAATTTTAATGATGTATCCACCTCTGGCTAAGGTAAAGTACGAGGACCTTGGCGAAGTCTTCCGCAACCGCAAGATTTTGGGACTCTCACTGCTCCAGAACTGGGTCATCGGGCCGATCCTGATGTTCGTGCTGGCGGTCACCTTTTTAAGCAGCTATCCTGAATACATGGTCGGCCTGATCATGATCGGCCTGGCACGCTGCATCGCCATGGTCATTGTCTGGAACGAACTGGCTAAGGGCAACACCGAATACTGTGCCGGGCTGGTCGCCATCAATTCGGTCTTCCAGGTTCTTTTCTACTCGGTCTACGCCTGGTTCTTCGTTACTGTGTTGCCGCCGCTGTTCGGCCTGCAGGGCGCAGTCGTTGAAGTCACCATCGGTCAGATCGCCGAGAGCGTCGCCATCTATCTCGGCATCCCTTTTGTCGCCGGAATGCTGACCCGCCTAGTCATGCTCAAAACTAAAGGGCGCGACTGGTACGAACAAGTCTTCATTCCCAGAATTAGTCCTATCACCCTAGTTGCACTACTTTTCACCATTGTTGTCATGTTCAGCCTCAAAGGGGAACTGATCGTTTCGATTCCGCTCGATGTGGTGCGGATCGCCATCCCGCTGCTGATTTATTTCGTGGTGATGTTCCTAGTGAGTTTCTACATGGGGGTAAAAGTTGGAGCCGATTATTCCAAAACAGCAACGGTCGCCTTCACTGCTTCCGGCAACAACTTCGAACTGGCCATCGCCGTTTCGGTTGCCGTGTTCGGACTGGACTCCGCAGTTGCCTTCACGGCTGTTATTGGACCACTGGTCGAAGTACCCGCGCTGATAGGCCTGGTTAATGTGGCCTTCTGGTTGCAGAAGAAATATTTTGGAGAGCTATTAGCCACGTAAATTTAACCTCTGCCGGCAGAGTGTCTCGCGACTCACCATTTCCAAGCCATGAAAAGCTCCAATCTGTTTATACGGGTTGGGGCTTTCTTGCAAGTTGACCGATAGTGCTACCCTGCTTGACCTTAGGATAAATCGCACATATTTAGCTTATCAAAAACCGGGTTTTAACTTTTGAAATCAAAACACCTAATAAGAAGGGTGGCGGTGTTGGCTCAGCTGGCTTGAGGTCATTATGGGTGGCGAGTTTCAGGCATGTTTGGTGCCGCATTGGGTTATGAATATGCATTGGCTGGGTTCATGGACGATATAAGTGCTGATGAGACGGATCGGGTCCGGTTTGACTCGAAAGTCGAGCCAGGGGGGGATATGTTGGGGCTGCCTGGCTGTTCTCCTCTCCCCAAATGCAAAAGTTTCATTTGCGAAGAGGATATCCGTTTGATAGCCTCGCCAATAATAGTGTGGCTGCTGCCAGTGAGCTCAGGCAGCCCTGAATTGTTTTCCTGTCTACATGGCTAACTGATGAACCTGGTGGCGATCAGAGGCCAGGCCACCAAGGCTGCAGTGCAGAGCAGGGTGCCGCCGAGGCAAACCGTCATCAGGCTGAGCCAAAGGTTTGCCAGCGGATTCGAGTCCGCTCGGTCTGCAGTTTGTTCGCTGGTTTCAATTTGCTCAATCGTGGTTGCTGCGCTGGGCATGGACTGGTCTCCTGACTTTCATCGAATTATTCAAAAGTATTACTTATTTAAATCCACAGTTTATTTAACCGGCGACCATCTTGGCAATGATTGGCCAGGCAACCAGAACCGCGGTGCAAAGAGCGGTGCCGCCAAGGCAGACGGCCATGATGCCGAGCCAGAGGTTGGCCAACGGGTTGGAGGTGGCTTGCTCAGCACTTTGTTCGGCGATTTCAGCTTGCTCGATTGGGGATGCGATTGCGTTGGCCATGAGTGTTCTCCTTCTATTGTCTTATTTGGGGAATCGAATAAAAGTCATCAAGGGTGGTTCAGGTTCAGCCGGCAACCATCTTGGCGATGATCGGCCAGGCAACCAGCACGGCAGTGCAAAGAGCGGTGCCGCCGAGGCAGACAGCCATGATGCCGAGCCAGAGGTTTGCCAACGGGTTGGAAGTGGCTTGCTCAGTACTTTGTTCGACGATTTCAGCTTGCTCGATTGAGGATGCGATTGCGTTAGCCATGAGAACCTCCTGAGAGAGTGCGGGAACTTTTGCTTCCCTTTTAAATTTAAGGAACTTGTCTCTGTTCCGTGTTTCTTGCCTCTCTTTATTTCCAAGCTTCATGCCAACTGTATGTAAAAAATGTACATTTTTATTAAATGAGTAAAAAAAGGTACTTACGGGGATGATAAGAAATTGACAGAA
Organism: uncultured Desulfuromonadales bacterium; assembly: GCA_947259685.1. Next base: position 2,160 of record CAMYNC010000057.1, on the reverse strand, counting down.
ATTTTGGGAGGTTGCGCTTAAGGTTGCATTTGCAACATAAATTCGAGGCGTTTTCGACCCATATCTGGACTTTATTCACCTTGGAGGTGTGGCTTCAAACGCTGAGACCGCTATTTGTCGACCGATCAGGGAAAAAATGCGCTTTTATGTTGTTGCAATTAAAACCATGTTATTTGGATGTTGCATTCGATATTGCGAAAAATGCAGCGCAACGGGTGCAACGTCAGGTTTGGCGTAAATGCCTGGTGAATAAAAAAAATATACAGCTGAGCGTTGAAGAAAAGGGCTGGATGGTTATTTGGGGTAGGCATCTGCCTCGTTCGAAAAATAGGCGTTGATCCCGTATTTGTGCAGCTTGCGGGCGACAGTCGGTTGGCTCATTCCCAGGGCACCGGCAATCAATTGCTGTTTGCGATACCGGTTGCAGGCTTGACTGAGCACCTGGCGTTCAACCGAGTCGAGGATCTGTGCCATGCTCATCTCTTCCGGCCAGCTCACCAGTGGGAAGCTTAGGCTTTTCCCGGCAGCAGCGACCACCGTCTGCGGCAGGTCGTTGACATCGATAAGCTCAGTATCAGCCATCACCACCAGCCGCTCGCAGATGTTCATCAGCTCGCGTACATTGCCCGGATAGCAGTAGTCGATCAGCAGGTCAAGGGCGGCGGCGGTCAGCCGCTTGTTGGTCTGACAGCGGCTGGCGAAGCGGTCGATGTAGGAACGGATCAGCGGCAGCAAGCACTCCCGCCGGTCGCGCAGTGGCGGGATAACCAGTGGGATGACACTGAGCCGGTAGTAAAGATCGAGGCGGAAACTGCCGACCTCGACCATCGCTTCCAGGTCGCGATGGGTCGCAGCCAGGATGCGCACATCCACCTGCCGGCTCTGGGTGCTGCCGAGACGGCAGAGTTTGCCGTCTTCCATGAAGCGCAATAGTTTGACCTGGGAGGAGAGCGGCAGTTCGGCGATCTCGTCGAGGAAGATGATGCCGCCGTCGGCCAGCTCCAGGTAGCCTGGTTTGCTACCGACCGCGCCGGTGAAAGCACCTTTTTCATAGCCGAACAGCTCGGCTTCAATCAGGGTCTCGGGGATGGCGCCGCAGTTAATCTTGATGATCGGTTGCTCGGCACGGCGGGAATTTTGGTGAACCAGGTCAGCAATTAGCCCTTTGCCAACCCCTGATTCGCCGAGGATCAGCAGCGTTGAATCGACCTCACTGACCTTGACCGCCTGTTTCAGGGCTTTGATCATGCAGGGGCTCTTGGCAATGATCGGCTGATTGTTGAGCTGCGTCTGCTGCAGCTCAAGCATCTGGTGGCGAAACTGATCACCGAGCGCCTGCTGCTCTTCCAACTGTCGCTGCAGGCGATCCATTTCAGTGATGTCCCGTTCGCTGACCACCACCCGGATCAGTTCGCCGGCATCGTCGAAGACCGGGGTGGCGGTGGAAATCAGCTTTCGGCCATGCCGGTTCTCCTGCAGCAGACTGACCTGTTCTCGGCACTTGAGCGCTTCAAGGGCCGCTGAAGGAAGAATCACCAGCCCCTCTTTGGCGACTTCCAGATAGTCGCGACCGATCAGCTGTGCAGCCGAGGCGTTGTTGATTCTTTCCGAAGCGGGATTAACGCGCAGAATTCGACCCTTGCCGTCGCAGACGAACAGGCCATCGGACGAGGAATCGATAATCGCGTCATGTTACCAGGTCAGTTCCTGGATCGATCTGTTCATCCCTTCACCTTAGTCAGTGTCCCGTGCGGTTAATTCCATCCATTAATTCTGGCCCTTTTGTCCGCTGGCTTCGTTGCGGCTCCTCGGCTTAGCTTCGGCTAGGCCTGCGTCGACGCGCCTTGCCATCAGTCAAAATTGCTCAGAATTACTTGAAAGGACTAACCGCACGGGACACTAGAGACTGCTTAATGCGACATCAGCACCGGAACCGTCATGTATTCCAGCAGATAGGTGCCGACTTCACCCAGGGTATGATGGCCGCGCCGGGCCTGGGCAAAGGCACCCATCACCAGCAGATCGATCCCTTCGTCGGCACAGCGGTTGAGCAGCAGGTCACCAACGCTCAGCTCACCAGCGTTCAGCTTTTCGCAGGAAATCGGTAGCTGATAGCGTTTTAAATGATCACAGATATCAGCATTGTGGGCATCGTGAGCT
>CAMYNC010000056.1 GCA_947259685.1 uncultured Desulfuromonadales bacterium | reverse complement strand
GTCCCAGAAGGGGCGGATCGCCTCAAAGTCGCTCTTGCCTTGGCAAAGCAGACCGAGATAACTGCGCAGCACATCGGCGGTGGCGATCCCCTGACAGGGTGCCGCCTTGGCCAGACGTGAGGCCAGCGTCGTGTAACGGTTGATGGCCAGCCCGACCAATGCCATACCGGACTGTGAAGAGTAGAATTCAGTGTCGGATTGCTCGATGGTGAATCGCGGAAAAGTCACGAAAAAATCTCCTTGGGTGAATTTCAATGCGACTCTAGTATGACATTAAATATAAGCAAAATCAGCTAATTATCAAAGAACTTGCAGGAAATTACTAATGTAAACTCACTGATTCAGGATACCGACGAGAATGGCGCAGTCCAATGCTGACCGCCGCAGTGGTGAGATTGAAGCAGTTGTTCTCAACCGGCCCTGCTGACGAGCAGTTGTGCGTACTTTCCGACCTTTAGCAGCTGAAGCTTTTCCCTCAAAACGGCTTCATCCATGGCGCGCTGCTCAATTCGCCTGGCGGCCTGACTTAGACCCACGGAATGGGGTCTAGGGTTCGAGGCTGTCAAATTGGGGGTAACCATTCTCACAACTCACTCATTCCAGAACAAATGAAGCCTCAACCTGTTTATCCGGGCTGAGGCTTTCTGTAAATTGGCCGATAATGGGGATCCTGCTTAACCTAAGGAAAAATAGTACACATTCGGCTTATCAAAAATCAGGATTTTACATTTGAAAACAGATTTCGGAGTGTTCTGGTCTATTTACAGAAGTAGTAAATTTCTGTTGTGACAATCATTGTTTCAAGAGTCTTGGCTTCGGCAGTAGTCTTATGTGCACCAATCTTGGAACAACAACAGCTTACAAATACCACTTGCAATTAATGGGAAGGCTTTGTGGGCTTTGTTCAACTCTCTTTGAGCATCCTTTTCGCCAGTTCCCCAAGCTGTTTGATGCCTTCTTCCAAGGCCGAATTCCAGACCCCGTTGCAGCTGAGGCGGATGAAGTTGTTGTATTTCTCCTGGGTGGAAAAGATCGGTCCCGGAGCTAGGCCGATCCCCTGTTGGCGGGCCTGATGAAAGTACTCCACTGCGTCGATTGGCGCAGGCAGTTCGACCCAGATGGCCGCACCTCCTTCAGGAAATCCTGCCCGGGTCTCGTCCGGAAAATAGCGTCGCAAGCTGTGCAGCAAGGTTTCCATCTGATTCTGGACCGCTGTGCGCAAGCGGCGCAGGTGGCGTTCGTAATACCCCTCACGTAAGAAGTTGGCGATGGCGATCTGGTTTGGAGAGGCAGTGCAGATGTTGGTGGTGGTTTTAATATCCAGGGCCTTGGCGTAGTAGCGGCCGGGAATCATCCAGCCGACCCGATAACCTGGGGCGACGGTTTTGGAGAAGGACGAGCAAAGAATGACTTGCCTCTGTTCATCAAAGCTTTTGCAGGTTGTCGGACGCCGGTCACCGAAATAGAGATCGCCATAAACATCATCTTCAACCAAGGGAATGTTCCGCTCGGCGAGCAGCCTCACAACCTCCTGCTTGGCGGCAGTTTCGGTCAGGCTGCCGTCGGGGTTGTTGAAATTTGGCACCAGAATCGTGGCTCGAATATCGAACTGCTCAATGGCATTTTTCACATCCTGCGGGTCGATGCCGCTGGTCGAAGAGGGGATTTCGATGGCGCGCAGGCCGCAGTTTTCCAGTAACTGTAAAAAGCAGAAGTAGCTGGGGGACTGGATCAGAACGTTGTCGCCTGGCCGGGTTAAGGCCCGCAGGGCGATCGAGACACCTTCCATGGCGCCGGAGGTGATCAAAATCTCCTCCGGGGGAACGCTGAACCCGGCATTCAGGGAGCGCAGGGCCAGCTGCTGGCGCAGCTCAAGGTTGCCGTTGACGGGCGCATAATCCATTGCCTGCGCTGGGTTGCTGCGCAGTGCCGCGGAGGTGATCCGCGCCAGGGTTTTACTCGGCATCAGTTCTTCGGCCGGACAGACCACCCCGAAGGGCAACAGCTCGGGGTTGCCGAGGGCTTCCAGGACAGTCTGGATCAGATCGCTACGTTTACTGATGGTTGGAACCAGCGCCGGCCGTGGCCGACTGGCCGGTTCAGGCAATTGCATGGCACCGGCGCTGAGGTAGAATCCGGAGCGCTCGCGTGACTCGATGATCCCCCGTTTTTCCAGCCCTAGGTAAGCTTGGCTGATGGTAGAAATGCTGACATTCAACTGGCGACTCAGGCTGCGCAGTGATGGCAGCTTTTCGCCCGGTTTGAGCGCCTCGCCAGCAACCAGGGTGGTAATATGTTTTTCTACGGTCTGGTAGCGGAATTCTTGCTGGCTCACGGCTTTCCCTTCCTGAAAACTGTTATGCTTCTATTTTTATGAAACTGTATCTGTTTTGCAAACAGTTTTTGCTTTTTAATGGCAACATCACAGCGAAGATATTTGAATTTTATTTCTTCAACCGTTGCTAAAAAGGAGTTGTCCGTGAAAACAATCGGTCTGTTGGGCGGCATGAGCTGGGAATCGACCATCCTCTATTACCAACTGCTCAACCAAGGGGTTCGCGAGCGGCTAGGGGGCTTGCATTCGGCAAAAATCATTTTGCACAGCGTTGATTTCGCTGAAATTGAACAGTATCAAATCTCCGGACAGTGGGAAGCAGCTGCTGGGAAACTGGCTACTGCCGCAGCCGGTCTGGAACAGGCCGGGGCCGATATGGTGCTGATCTGTACCAACCTGATGCATAAGGTGGCGCCGGCCATTGAAGCCAAACTCAATGTTCCTTTGTTGCATATTGCTGATGCTGTCGGTCGAGCGATTCAGCAAAAAGGTTTGCAGAAGGTTGGGCTGCTCGGAGCCCGTTACACGATGGAGGAGGATTTTTATCGTCAGCGATTGTTCGACAGGTATGGGATAGAGGTGGTCATTCCGGCGGTTGAGGAGCGGAATCTGGTCCACCAGGTGATCTTTGACGAACTCTGTCGTGGGCAGATTACCGAAAGTGCTCGCAACAGTTATCTGACGATAATCGAGAATTTGCGTAGCCAAGGGGCGCAAGGGGTGATCCTCGGTTGTACCGAGATTCCCCTGTTGATAGAACCGCACCACACCGATCTGCCCTTGTTCAACACCACCGCCCTGCATGCGGAATCGGCGCTGGAATCTGCCTTCAATGAGAAAAAAGTTGTTGCAGCCTGACCAGCAGAACGTGTTGAAATCTGTCGATTGTGACAAACTATGTTATCTTTACTTCCAGAACTGTTTACTTAAACCTGAATCAGTGAGTATCCGGCGGCGAATAGCACAAACCATCACCGCTGAACCTTTGGGTGCAGCTCAGATTTTAGCATCACTCATTCAATCCAAGCACTTGCACTCTTCATCCACCGTTTACTCACTGATTCAGGTTAAACAAAGGAGGTCAGGATGAAGATCGATTGGGCATACCTGCGTAAGGGATGAACGTCCTGTAAAAATGCTCAAGAGTTTCTTGAGAAAGAACAGGTTTCTGCAGAGGAAGTTGTCGATGCGCGCAAATCGCGGATTGATGAGGATGCGGCTTGGGCGATGCTGAAAACTGCCAAGGCGGTGACCGCTGCCAAAGGTAAAAAGTTTCAGCGTTTCGAGCAGGTTGCTGAGGAGAAAGAAGATATTTTGAAAGAGGTTATGGGGCCGAGCGGTAATCTACGCGCTCCGACCTACCGGGTTGGTGATGAATATATTATCGGTTTCAACCCGGAGCTTTATCAAGACTGGCTGAAGTGATCGCTGAATAATTGTTCAAATCCTAAAAACGCGGTGCGAAGCAACCTGCTCGCACGGCGTTTTTTTCTATTCTTTTATTGTTGGCAGATTTTCCTTCAGCCAATTGATCTCATCGGGGACGAATTCCTTGGCAAACTGACTGCCGACGTTGATCGCCCAATGTAATTCCGGGGTGGAAATCGCTGCGACTCCGTAGCCAGCCATCACCACATAGTTCACCGGCTTTTCCGACCAGTTGGAAAGCCGTTCCTCGCTGTCGAACAGCAGCAAGTAATGCTTGCCCTCCGAGTTGAGGATCAGCGGGGTCACGCTCTCCTGCTCGCTGACTGGGGTTTCGCTCTCTTCGCTGTCCAGGGGAATGTAAAAGTCGGTATTCAAAACCAGGTCGTAGTATTGGGCCTGTTCCTCATCGTCCTGAATGTATTTTTCCAGGGCTTGGTCGAGTTCAGTCATTTTTTTGAGTCCTTCGGTTAGGCAAAGCGTTGGTCGGAGCGCGTCGTTGACGAGCGCTCTGGTGTTTTTTTCAACCAACCGGTGCGAACTTCACTCGGTTGATCGAATTCGGGGACATAAGGTTTGATGTCGAGCAGCGGGGTGCCGTCAAGCATGTCGACATCTTCAAGTTCAAGAATCTGGCCGCTGATACTTTTCAGTTTCAGCACCGAGAGGCCAATCGCATTCGGTCGGGTCGGAGCGCGGGTGGCAAAAACTCCGTGCGGCTGCGAATCAAGGAAGGGAGTGACCGTCAAGCAGCTTTTGCTGACCTGGTGGAACTGGTAAAGCACGATAATGTGCGAGAAACCGGCCAGATCTTTGAGACCGTCGACCAGTTCCGGGCGCAGTTCGATCTGGCCGTTAACGCCACGGGCACCGCTGGGCTGAATCGGCATGTCGGCGATCTGCGCAAAAGGGGTATGGATGATGCCGATCGGTGTCAGCTGCATGGACCAATTCTCCTCAGTTTGCGGTGGTGACGCAGGGACAGTTTTTCGGATCCCGCTCGCCCACCGAATCAAGCTCCAGGCCGATCCAGTTATGCACCTGCTCCACATCGAACCCGGCCAGGCGCTGCTGACCCACCTGCATCAGCGGGCGTACAACCAACAGCGGTTCGGCGACCATCATCTCCAGGGCCGCTTCAACGCTTATTTCTGCCGGCACCAATTCTCCCGATTTGACTTTGGGATTGGATGGATTGAACCACTCAGTGACGGGGCGCTCGCCGAAAAACAGCGTCAACTCGTCTCGGTTCCAGTCCTCCGTCAACAGGTCGCGGACATCCAGTTCATGTCCAGACGCGAGGAGGATTTCTTTCTGACGGGTGTTGCCTTTGCAACCGGGCTTTTCCCAGAAAATTATCTTGGCCATCAGTCTCTCTCCTATTCAGTTCATGGAGTTTTGAGATTCAGCAGCACTCCCGCTCGATACGTTCGAGCAGTTCCAGCGCCTCGCAATCCTCGTAGGCCTCGAAGATTTCGTAGAGATTGTTGATGTAAGTGTGAATTAAAAACAGTTCATCGATACAGCGACCGTTGTTCTCCTGGGGTTTGCCGACCAGAGCGAGTTTGGTTTTAAACTGATCCCAGAAGGGGTTGGCTTTATCGGGATCATCGATATGCTGGCGCAGCAGCTCCATCAGTTTTTTTGAGTTGCCTTCACAGTCGATATTTTTAAAGCTGAGGTAACGGTCGGTGGTGCAGGGTTTCATCGTTTGTCCTTTACGTGAACTGTGCTGATACAGGGAGTTGAGCTATTCGTCATCTGGAGCAAAACAGAGCGCGTAATCACTGCAGTCGCCACAGTTTGGCGATTTACACATCACCCCGCCATTCAGATCACAGACCTGTTTGAACAGATAGCGCTTCCAGCGCATCCCCTTGTTGTTGGCCGCTGCCAGAGTCGGCAGATGGCGGCGGATGGCGGCGGATAACTCAGGGCGTGCAAAAAAACCCATCGCGGTCCACAGGTGCCCCTGCTGGGCAGCACGGGCGGCCATTATTCTGGCGAGCCACTCCGCCGTTTGATGCTTGCCGCCGGTGGTATCGATGGGAACGTGGGAAAGCAGAATGCCGAGGACCTCCGGGTTGATTTCTGGAGCCGGGCCGGTTCTGTGCATTGCCTCATCAAACCAGTCAGAATCGAACTGCGGGAAATAATTCGCAAGGATTTCTATTAGCACTGCAGGCTCAATACCCAGTGCTGACGTCAGCGAGCAGTTCTCCTGGCTGGCAACCGTCAACAGCCCGGCAAACATTGCCTGTTCCACTGTATCGATCCCCAAAGGGGTGGAACAAGCCATCAGACGGCAGAAAAGCGGATCCTCAGGACTGATGCGGGCGCCATGCTCCTCTTCAGGGACGACCGCCATTTCCGCCTGCACCGGTTTGGCACCCTTGCCGATGCTACTTACCGCAGCTTGCAGCGCGTGACAGGCGAGTTCGGCACAGTAGTCACGTTCGTTTGGCAGGCCACCAAGCTGCTGTTCGATCAACTCGGGAGAATAATTCTGGATATCTTTGAGCGTGCGCCCCTGACATAATTCGGCAGCTGCGGCGCAGGCGGCGATGGTGAAACCGCAACCGAAAACCTGGAAGCGGATTTCTTCAACTTGCTCAGCGGCGACATTCAGGGTGAAACGAACCGCCAGACGTTTGCCAACCTCCTGACCGGTCAGACCAACTTCGCCGGTTCCGTCGGGGTTGTCCAGCAGGCCGATATGGGTTTCATCGGCGGCGTATTTGAGAATTGTTTCTGTGTAGCCGGTCATCATTTTAACCTATTTAAGAAAGTCAAAACCGTCGGGAAGCGCCCCGACGGTTCTAAAATTCATAAGCATAAACTCAAGAAGCCTGATGCTCCCGCATCGCCGTAGCCACATTCGCACACTCGAACAACAGGTAAGCCCCCCCCTCGTACAACAGATCATTCTTCAACTGATTTCCCACCTGCTCCCAGTTGGGAAATCCGCGCAACACGATCCCCTTGTGCAACCGATGCGCCATGGCTTCGCAATGGAAGTTGCCGATCACCAGATCATAATCATCTGCCAGGGCTTCGGCATCTTCCAGATCCCCCACCAGCACTTTGTCTGCCCTGAGCCTCTCCAACTGTGGTGAATCCACAGTGGAGATCGCCACCGTTACTTTCCCACCGGCTTCGTACAGCGACTGACAGATCCCGGCCAACTGGTCCGGTTCGGCCGCGACCAGGAAGCGGGTCTGTCCCAAAGAAAAATGCGCATCGAGCATGGCATCCTGCAAACGCTTGCGCCAGCGGACGATCGATGCTTGGGGCAACTCGACGCCGCTTACGTCCATCAGCAGGGCAATGAATTCGTCTGTTGCTTCCAGGCCGTGCAGGTGTGAGAAATGCTGATGGCGGATGGTTGGATTTTTTTCCTGCAGGGCCGCAGCACTTTTTTCCATCGAGTCGCCGGCACTGATGACCAAGGCTGCATCGCCAAGAGCTTTGATCTGTGCAACGCAGATCCCGCCGCTCGACAGGGCGCTCTGTTTATCGCCTAAATGGCCGTCCAGCGAAGTCGACAGGTCGGGCAAGGCGAAGGCGGAAAAGCCGAAGGCTTCACAGCAATCCTTGATTTTTTCAACCTCAATCGGTTGCAGACTGACATGCGGCAGAATGACGATTTTCTTTGCATCTATCGTTTTTTGCGGTTCCACCAGCTGTTCAATCAGCGCCTTGCAGGTCAGCGCCCAACCGCTTTCAAAACCACCTTCATAATCGGGGGTGTTGACGTAAACCAGCGGATACTCGACCTGTGCGGCAACCCCGCGGATATCGTCGCCCTTGGTCTCCGGCAGACCGGTGGTATGTAAGCCGATCAGGCTGGGGGTGACCTTCTTGGTGATATTTTTCACCGATTCGACGATGCTGTAATCCCCGCCATCGAGCACCGCAATGGCATCAGTCACGGCACTGGTCTGAATAGCGATCGGTTCGCTGAAATGTCGGGTGTAGTAGACCTTGGTGAAGCTGGTGCACCCCTGGCCGCCGTGCATCAGCGGCATGCAGCCGTCAATCCCCAGAAAGGCGAGCGTGGCGCCCATCGGCTGACTGAGTTTGAATGGATTGACCTGCAGTGGCTTACTGGTTTTATGGCTTACTTCTCCCATGGAGCCCTCCTTGCAGCTAGTTTGAATACTGGGTTTTCCATTGCATTTTTCAGATCTTCGGCCAGGTTCAGCAGGCCATCATAGCCACCGTAGCTCCTTTTCTTCTCCTGGTTGACATCGGCGAAAGCGATTCCTTTTTTTATGGCTGTGTACAGCGAGCGGCCACCGGCCAGCAGCAAGTGGGCGCCCCGTTCATCGATCAATTTGGCCTGCTCGGCTCCGGGGTTCATCATCAGCACGCCATCTTTCCCAAGATACTCTCTCGCTTTCTCACGATCATCTTCGGTGGCTTTTTTCACTGCTGTGGCGACCACTTCGATGCCGAGATCCTGAAGGGCCGAAGCGATCGACCAGGATTTATTACCGCCGGTGTTGAGGACCGCTTTTTTCCCGGTGAAGATTTTCCGATACGGCTGCAATTTCTTCTCAAGCTTAGCCTCTTCACGCTTAATCAGTTGCTTGGTTCTAGCGATCAGGTCCGCATCACCCAGCGCCTCGGCAATGGCCAGCAGGCCGTTGCTGGTGTCCCGCTTGCCGTAGAAGGATAGTGACACCGAAGGAATAGCGTACTTTTCCTGCATTTTGCGGGTGAGCGAAATCAACGATTTGGCGCATACGATGACGTTCAATTTGGCGCGATGGGCGCTACGGATATCGGCAACCCGGCCGTCGCCGCTTAGGGTCGAGAGGATGCGGATACCAAGCTCGTCGAGCAGGTGGGAGTATTGCCACATATCGCCGGTGACATTGTATTCGCCGATAAGGTTGATATCAAAATCGGTTGTGGTTTCCGGCTCTTTGGTGCCGATCAGGTGGCGCAAGGCCGCTTCACCACCCAGGCGGCTGCCGAGGTTCTTGCTGCCGACAAAGCCTGGGGCATGCACCGGGATCATCGGCACACCATGTTTTTCCGCGGCTAACTTGCAGATTTGGTCAAGATCGTCGCCGATCAGCGCGGTGACGCAGGTGGCATAAACAAAGACCGCCTCAGGATGGTATTGAGCCATGATGTAGTCGATGGACGCGGTGAGTTTTTCTTCACCGCTGAAGACCACATCGTTGAGGCTGATATCGGTGGTAAAGCCCATCTGGGTCAGGTCGCGCCCCGGCCAGCTGGTTTTGGTGGCGCGGGTTTCCCAACTGCTGGCAAGGCAGGTCATTGGGCCGTGCACCAGGTGGGCAGCATCGGCATAAGGGAACAGCGAGATCTGTGCCCCCTCGAAGGCGCAGCCGCCCGTGGTTGCGCCTGGGGTCGGCGCATTGCAGGCTGCTTGCTTGGTCTTATTATGTTCGCAGGAGTTCTCGTCGAGCAGCTCTTTGATCTTCGGTTTGTCAGCCAAGGGTTGATCCTTTCTGTTGTTTCCAGAGATAAATCAAACCCGTCGCATCATTGGGAGGGGAATATGGCAACGCGACACCCTTGTAACGCTGCAATGCATCGATCTGCAAAAGCCTCGCCACATTTAATAAGTAAATATTTTAAGGTTGTTAGGCCGCTCGCAGGATGGAAAGGACCTCGGCAGGTTAGGATATTGCCCTTTTATTGAGCAGATTTGTCAGAGATTGCATGCAGACTGGTCGTTGCTGAAGAGACATGCTTGGGTCGGAGGGAATTCGAAATCGCTAATGAAGTTTGGTGCATTATTTTCTGGGTGCTGAACACTGGAAAGCTAGCTTTCAAGGATTATACTGGAAATAGGAGGCGATCGATTCATCGCTCGTCCTACTGCCTCCTGGGTAGCCAAACGGCTTCAGGGAAGGAGGGTTCTTATGCAAAAAGATGTAGGGAAATTTGGCATCAGCGATAAGCGAGGACGAAAAAGAACGAACGCGGATCCGTTTTTATCACCAGAGGGTTTAAAGGAACCCTCACTGTGTACCACTTGTAAAACCGCTTATCATCGCAAGCGTTGGTCGCGGGATCCGGAAACCTATCGGGCGCTCGAACTCAGCCCAAAGATCAATTGGATAACCTGTCCGGCTTGTCAGAAGGTCGCCGCCGGTTATCCAGAAGGGATCGTCACGCTACGCGGTAGCTATCTTTGGGACCATGAAGAGGAAATCCGCAATATCCTGAAAAATGAGGAGAGCAGAGCCTATGATAAAAATCCTCTCCAGCGGATTATGAAAATGACGCGGCAGGAGGATGCTTTGGTCATTGAGACCACGGAAGAAAAGCTGGCTGAGCACCTGGGGCGGGTCGTGCATCGAGCCCACAGCGGTGAACTGAAAATCAGCTGGGCTGGTAACCCCGATATTTGTCGCGTCAGTTGGGAACGGATGAGTCCTGAGGAATAACCTCAGGGGAAAAGGATCAACCTGCTGATCATGGATCATTATCGCTTGCTGGAACACACCGCCGATATGGGGATTGGGGCAGAAGCGGAAACCCTTCCCGCCCTGTTTCAGCAAGCGGCGCTGGGTTTGCTGCGAATCATTACCTCATGCTCCGATATTCAATCCAGAGAAAACGTTTTCCTTGAACTGAGGGCTCAGGACCGGGAAGAGCTATTGGTTACCTGGCTGACAGAATTATTGTATCTGCTGGAGGTCCGGCGGTTTCTGCCGGCCGCTTTCGAAATTGTTGGCATGACGGATCAGCAGTTAAGTGCCCGGGTGTCTGGTGAAACTCTGGTCCCTGAACGGCATAAATTGGAGCGGGAAATCAAAGCGATCACCTACCATCAAATCAAAATCGAGCAGACTGATAACGGTTGGCGTGCGCAGGTTTTCGTTGACCTTTGAATTTAAATAATGCCGCGAGTAACAGGAGTTGGCCATGACTATCAAGGTTGAACAGATCGATGCCTGCCGCTGGCGGATTCCCCGACAGGGGGCAATGCGGACCGAAGGGCTGGTGTTCGCCGATCGAGCGATGATGGCAAGTCTGCAAAAAGAGCAGGCGCTTGAGCAGGTCTGCAATGTCGCGACCCTACCGGGAATTGTTGGGCCATCGATCGCAATGCCCGATATTCATTGGGGCTACGGCTTCCCGATCGGTGGCGTCGCGGCCTTTGATGCGAAAGATGGGGTGGTTTCTCCCGGTGGCGTTGGTTACGATATCAACTGCGGGGTGCGGTTGCTGCGCACTGAACTGAACGTCGACGAGGTTCGGCCCCGGCTTGAAAAACTTGCCGACGAACTGTTTCGCAATGTGCCCTCGGGGGTTGGTTCTCACCGCCGCGACTTTAAATTGAGTATCGCCGAAGAACGTAAGGTCTTGAGCAAAGGTGCCCGCTGGGCGGTGGAGAACGATTTCGGTTGCGCAGAAGATTTAGAACATATTGAGGAAAAGGGGACGCTGGCCGGTGCCGATCCGGATTTGATCTCCGACCGGGCTCTCGAACGGGGCCGCAATCAACTCGGTACCCTGGGTAGCGGCAATCATTTTCTGGAAATCGATATGGTTGAGGAGATTGGTGACGAGCAAGCCGCCAACGTCCTGGGCCTGTTTCCCGGTCAGGTCACCGTCAGCATCCACACCGGCAGCCGCGGTCTTGGCTATCAGGTGTGCGACGATCATCTGAAAATGATGCAGCAGGCCGCTAAGAAATATGCTATCGAGCTGCCCGATCGGCAACTCTGCTGCGCGCCCCTGACCAGCCCGGAAGGGAAACAGTATCTGGCGGCGATGGCCTGCGCGGCTAATTTTGCCTTTGCCAATCGACAACTGATCACCGCCTGGGTGCGTGAGAGCTTTGAGCGGGTGCTCGGCAAAAGTCCGGCTGAATTGCGCATCTCTTCCATTTACGATGTCTGTCACAATATCGCCAAAATGGAGACCCATCTGTTCGAAGGGCAAAAACGTCGCCTATGCGTGCATCGCAAAGGTGCAACCCGCGCCTTTCCGCCAGGCCATCCCGATACGCCTGAACTCTATCGCAGTGTTGGCCAGCCGGTGATGATCCCCGGTGACATGGGGCGATATTCCTATGTTTTGGTCGGGACGCAAGGCGGTTTCGAGGAGACTTTCGGCTCCACCTGCCATGGTGCCGGGCGGGTACTCTCACGCCATGCAGCGAAAAAACTGGCGCGCGGTCGCAAAATAGAGCAGGAACTGGCCGCCAGAGGAATCATCATCCGGGCCTCCTCGCGCGCCACGGTTGCTGAAGAGATTTCTGAATCCTATAAAGATGTGCTGGATGTGGTCAATGTGGTGCAGCAGGCTGGGATCGGTAAGATTGTTGCCCGGCTGCGGCCGCTGGCGGTGATCAAAGGTTAGTTTTTCCTTTCCAACAACTTCGAGATTTGTTCCGCAATATAAGCCGGCGGTGTTTCCCCTGCGACCTTCAATGCCAGCTGACACTCTTGGTGATTTAACGCTTGCTTATTCAGCAACTGGTGGTCAAGCACCTCCAAGGTTGCTTCCGAGATATCGCTGCCGGATGTGGTTCGCTGCTGGATGCGCTGGCGAAGTTCTGTCTCAGCGAGTGGGAAATCAAGGATGAGAAAAGGCAGGCAAGCTTTTTCCGCAAGTTGCTGGAATTGGTTGCGCTGCTGGTTTTGCAAAAAGGTGGCATCGACAATCACCGTATAACTGGCTTCGAGAATCCCTGCAGCCAGATCATGCAAGCACTGGTAGGTTTTTCCGCTGGCTTCCGCACTGTAGATTCCCGCATCGATTGGTGATCCGCTGTCGGCATCGGCTGCCAGTCCGTGCAGGCGTTTGCGTTCCAGGTCTGATTGAATATGGATCGCCCCATAGATAGAGGCCAGCTCTCTGACAAAAGTGGTTTTCCCGGAGCCCGATAAACCGTGAGTGATAAGCAGCGCTTTGCCCCGAGATCCGGTGTAGTTGCTGGCGAGATCTAGATAGCTCTGGTATAGCTGCCGGTCCTGCACTCGATCGGTCTGACTTAAACTCGGCTGTGACAAGCGTAGGCGGGTGACTTTGGCGCGAACCATCGCCCGGTAGACCTGGTAAAATCTGAGCAGTTGTAACCCCTGGTAATCCCCCGTTTCCTGCAAATAACCATTCAGAAAACGTCTCCCCAGTTTAGCTTGCCCGCGGTCATCCAGATCCATCACCAGAAATGCGATATCGCTACAAATATCGATCCAGCGAAGATTTTCATTGAATTCGATGCCGTCGAAAAGGATCGGTTGATCATCGACCCAGGCCATGTTTGCCAGATGCAGGTCACCGTGGCATTCACGGACAAAACCCGCCGCCTTGCGCTGGCAGAAAAGATCATGCAGTTTTTCCGCTTCAGCCTGACTCCAGCGTGCCAGACTTTCAAGTTGTTGTGTGTCTTCCGAGGAGAGCAGAGGACGGATTTGAGCAAAATTTTCCTCGACCGGGGTGCTGATCGATAGTGGAGAACCGTAGGCTTGACGCGGACTGGCCACTGGTGCTGATTGATGCAAACCGGCGATGTAGGCTGCAAAGGCTTCCATCTGCTGACTTCTGAGCTGTCCTGCGGCCAACAGGCGATCGAGTTGGTCCTGTTGGGCAAAGCGCTTCATCTTAACCGCATATTCCAGCGGTGGCTGGCCGTTCAGCCTGAGGTTGTCGGCGGGACCGCCAATGGCGACCAGATCAAGATACAGTTGTGGCGCGAAGCGGCGGTTGAGGCGCAGCTCTTCTGCACAAAAATGGCGACGTTTTTCCAAACTGGAATAATCGAGAAAGCCGAAATTAACCGGTTTTTTCACCTTATAGGCAAAGTCTCCGGCCAGAAAAACCCAGGAGATGTGAGTCTCGATTAATTCCACCTGATCGACGGGATGATCGTAGCAGGAGGGGTGCTGCATGGCTTGAACCAGCGGAAGATCTGCGGCAGTCTCGGACACCATTTTTACCTCCCTGCTAAATTAAGCTTAATCGATCAGTTGCTTAAAGCAAGGCCATACGCAGAGCTGTTTTGCGGGCAGGAATATAGGAGGTTGCCTGTTTTTTGTTCAATTATACGCATTGTTTTCGGTGCTGAGTGGGCAAATCCCCAAACAAGCAAAACGGCACGCCACTTGCTCTACCAGAAAACGGTATTTCTCCTCCAGTAATGACGCTCGGTGGTGAAATCGGCAACGTAGCCCTGACCATGCAATAGGTGGCGGGCTTTTTTTGTTTGTAATCGAGGTGAGCTATGAATTCTCTGGAACAGGCACAGATTGTCATTGACGATACCACCCTGCGGGATGGTGAGCAGACCGCCGGGGTGGTGTTCAGTTTGGCCGAAAAAAAGCAGATTGCGCGAATGCTCGACGAAATCGGCGTTGGCGAATTGGAATGCGGCATCCCGGCGATGGGCAAACAGGAGCAGGCATCGATTCGGGCACTGGTCGAATTGGGGCTGAACGCCCGGCTGATCACCTGGAATCGAGCGGTCATTCAGGACATTCAGGCGTCTTTGGCGACCGGCGTGCAAGCGGTCGATATCTCCATTTCGGTTTCCGATAAACATATTCAGCACAAACTTGGCAAGAGTCGCGACTGGGTTAAAGAACAGTTAAAGCAAGCGCTCGGCTTCGCTAAACAGCATGACCTTTACGTTTCAGTTGGTGGAGAAGATTCCAGCCGCGCCGATCTCGATTTTTTGGTTGAACTTCTGCAGATCGCCCAAAGTGAAGGGGCCGATCGGTTCCGCTTCTGCGATACTCTTGGTATTCTCGATCCTTTCGCAACCTACGATAAAGTGAAATATCTGGCCGAGCGTAGTTCCCTCGACCTCGAAGTGCATACCCACAACGACCTGGGGATGGCGACCGCCAATGCCATTGCGGGAATCCGCGCTGGAGCGCGGTTTGTTAATACCACCGTCAACGGCCTCGGCGAGCGGGCCGGCAATGCCGCGCTGGAAGAGGTGGTGATGGCCCTTAAGCATGCTTGTGGTCGCGACCCGCAAATCGATACCAGCCGTTTTCTTGAAATCTCCCGCTATGTCGGACATGCGAGTAAACGACCAGTGCCCGACTGGAAGGCAGTGGTCGGCGAAAAGGTATTTTCCCATGAGTCGGGGCTGCATGCGGATGGCGTGATCAAAAATCCCACTAATTATGAAGGCTTTAATCCCGCGGAGGTCGGTTTGCAGCGCCACATGGTGCTCGGCAAGCACTCCGGCCGTCACGGCTTGAAGCAGCGCTTGGAGCAACTGAGAGTCGATCTGCAGGCAGTCGATGTCGATGCCCTGTTAAACCGGGTGCGCAAAGTTTCCCAGCGCCGAAAACGTGCTCTGAACGACCATGAACTGCTGCAGCTTTGCCGCGTTGCTTAAGGTCAATTATGCAGTTTCAAAATTTAAACGACGATGACTGGCGACTGTTTTTGCAATGGGCGGTTGCTGAAGGCTGGACGGTGCCTTTTCAAGAACAGTGCTTGTTTCAGAATCAGTGGCGACCCTACTTTTTTGTGTTGCGTGCAGAAGGGCAGGTGCAGGGGTTTGTTTCGGCGGTGGCTTATAAGCAAAGTGGTTGGATCGGCAACCTGTTGGTCGGGCCTGACCAGCGTGGCCGGGGATACGGTTTTGCGCTGTTCGATTTTGCTCTCGATTTCCTTGGTCAGTCTGCGCTGAAACGGGTTTGGTTGACGGCGTCCAAAGATGGTATGCCACTTTATCAACGGCGTGGTTTTGCCAGTATCGATCGGATAGAGCGCTGGCGCGGAGAAGGGTTAGGGACTCTTGAACTCGAGAAACAGCCCTTGCTGGCCGAATTGATGGAGCTTGATCGCAGCTGCTGGGGGGACTCTCGTGCGCCATTGCTGGCCGTGTTGGCGGATGACGGGGAAATCTGTCGTAGTGGCGGGGCTCTGGGGTTGTTGCAGCCGGGTCTGGCAAGTTGGCAATTCGGCCCATGGTTGGCGCCAAATAAATGCTCGCGTGTGAATCGCCTGTTGGTGACTCAAGCGCTGGGAAAAACTCCGGCGGGCAGACCCTTGTTGATTGATCAACTGGTTTCCGCCGAGACCGGTTTGTTGTTGCGCAGTGCCGGTTTTGACCTGATCGGGAGCAATGAGTTGATGTGTTTGGGCGATGCCCCCGCGTTGGCTGGTGTGGTCGCCCTGGCCAGCTTGGGAAGTGTCGGCTGATACAGGTGCTTTTCGATACCATATCTGCGGTAATAGCTGCATTGAATTGGCAATTATTCTCATGCGCCAGCTTGAAAGCTTTGATTTCATGGCTATTCTTTCAGGAACTATCATTTTTCTGACTGGAGGAGCCTATGTTTGAAGAGTTCAAGAAATTTGCGATGCGAGGGAATGTGGTTGATATGGCCGTGGGTATTATTATCGGTGCCGCATTCGGCAAGATCATCAGTTCGGTGGTCAAGGATGTTATCATGCCGCCGATCGGTATGATCATGGGGAATGTCGATTTCTCTAATTTGTTTATCAATCTCGGCGACGGTGAGTTCGATTCTCTCAAAGCCGCACAGGATGCTGGTGCACCGACCATAAACTACGGTCTTTTTGCCAATACTGTCCTCGACTTTATTATCATCGCCTTTGCGATTTTTATGCTGATCAAAGCGATGAACAAGGCCACAGCCAAAGAAGAAGTCGTCGAAGAGCCGACCACCAAGGAGTGCCCTGAGTGTCTCTCCGAGGTACCAATTGCTGCAAAACGCTGTAAAAGCTGTACCTCGGTTATAGCCTGACAAGAATGTTCCGGAAAACTGCATGCCAATCGAGGGCGGTTATTTTACGCCCTCGATTGTGTTGATTTACTCCAGCCCGGCGATCGAGCCATCATCTTGTAATTGCCAACCTTCTGCCGCTGGATGTTTCGGCAGCCCCGGCATACGCAGAATCTCACCTGTGAGAACCACCAGGAAGCCGGCGCCGGAATTGATCTGAATGCCACGCACGGTGACGTCGAAATCGCGCGGGCGGCCGTACAGTTTGGGATCGTCGGAGAGTGAGCCGGGCGCCTTGGCGATGCAGACCGGCAGCTGATTGAAGCCGAGTTGTTGCACCAGACGGAGATCCTTGGCAGCCTGCTTGGTGAAGGCGACGTCGGCGGCGCCGTAAATTTCCCGGCAGATGATTTGGATCTTCTCTTCCACTGGCATTTCAAGCGGGTAGAGAGGGTTGAATGGCCGGCTCTGTTCGGCAATATGTATCACCTTTTCGGCCAGCTCGACGGCTCCGCTGCCGCCATCGGCGTGGTGGCTACAAATAGCGAAAGGGGTCTCCAACTCCAGGCAGCGGGTCTCGATCAGCGCCAGCTCCTCCGCATTGTCGCCGGCGAAACGATTTAAAGCGACAATCGGTTGTTTGTTGAACTTGCGGACATTCTCGATATGTTTGTCCAGGTTTCCCAGACCCTGGCGCAATGTAGCAAGATCCTTTGCTCCGAACTTTTGCTTATTTTGCCCGCCGTGCAGTTTGAGCGCCCGGGTCGTGGTGACCAGGACCACCGCCTGCGGGTCCAGCCCGCCCAGCCGGCATTTGATGTCAAAGAACTTCTCCGCCCCCAGGTCGAAACCGAAGCCTGCCTCGGTGATTGCCCAATCGGCGTGGTGCAGAGCCATCCGGGTTGCCAGTAAACTGTTACACCCGTGCGCAATGTTGGCAAAGGGCCCACCGTGGACAAAGGTCGGAACCCCCTCCAGACTCTGCACCAGGTTCGGGTGAATGGCATCGCGCAGCAATGCCAGCATGGCGCCGGTGATTTGCAGCTGCTCGGCGAACACCGGTGCGTTGTCGTAGGTAAACGCGACCAGGGTGTTCGCTAACCGCTGGCGAAAATCATCCAGATCGCTTGTCAGGCAAAGCATCGCCATCACCTCTGATGCCGCAGTAATGTCAAAGCCGCCTTCGCGCGGAACACCCTGGAGTTTGCCGCCCAGTCCCAGCACGATATGCCTTAGGCTTCGGTCGTTCATATCGATCACCCGGCGCCAGAGTATTCGACGCGGATCGATGTTCAGCGGATTCCCCTGATAGATGTGATTGTCGATCACTGCCGAAAGCAGGTTGTTGGCACTGGTGATGGCGTGAAAATCACCGGTAAAGTGCAGGTTGATTCGATCAGCGGGCATAATCTGGCTATAACCACCGCCGGTGGCGCCCCCTTTCATCCCCAGGCAAGGGCCGAGGGAAGGTTCACGCAATGCCAGACAGACCGATTTGCCCAGCGTGGCTAGGGCTTGTCCCAGGCCGATCGTGGTGGTGGTCTTCCCTTCGCCGGCTGCAGTGGGCGTGGTCGCAGAGACCAGAATCAGCTTGCCTGAGGTCTGGGTCGCGCGTTTCAAGCTGTTCAGGTGAACCTTGGCGAGCTGTTTCCCGAACGGCAGCAGATCCTCATGGTGAATTCCCAGTTGATCGGCAATTTTCCCAATCGGTTTTGTTTGAACCTGTTGGGCAATTTCGCTATCGCTCAGCATGCTCAAATCCTTATTGGGGGGAAGTTATTCCCCAAGGATGAGGGATCGGATTGCTCTTCAGGAAATCTGAAGTGTCTCAGCATATTGGGAGCCTCGAACAAAAGAATTCTGTGATCACAGCCATCATAAAAAACTATAGCAGAGAAAAAAGCAGGGCTGATTGATGGCCGCAGCGGCTGGTTGCTTTATAATGAATTAAGCCACCGCTTTGAACCTCTGCTTTTTGAAGGGATTGCAACGATGCTCAATAAACTAAAACAGTTCAATGGTTTGTATCTTATTGCTTTGACGCTGCTGGGGGTGCTGTGCCTGTTGCCGCAAAGCGGAGCAGCCGTCGACTGGTTTAAAACCGGCAAAGACCTGCTCCAGGGCAGTAGCGAATCCACAAGCCCGAGTTTAAGTACATTAACCGACAGTGAAATCAATGCTGGCCTCAAAGACGCCTTGAAGGTTGGTAGTGAGAGGGTTGTGGGTCAGCTAGGGGCATTGGATGGGTTTAACGCCGACCCTCAGATCCATATTCCGTTGCCGGGGAGCTTTGACAAGGTGCGTTCCATGCTCGACACCATTGGCCAGGCCGGAATGCTCGATGACCTGGAGTTGAAACTTAACCGCGCTGCTGAGCAGGCAACGCCGCAAGCCAAGGCCTTGTTTTTGAACTCGATCAACGAGATGACCGTTGACGATGTGCAGAAAATCTACACTGGCCCCGATGATGCCGCCACCCAATATTTCAAGGGTAAAATGTCGCAACCATTGGCTGCGGCGATGGAGCCGATCGTTGCCGACAGTATGGCTCAGGTCGGAGCCGTACAGGCCTATGACGCCGTCATGGGGCAGTACCAAACGATCCCTTTTGTTCCCGATGTTAAAACCGATCTGACTTCTTATGTGGTTGAGAAGGGGATGGACGGGATCTTCTTCTACTTGGGAAAAGAAGAAGCTGCCATCCGGGAAAATCCGGTCAAACGGACGACGGAAATATTGCAGAAGGTGTTTGGGGCGAAGTAGGTTTTGGGGGGAGATTAAAACGAAGCAGGCAGAGAAGCCAGTCTCTGCCTGCTTCGCTAAGATTGCTTAGAAACGCTCGGTTTTTCAAGTTCGAGTTCTTGGGAAAAACCAGGCCGGCTCTTAAACAGCCCAACAAAATCCTCCAAAATAATATAACTCGCCGGAACCAAAAGCAGGCTCAAAAAGGTGCCGAAAAGAATCCCGAAGCCGAGCGATACCGCCATCGGGATCAAAAACTGAGCCTGGGTGCTGGTTTCGGTGAGCAGCGGCAGCAGGCCGACGAAGGTGGTCAGCGAGGTCAGCAGGATTGGCCGGAAACGCGCACCGCCGGCAAGCATCACCGCCTCGACCAGTTCCATCCCTTCGCGTCGCCGACGGTTGATGAAATCGACCAGCACTAGACTGTCGTTGACCACCACCCCGCAGAGCGCAAGGATGCCCAGTGTACTCATGAAACTCAGGTTCATCCCCATCAGCATGTGACCGACGATCGCTCCGCCGACACTGTAAGGGATCACCAGCATCACCATCAATGGCTGCAGGTAAGAGCGGAAAGGGATCGCCAGCAGGGTGTAGATGGCAAACAAGACAAAAATCACCCCGAAGAACAGACTGCCGAAGGATTCGCGCTGTTCTTTCAGTTCACCTTCAAAAGCGTAGCGTACTCCGGGATAATCCAGCAGCAGAGTATCCAGGTACGTACGCAGGTCGGCGGCGATGGCGTTGGTGTCGACCTTGCCTTTTTCGGCGTCGGCGGAGACGTTCACCGCCCGGTTACGATCGACCCGACGGATAGTTGAGAAACCACTGCCGATCTGCGCATCCGCGACCTGACTGAAAGGGATTTCAATCCCTTCGGAAGTGCGAATCTTCATGCTTTCCAGGCTCGCGGCACTGCGCCGTTCCTCTTTCGGATAGCGGATCATTACCCGCACATCATCGCGGCCGCGCTGGATCCGCTGTGCTTCGGCGCCGAAGAAGGCAGCGCGCACCTGGCGGCCGAGATCGCCTGAGGTCAGGCCGAGAAGTTCCGCTTCGGGGCGCAGTCGCAATTGGATCTCCTCCTTGCCCTGATCGAAACTATCCTGAATGTCGTAGAGCCCCGGGTACTCGGCCAGCCGCAGCTTGAGAGCATCAGCCACCTCAGTCAGGTTACTGAAATCGGCACCGGTCAACTGGATGTTGATCGGGTCACCGCCGCGGCCGATTTCAGCGCGAAAATTGAGCTCTTTCACCCCGGGGATACTGCCGATCTCTTTGCGCCATTCATTGACGATCTGTCGCGTGGTGACAGCTTGGACGCGTTCCTCTGGCGGCATCAGCTCCAGGGTCACCTGGCCGACCTCCGGATTACCACGCAAGCCCGCACGGCCGCCGCCGCTCCAACCGATGCTGACCAGGATGTTGCGGATCACCGATTGCTCGCTGTCCGGCTCCCGGTATTTCTGTTGCAGGTCGCGGGCGACCATGGCCATCTTTTCGATGTGTCGGCGGGTTTGATCCTCGGCGGTGCCGGCTGGCATCACCAGGGTGGCGCGGGCGGTTTCGCTCTGCACGCGGGGGAAGAAGGTGAAGCCGTAGCGGCCACTGATGACGAAACTGACGATGATCAGGACCCCGGTGGTGAAAATGGCGAAGGTCAGGTGACGGCGTTCGATCGCATTTCTCAGGACCGGCTGATAGATCTTCTCGACGAAGCGCTCCAGGCCGTCGGCGATGCGCCGCTGCAACCGCAGTATCGGTCCCTGGCGCTTCTTCTGCAGATGGACATGGCGCAGGTGGGCAGGCAGGATCAGTTTCGACTCAATCCAGGAGAAGATCAACACCGGAATGACGATTAACGGGATCTGGGCAAAGATCGGTCCGCGCATTCCTTCCATAAACAGCAGTGGAGTAAAGGCTGCCACGGTGGTCAGTAGGCCGAAGGTGACCGGTACCGCGACCTCCTGGGCCCCTTGGATCACTGAATCGACATTTTCACCATGTTTTTTGATGTGTGAATAGATATTTTCGCCGGTGATGATTGCGTCGTCGACCACAATCCCCAACACTAGGATAAAGGCAAACAGACTGACGATGTTGATTGTCACCCCGAGTACCGGCATCAAGGCAAGTGCACCCATGAAGCTGATCGGGATGCCGATGCAGACCCAGATGGCGATGGAGAATCGCAGAAAGAGCGCCAGTAACACAAAAATCAGTGCGCCCCCCTGAATCGCACTGTTCATTAAAGTCTTCAGACGTAATTTGACGATCCGTGAGCGGTCGCGCCAGTAATCGAGTGCGATTCCCGGAGGTAGTTGTTCTTGTTTGTCGGCAACGTATTGCTTGACCGCCTGGCCGATCTCAAGGGCGCTCTGGTCGCCGGTGCGGTAGACTTCGATCAAGACCGCTGGCTGGCCGTTGAACAGAGCATAGAGCGGTTCTTCATCGAAACCATCATGGATGGTTGCCAGGTCGGCGAGCAACAGCCGGCTGCCGTCGGCATTGCTACGGATTGGGATGCGGGCAAACTCTTCGGCGCTGTAAGCCTGGCCGCGGGTGCGCAGTAGAATCTCCCCGCCGCTGGCTTTGATCGCCCCGGCCGGCAAGTCGACAGAAGAGCGTTGCACCGCCTGGGAGATATCGTTCAAGCCGAGTCCATATTCCTCGAGGGTCTGCTGACTGACTTCGATCGATAGCTCAAAGGGCCGTACCGCCACCAGGTCGGCCTGGCTGACTTCCGGTAGGGCAGTCAGGTCGTCGCGGATCAGTTCGCCGAACCGACGCAGATCCTGTTCAGATAAGGATCCGCTAACGACGATGGAGACCACCTCACGGCGGAATTCCAGGACCTGGTAGTTGGGGCGCTCAACATCATCCGGAAAGGTGGTAATGGCGTCGACCCGGTTCTTGATATCGTCGAGCAGTTCACGCGGTTCATAGCCTTTTTGCACCTCGATGCGTACCTGGCCCGAGCCTTCGCGGGCATTGGAGATCATCTCCTCGATCCCTTGCAGATCGGCTATCGCTTCTTCAATGCGGATCACAACCGCTTCTTCAACCTCAGCCGGGGTTGCGCCGCGGTAACGGACATCGACGGTCACCGTATCCCGCTCAAACTGGGGGAAGACCTCCAGCGGGGTCAGTTCGATCAGTGAATAGAGCCCGAGCCCGATGATAATCAGCATCATCAGGTTGGCAGCCACCGGGTTGATAGCGAACCAGGCGATCATTCCTTTCATTGCTCAGACTCCTGGATCACTTTCTCGCTGGCGACATTGGTCTTTGACTCTCCCGCAATACGCACTTTGATCCCTTCTGCGGCAAAGGCGAGCGCTGTCAGTGACAGGCGTTCACCAGCCTGTAATGGGCCGCTGGCCATGACCTGCTGCTCGTCGCGCCAGAGGATCTGCAGTTCGCGGCGCTGCAAGCGATTCTCGGCGTCGACCAGGTGGACAGTCTGCTCTCCACGAACCGCACTGCGGGGGATGATGAAGACATCCGGCAGTAGTGCAC
Source organism: uncultured Desulfuromonadales bacterium (assembly GCA_947259685.1). Next base: position 3,451 of record CAMYNC010000056.1, on the reverse strand, counting down.
CTTGGATACTAGCTTCAAGGAACTGGCCGATTTTCAGCGGGGGGCGGTCCCCCTGCCGAATATAGGGGTCTTCGATCTGGGCGATGACAAATAGCTGCCGGCTGCGAACATCGACTGCGCTTTCGGTGCGCACCAGTTGTCCCGTCCAATGAAAGGTTCGCTTGCCGACCCGCGAGCTGAACTGCACCTTTGCCCCCTGTGGCGGCTTGCCGCTCGTTTCGCCGCGGAATCTTTCTGGCAGCTGCAGATAGCTTTGCTGCTCGCTGCTGATCGGCAGGCGCACTTCAACGGTGTCGCTGGCATAGATCTCCACCAGCGGAGTCCCCGGGGAGACGTACTGGCCAAGGTCAACTTGCTTTTCTAAAATCCGTCCGGCGTAGGGCGCATCAATTTGCGTTCGTTCCAGCTCCAGTTGTGCTTGCTGCAGGCGGGCGTCAGCGGCTGCCAGAGCGGCTTGAGCATTTTCCAACTGCGGCCTGCGCAACAGCAGCGGGGTCGGCTCTCCTTGCAGTTGTAACTTTTCCCAGTCAAGATGTGCCTGACTGCTGCGCGCCTGTTCTTCTGCCAAGGCCAGTTTGCGTTGAGTGAGTTCCGCTTTGGCGATGGTCAGGGCATTTTGGTAATCGCGCTGGTCGATCCTTAGCAGCAGGCGGCCTTTTTCGAAGAAGCTGCCATCGCGAAAACTTTCATCCACCCAGACGATTTTGCCAGAGATTTCTGACACCAGTGTACTGCTGGTACGGGGAGAAACGGTGCCACGGCTCGGCACCTGGATCTGGTAGCTCTGTGGCTGGAGTTCGAGAACCTCGATCGTCGGTGGTTCTGCCTTGGGACGCTGGCGCTTGGTTTTGGGGCCGGTCGCGATCAAATTGGCGGCGATGGCAATCCCCAATAGCAGAACCAGCGGCGGGAGGATATAGCGGATGAGCCGTTTCATGGATGTTCCTCGGCTGCTGGCGGCGCAAAAGGACCGCCCAAGGCCAGGTAGAGGTTAATGCGATTTTCCAGCCGTTGCCGTTTGGTGGTCAGCAGACTGCTTTCGGCGACAAAAGCGCGCCGCTGAGTTTCCAGAAGAGTAATAATATCATTCAGGCCCTGGCGGTAGCGGTCTTCTGCCAGGAGTTGTGCCGCAGCTGATTCTTCGGTTGCCCACTGCAAGGCAGTCTCCTGCTGCTGGAAATAGGCTTCTGCTGCCAGGGTGGTTTCGACCTCGCGGTAGGCAGTCAGAGCGGTTTCTGCGTAAATCGCTGTCTGTTCGTCCAGGCGCGCCAGCGCCAAATCCTGCTCGGCACCGCGCCGGCCACCGTCAAACAGGGGCTGAGCCAGAGAACCGGCCAGACTCCAGACCAGGTAGTCCCAATCGAGCAGTCGGGAAAGGGTTTCGCTGGCAGTCCCGCCTGAGGCGGTCAGGAAAAAGCTTGGCAGGTGGTTTTTCTGCGCCGCATTCGAGCGCTCCTGAGCTGCCGCTTGGCGCTGGGCAGCAGCGGCCAGGTCGGGCCGGCGGTCGAGTAATTGGGAGGGCATTCCGGCAGGCACCGGGCGGGTCAGTTCAGGGAGACTGGCAGGGGTTTTAAGCCGGCCGGCCGGGTAACGACCGAGCAGGGTTTCCAGCTCTCGTTGCCGTTCGCTGTGCTGGCGGTCGGTCAGGCTTTTGTTGCTTTGTGCGGCTGCCAGGTTGCTGCGTGCCAGGCGCAGATCGAGTGCGCTGCTCAGGCCACTGCGATACTGCTGTTCTACAACCTGTAAGCTCTTTCTAAATGATTCTTCGGTGCGCTCTGCAAGTTGCTGTTGCAGCGCCGCTTCGTTGACTAAAAACCATTGTCGGGCGATGACGGCAGCTAATGACAGGCGCGCGGCATAATAATCATTGGCGCTGGCAGCTGCTTCAGCCAGGGCGGCACGCTCGGTATGGGCCAGGCGCTGCCAGAGGTCGACCTCCCAGCTGATCGTGCCTGCCAGGTCAAAATTGTTGCTGATCCTTTGGTTATCGCCACTGCCGGTCTTGCGGCGGCTGGCGAAAAAATCAAGGTCCAGGTCTGGGAGTAATGCCGCTCCAACAATATCCGCCTGGGCCTGAACGGCACTCATCTGTGCCGCAACAGCCTGGAGAGAAAAATTATGCTGCAAGGCTTCGGTGACCAGGTTGGTTAGCTTGGAATCGTCAAAGTCGTTTAGCCAGTCGGTCGGAGCCTGAGATGAAACCTGCGGGTCGCTGGCCCAGCGTTCTGGCTGCTGAGGCAACTGTGCCTGTGGATCGACTGCCGGGGCAAGGGACTGGCAGGCACTGAGCAACAGGACTGCGCAAAGAAGTGGCAAAAAAAAAGTTGTGGATAGAATTCTAGTCACTGAACGACTTTCAATGCGAGAGGGATAAACACATCTTATTTGAATAAAGGGCTGGAACGGGTTTGTCAAAACAATTTACCAAACTTTACGAACTCCTTAGAAAAACACATTTTATCCTCATTCTGGTGATTTCTGCTAGCGGCAGAGCAATGAGGTTCATAAAATTAATAATAAAACATCCTGGACTGACCTCAGTTTTCGGCATCGGTTATGCAAATTACTCAGGTCGGAATCGTTCAAGGAGGAAAAACATGAAATGTGCTCTGGTCGTTGACGAGGACGCAAGTTTGCGTCAGTTGATTGCTAAAACTCTCGTGGATTGCGGCTTTGACCGGGTGGTTGAAGCGGAATCCACAACCCTGGGAGCCGCTCTGGCAACCTCGGAGAAACCCTTGCTGACCGTGCTGGATTTTTCATTGAACGGTGCGGATGAGGTTGCCGCTGCTGAAAAAATTGGCAGCCAAACCGCCGGGCCGGTTGTTTTGTTGGCAGCCGCGGGTGAAAGTGAATGCCTGGAAAAAGCCTGGGAAGTCGGCGTCAGCCAGCTGTTGATGAAGCCCTTTGGCGAGGAACAGCTTAAAGTCACCATCGACACGGCAATCCATCAATTTGTCGAGATATCGAGCTTGCAGCAGGAAGTCGACAAGCTGCAGGAAACCCTCGATGCGCGGAAAAAGATCGATCGGGCCAAGGGGGTACTGATGAAGCAGGGTCTCAATGAGCCGGACGCTTATCGGCGGATGCAAAAGTTGGCCATGGACAAGCGTAAGAGCCTGAAAGAAGTTGCCGATGCCATCCTGCTGATGGAAGATTAGCAGCTCACTCCAAGTTTCAGTTTAACAACAAAACCCCCGTAGCCGAGCTACGGGGGTTTTGTTGTTTTCGATGACCTCCAAGGTGTATTTGTAGGAATGCTAAAAACAGCTTGGTTGTCTTTTTTGCTCCAGCTTTAATTTCTAAATCAATTGTCAATCTGCATGAAACATGGATAATAACGAGGTCATTGCAGCATTGTCCGGTTAGAACTTTGCATGGTTCTTTGAAATAAAAAAATAGTTGAAAAATCAGCCAGATGCTGGATTTCTAGCTTGACATTGAGTAGAGA
>CAMYNC010000055.1:45041-46617 GCA_947259685.1 uncultured Desulfuromonadales bacterium | reverse complement strand
TTAGCCTGTTTTCTCCATGACAAGCTGAAAATAGCTAAGGATCTCTTGCTGATTGAACAAGGTCACCTCATGAGCCCAGCGTCACCCAGTTTGCTAACTGTCAAACTTGATAGCTGTAACCAGAAGATAAGCAAGCTGATGGTTGGCGGGAAAGCCAGGGAAATGAAATCAGTGACAGTAAGCATCTAAAGCAGTATTCCACACGGATTTGCTACGCTGCTACGCGGACTCGCAATCCGATTATCGCAGGGATTGAGGACTGTATAAATTCTCTTTAATTCACCCCGATGAGACATAAAAACTGCACGGTTACCAGATCGAGCGGTTTTCTTGTACTCCGGAATTTGCAATTCTTGGTTTGCGGTATTAATCGAACACGTTTTACTGGAAGGGGCGATATTCAAGACATGACCAATCTGACCGGCTTTCGACCCCATGGTCTAATGCGGAGCAACTTCTAAGACAAATCTGGTTGGCCGATATTGACGAGCTGAAATTCTCCGATCAGTATCCGACAAGCCAGGGAATCCAAGAATCTCCCTACAGGCCCTTTTGATGCCTCCCAAAATCTTTGACATAACCAATTAGACAGATCGACCTGATATGTAGGCAAGCTTTTGAAACGATGGGATATTTTTAGAAATTTCGCTATTTATCCATGTTTCTCAAATATAGGGTTTGACATGTCACTATGCGGTGACATAGCCTTAAATTAACAGCATGCATGGAGGTCACGACAGTGCGAAACCGTAAGGAGACAGAAGATAAGTTAATCAATGCCGCAGGGCGAGTCTTGGCGCGAGATGGTTTTCTCAAACTAGGCGTGAACGCTGTAGCCCGTGAAGCAGCTGTCGACAAAGTCCTGATCTATCGCTATTTCGACGGGTTGGATGGCTTGATCAAGGCCTATGCCCGCCAGGGTGATTTCTGGCCGAGTATTGATGAACTTATAGGCGAACCGATTGAACAATTTCGCAACCGTCCGCTAGCCGATCAAATGACAACCGTCATAACAAATCTTGCTGAAGGAATTCGCAAGCGCCCGCTGACCTTGGAGATTCTCGCCTGGGAAATGGTTGAGCGCAATGAACTGACCGCTCATCTGGAAGAAATTCGTGAGCGAAAGGGGCTTGAGCTCACCGAAGCATTCGCTGACAACGCCGCCCCGAATGAAGTCAGTGTCGATGTCGCTGCGTTGATCGCCATTGCCGTTTCCAGCATCAATTACCTCGCAGCCCGCAGCCGAAAAATCAGAATATTCAATGGCATTGAGATTCGTGAGGACGAAGGTTGGGAACGACTGACCGGAACAATGGCCACGATTTTTGACAAATGCCTGTAGACCGGTTTTTTTTAACCCCCATGTCACCGGCAGGTGACACTGGAAGGAGATAACAAAGATGAAAACTCCCATAAATAGTTCTGTAGGACCTTCGCGGCGCACTTTCCTGAAGCGGGGCGCTCAAACGATTGGAGGCATAGCCGTTGTGGCCATGGCAGGCGGTATATGGCGAGCGGCTGAAGAAGATATTTTCTCACCTTTTGATGGCCCAGCCTATCAACCATGGACAACTTG
>CAMYNC010000055.1:6012-45012 GCA_947259685.1 uncultured Desulfuromonadales bacterium | reverse complement strand
AAATCAGACCGGATAGATGTCTTTGCTGACCGTAGTCGACATCTGGGAGCATTCGACCCCTATCGTCGAGAAATGCAAATTGGTCTTGGTTGTGCTATCGAAAATATTGTCGTGTCAGCACCAGTTCATGGGATGAACGCATTTGTTGAGGCTCAGTCCGGGCGCTTTCCTGATAAACCGGAAACATCTGGATTCGATCTGATCGCAACTGTCCATCTGTCCCCAGGAGAAAAGCGAACCAGTGAACTGTTCGATGCGATTCGATTACGACATACCAACCGGTTCCCCTATCAGCGCTCGAAAGCGATTCCCCGACATCTGGTTCAGGCGTTGACGGACATTGCCTCGGCAGAAGGGTTGCGTTTAGATTTTTTTGACAACAAAAAGACATGTTTGAGTTTTGATGCGTTGATGATGGATGCAACGACTGCAATTGTTGCTGATCACGAAATGGTTATGGCGAGTCATGGTTGGTTTCGTACGACCGACGCCGCAGTTCAGGCTTATCGGGATGGTCCGAACCTAGATACTGCAGGCTTATCTCCCATGATGACAATTGCCGCGAAGATCTTTCCAGACCCGAGTGCGGAAGCTGGACATCGGATGTGGTTGGCCGCCACCCGTGACAGCCATCTAGCCACCGCACCGGCAACGGCTCTCCTCTCTGTGCGTGACCGCTACGGTCGCATCGATAATTTGAAGGCTGGTCGCGCTTGGCAACGCATGCACTTGTTTGCGACAATCAAGAACTTATCCATGCATCCTATGAATCAACCAATTGAGTGGGCCGATCGGCAACGGCAGTTAGGCCAAAACCCAATCGCTGATCAACGCTTGACTGCTTTAGTGGGTGAATCCGGATGGCAGCCGACCTTCGCTTTTCGCCTGGGATACAATGAAGATCAGACTCCACCAAGCCCCCGACGTCCAGCTTCAGATTGCCTGGTATGAGGCCATCTTATTTTCACCCTAAAGGAGATAGCAATGCCAGCTGAATCAAAGAACAGTGAAAAGATGCAACCAACGGCCAAAGGCTCTCAGGAACAAACAGAAAAGGGGCGAAAACCAATTGTATCTGGAAAGCAGATCGCTATTCGGCTGCTTTATACCATTTTGTTTCTTGTCATCCTTGGGATCGTGTTGTTCATTGTGAAAGTCGTGGTTATCTTTCAGTTTATTTATCTGTTTGGCACTCGAAAACCCAATGAATCAGTAGGGATTTTTTCTAACCAAATTGCCGCCTATGGATATCAAATATTGCGATATGTCACTCTGAACGGAAGTCAGCGTCCTTTCCCTTTCGCCGATTTGCCTACTGAATTAGATCCTTCAGAAGATCCATTCATGCCTGACTAAAGGATGTATTAAGTTCGTAGAAAAACCTTTCTTTTAAGTCACCATTTCCAGCACATCAGAGAGCCCAATCAGAAGTTTCGGTTGGGCTTTTACTGAAAGTTGTTCTGAAATACGATCCTGCTTAGCCTAAGGATTTAAAGAGCATCAAAGCAGGCTCACAGAAAAGTTCTCGACATCATGCTGCCCATCCACAAATACCATTTCAGTGAGGCCTATATCAAAAGTTGGCACTGTAAATATTATTGCAGCTACCCGGTCATTGGGCTTTTAAGCAGGACGCAGGGCGCTTGCAATCTCATTAAGTTCTGATAGAAGTAGGTGAACACGCAAGAAAATTATCGACAATCTCGACTAAGCTAATCCTTCTGTTAGGGGGAAACAGATGACGACTTGCCTTTGGAACAAAAATGGCCAAGCTGCCGAAGGAGAATGATCCTTTCGGTGGTCTCGGTTTTTTTTATCGCCCTCTGTTCATAGGCGTGGCGAGCTAATCACATGCAACATTATATTCAAGGAGATAAGCGATGAAAAAAAGGGATCAGACAATCTATGAACGTGCCGAGATCGGAGAACGTGTGGTCCATGAAGCTCGAAAGCTCCTCAAGCAACAACCGGTTGAGGTTCTCGGGCACCTTGACGTTCCGGCCATGTGTTGTCGAGCAGGAACCGTGGCGATAGTGAAGGTTGATCTCGACGAGGTTGTGAACCCACCGAAAATCAAGAAATAGTGTGAAAGGCTCGAGAAACTATTACCTGCGCTCGGATGTCACTATAAGAAATGATGGTGGTGTTCCGGTTATTTGCAGGGAAGGCTCCGGCGTAATGAGGGCTCTTAATGTTTCTGAGGCCTTAGCTCTAACATTTCTCGGCGCTACTGGCAATACTGGCACTGCTGCGGAAAGTCTTGCTTCCTGCCTCCCTTCGAGAGATGGCGATTATTGGGTCGAACACGTCGTTGATCGATTTTATTGTTATCTTGGTGGCGATACTCCGCGCGCGGCCAACCTTTCATGGCTAGAGCAGGTTGACGCCAACCAAACTATCACCGCACTGCAGACCAGGCGCGAGCCAGCGCCGTCTGCAGTGATATGGGTAGTTACGATAGGATGCAACCGCCGTTGCCCATATTGCTATTACAGTGTCTTCGACCATGCCGCCGATCGTGAAGATTCTCCCACGGATGCGACTTTACCGTTCCAAGCCGCAATCGGCATGGTCAAGGAGATGGGTAGCATTGGGGCATCGGACCTTTACTTGACCGGTGGTGAGCCGTTGCTGCGAAGGGATCTGCCTCAAATTATCGCAGCTGCCACAGCTCATCGTGTACGGACCCATTTGACCACAAAATATTCAGTTGATTCGCTTATGGCAAAGCAACTTGCTGAAGCTGGGCTCACCTCCGTCAAATTTTCGCTCGATGACGCGCGCGAGGACAGGGCGGCCGCACTGGCGGGGGCACACAACTTTTTGGCGGAGGCTCGGCAGGCGATCCAATCCTTTCTCGATGTTGGCATCGACCTAGCAGTTAACGCCGTAATCACTAAAAAGAACGCTGATGGGCTTGAGAATCTTGTTGAACTGCTCATCGAGCTTGGTGCACCGCATTTGACCCTGAGCCCATATTGCTTGCCCACTTCACCAACGCTAACAGCGCAAAGCTTGGCTGCAGGAGACTTTGGTCTCAAGACTCGAATTCCCGTTTTGCAAGATCGCTATGGCGACCGCATTGATATAAAGGCTGGTTTGGCCACCATTCCAAAGAGCGGTGAAACTTGTTCTACTGTAGCCGTATGCGACGTGGGCTTACGAGAATTGCACGTTCTCCCCTGTGGAGGGGTTACGCGCTGCAGGTATTTGCCCGATAAAGAAGAGTTAGTTGTAGGCTCGCTACGTGACCAAACCATCCTCGATGTGTGGAATGGCCAGCCTCTGGCCGCCCTTAACCAGCCGATAAAGGAGCGATACGCGGGATCAGCGTGCACGGATTGTAGCAGGTTTTATACCTGCAATAGCCGTGGTCGCTGCTATTGCACCGCCCTAAGCCGGCATGAAATGCTGTATGCGCCCGACGAGTTTTGTCAGCTGGAGACCTCCTTTTGAAACCTGCTCTTGGCTCTCTGTGGCGACTGGTGATACGTAATAACCGCGCGTATGTCGAGCGGCTTTCTGACGGCCAAAAGACGGCAGCCCTTTCAGCTCCCGAAGCTGTAGCGCTTGGAATAATGAATGGAAAGCGTAGGCTTGATGACATCGAGGCGGTACTGCTTTTAATGCTGGGAGAGAGAAGTTCAGAGTTGCTTAAAGCGCTGCTAAATAGGTTTCAGCCACTGCTTGTAGACACTCCACTTAAATGCACGACACTCCCTCCTTTGGAAAAGCTCGCCGCCGTACACCCTCCTGAACAAAAGGAAGGATTGCGACCTTTGCCGGGCCCGCGAACGCTCCACTGGTGGGTCACAAGCTACTGTCCACGACGGTGCGTCTATTGTTTCGTCCAACCTCGTAGTGGTTCCCATGCGCCTGATGCAACACTCCCTAGAATGAGGCTTCGCGAGATCTTTAGTGAAGCGGCGGAGCATGGTGCGCAAAACCTTCTGATCGGTGGTGCCGAGCCCTTGCTCCGCCCGGATCTCCCCGAGGTGATGGGGGATGCTGTTGAGAGCGGAATAAATCCACTGCTGACCACGAAACATCCCATCAGCCCAAGTTTGGCAGAACGGCTATCCGCTGGTGGTGTCCGGCACCTTTCGTTTTCAATTGATACGGTGGACCCAAACGCCAGTCAGGGTTTAGTAGGATCCACTGCCTGGCCTGAGCAGGTGCGTAGCTCAGCGCAATACTTGGGTGCTGTAGGAGTAGCCATCAGCATCCAGGCGGTTGCGTCACGCCTCAATCCCAATGCTCTTGAAGGTGTGGCAGAGCTGGCCTCCGAAACGGGGGCCGTGTCTCTGCAGGTTGTGCCCTTTGAACCAGTTTCTAGACCGATCACTTCGGTTGACAATCAACAAATGGCGTTGGCGGACCAATACTTTCTTGACGATGAAATAGCGCGGCTTCGGGAGAGGCACCCTGATCTTAACATCGAAAAATTCGACGAGCTGGACAGCATCTCGCGTGGTGGTTTTCAGTGCGACATCGGCATGACTAAAATGTTTTTTCTTCCCAACGGTGTTGTGCACCGTTGTTACAAACGCATCCACGATCTTTCTCTTTGCGGAAAGGATCTAACTCATACCAGTGTGGCCGAAGCTTGGCATGATCCTGAGTTTGAGTCGATCATCACACCATCTCGCGAATCTTACCGTGGTTCAAATTGCTTTGCCTGTGTGCGCTTCGAGGGTTGCCACGAAAGTGGTCGATGTATCTACCAAGCCCATAAAATCTACGGAAGCTATTATATGCCAGATCGGCTATGCGAACATGTATCCAAATAAAACTGTTTAAGGAACAAGTGGCCAATTTTAAGCAAGAATAAGTAGCGGGTTTCACATCATAATTGGTGGCTGCATTGGGCAAGAATATTCCCTAGGTTACGAAAAATAGAATTATCGTAACCTAGCAATGTGTTATATAGACCCTTGAAAGCAACCTCCCCTCGCTAGGAAAAATGAGCAATGAACAACCTACCTACCCCCCAAAAAAATACTCTTCCACAGGTTACCGTCGATGCTGCCTTCGATGGCTGGTTGGCTGGCCAGCTTGCAGAGAGTACCCGACGACTTTACAGGAGAGATTTAGAAGACTTTTTTGGTGGGGTTCCGACGGTTGAGAAGATTCTCTCCTTAACGGATGGTGATCTGCAAGTCTGGAGGAATAAGACGCTGAAAAAAGGTCCGGACGATCAAAATTATCTGGAGGCTTCTACCATTTGCCGGAAGCTTGCGTCATTATCTTCCTTTTACGGCTACCTCCAGGCCAAGGGTTTGGTTTCGGTCAATCCAGCATCACCAAAATTGGTAAGACGACCAAAGCTTTCTGAATGGTCCCCGCAACTTGGGTTGATGCCAACGGAAATGCAGCAGCTCATTGTTGCTTGTCACCGGCCATCCGGTAGTCGTAATGTCCAGGAAATTATGGCCCGGGATCTTGCGTTAATTACTCTGCTCTATACCGCGTTATTGAGGCGATCCGAAGCGGCAAATGCCAACTGGGGGGACATCAGCAAACAAGCTGAACACTACTGGTTGAATATTCCGGTGGCCAAAGGTGGGCATCGCCAGAAAGTGAAGCTTGAGCCAGTGGCAATTGAGCTGCTCAATCGCTATTTAGACGTGATGGGTGGCCCGGAAGCATTTGAAAAAAAACTCGCGCTGCCCTTCGATCGCTGCCCTATCTTTGTAGCCCTGGACCGCGCTCACTTTTTCCAGCGTTTGACAGACCATTCGGTGAATCAGATCGTCAAAAAACGGGCGCAAACCGCCGGGCTCCCTCAGGGGGCAAACGTGACAGCGCATATCATGCGCCACACCGGGATTACTCATATGCTTCTTGCCGGGAAAAATCCCATGGCGGTGCAGGTCCTGGCGAGACATAAAGATCTTTCGACCACCATGGTGTACGCGGCACTGGCTCAACAATTGGCTGAATCTCCAAGTTATGTATTAGCCGGTCATGTTGAGGATGTTTTGGCAGAGCTTGAATTCGAAGCGTCTTAATGAGCCTGGGATCGTCCAACTCCCCCTGTGAGTGCCGCCGAACGCAGGAGATTTTCAGCTGGCAGATCAGGGACGGATGTCTGAGCGAAGCGAGTTTTAGTCTCCTTGCTGGATAAAAATCTCTGCAGTGAGGCCCCCCCTAGGGGCAAACTCTGGGGCGCATCTCTTTGGTGACTTTCTCTCGGGCGGTCAGAGAAAGTTACTCGCCTGGCGGGGCGAATCCCGCCGCTCCCTCTACCTTCCAGAAATTTTTGCAGTATTCCCCTTTTTCTGTTAAATTAACATAAAAGATGCACAGGATTGGCAGGCTGTGCATCAATTATGCTCATAGCGGGGAGGCTATTATGCTGAATCTCGTATTAGAAAAAGTCACCGACTTGGATAAGGGAATCATTGCGCCTCGTGCGTTGGGTGAATTCATGCACCTCGAAATAAGCGCAATTTCTCGCCTCTCGCATATAAACCGCAACACCTTAACCCGCAACCCGGATTCCCCGCGAGTACAAGAAGCTCTCAAGCCAGTTGTTGAGATCCTCTCCATTGCGACCGATCTTACGTCATCACCTGAGAAAGCGGTGATCTGGTTCCTTCACCAGCCGCTGCCAGACTTCGACTATAAAACGCCGCAAACTCTGGTAGAAGAAGGGCATGCTGACGTGGTTAAAGCACACCTTCGCATGCTCTCGGATGGAATCTATGGGTAAGTCACCCTTGCCCCTTATTGATCTCAAACAATCATTCTGGCGGCTGCTCGCCCCAAAATGGGCTCATGATCCGCTCAGCGGTAAAGGCACCGCGATTCATGGTGGTCGCTTCAACCGTGCCGGGGAAGAAGCCCTCTACCTTTCTGTTTACCTGGAAGCAGCCCTTGCTGAGTATGGCCAAGACATTCCCGATCGGCCTGGGACTTTCTGTCGCTTCGACGTGGAGATTTCCGGGATTGTTGATTTACGTACAACCTCTTCATGTTTTGAGGCCGGGATTGATCCCAATGTGCTGGCCTGCCCTTGGAAAAAAATGCTGCTCATAGATAAGGTCGAACCACCGACCTGGCGACTTGTCGATGAGCTCCAAGGCCTCGGAGCTAAGGGGATTCTGGTTCCCTCGCAACGCTATCCGGCCGGATACAATCTGGTGCTGTGGAACTGGGATGCCAGCTCAGTGAAGACCTACGATCCCAAAAATGATATGCCGGCAACGCTCTGAGTTGGCCCGAAGAAAAGGATTTTAGTTTCTCTTCCCCTACCCCTGTGACGCAGCCGGAGCGAACCGGACTTTTTGGGAGAAAGCCGGACAACTGTTCGAGCAACGCGAGTTTTTGTTCGGCCCCAAAACGTCCGTGAAGCGCAGGGAAGCCGAAGGCCAAGAAGCGGGGTTTTGTACTTTCTTTGCTTCGTTTCTTTGGGCACACAAAGAAATGAAGGTGCCGCCAGGGGGCGCAACCCCTGCCCTCTCCCTCCCCCAAATCCTCAAAAGTTAACTGAGTAAGATTCGACGTTTCCCACCCAGGCCTCCATTGCAAACTCATTAAGTTCTGATAGAAATCTATATCATCACAAAACATAAAGAATCCATAAAATCGGTAGAGAAAAATTTATTCTTTTTGTTCAAATAAGAAAAAAAGCGGTCCGAAAGGTGGGAGGATATTTCTCAAGAACCTCAGGCACAACTCCTCGGAAACAACCCCCTATCATCTCATCAATTCTTTCGGGGAATGGGTCAACATGGCTCCTAATATCCACACGGCCAGAAGAGCAAATTCTCTCAAAAAACCAAGGAGGAAAATCAAATGTCCGCATTTGTAAAACGAAGCCTGAACTATGCAGCATTCATGTACCCGAATGGCTCAACAGAGGGCCGCATCAACATTTACTGCGAGGATGGGAATAGGCTCTATATCCTTTTCAAGAAAGCCGGCGACCCGCTTCCGGCCAACTCGTATAGTGGAACAACCGGGGTTGCTTACGAAACGGTGGATCGATATCCGTATTACGTCGACCTGCTACGCAATGAATCGCCAGTCTGGGTCACTTTCAACCCCGAGGCCAAATCCTTCGTGGTATATGCCTCAAGGGAACCCGTTGGCGAAGGCGAAATCTGATTCAGGACCCCATCAAGCTAAGCTGGGTACTGTAGTGGGAGCAAGCCAATCGGAAGGTTGGTATTAGCTGGGTTCAACTCTAGAGCCCAGCCACCCACATTACCCGAAACAAAACCGGGAGAGTTTCTGATACCAGTAAAACAAAACTAGATATACCTAATCTCGAAACCCTTCAGTGAGAGGGAAACGGAAAACAACAGGTCTTTGCGGATGAAGGGGGCTTTGAAAAACTCTGCAGTCTTCGGCCACCGACATTCGACGAGGAGGAGACCGGTATGAGTACGACCACTGAAGTTCAAGCCGGGATGGGACCGGTTCCGCATGAAAACGGCACGACATTTCGCGTTTGGGCGCCTTTTGCGTCCAGTGTTTCTGTGGCTGGGAATTTCAATAATTGGTCCGACACTTCGCATCCACTTGAAGAGGAATCGGGTGGGTATTGGAGCTGTAACGTTCCGGGAGCGACCCCCGGACAGCGCTACAAACTCGTGATCCGCAATCCAAGCCGAGACAAGCCTCTTTGGCGGGTTGATCCATACGCCCGGGAGGTGATTCGGCAAGACACCGATGGAGTAATCAACGGAGTCATCCATCACCCTGATTTCGACTGGGGCGATGCTCCATTCCACATGCCGCCCTGGAATGAATTGGTGCTCTATGAGCTGCATGTCGGAACCTACAACGACCAGCCCGGCGGCATGCCAGGCCACCTTGGCAAAGTCATCGAGGAGTTGCCATACCTCCGGGACCTGGGAATCAACGCCGTCGAATTGATGCCATTGGTGGAATTCAACGATGTCTGGTCATGGGGGTATAATCCGGCCAACCCCTTTGCCATCGAGGACGCTTATGGGGACCCGCGCGACCTGAAGAGACTGGTGAAAAGGGCTCACGAACTGGGGATGGCCGTCATCTTGGATGTCGTCTTCAACCATTTCGGCCCAGGTCAACTGGACATGTGGCAGTTCGACGGTTGGAGTAAGCACAACAAGGGCGGGATTTACTTTTACAACGACTGGCGACGTAAAACGCCCTGGGGAGAAACCCGACCTGATTACGGGCGCGGGGAGGTGAGACAGTTCATTCGCGACAATGCCCTGTTCTGGCTAAATGAGTACCGCCTGGATGGGCTCCGTTTCGACTCCGTTGTTAACATCCGCAACGCGCACGGTGATGGAAATAACCATGGCGCTGACATCCCCGATGGCTGGAGCCTCTTGCAGTGGATCAACAACGAGGTTTCCGCGCATCAGCCGTGGAAGATCCGCATCGCGGAGGACCTACAACGGAACGACTGGCTCACCAAACCCACGAACCAGAACGGCGCGGGTTTTCACAGCCAGTGGGATCCTACCTTCGTCCATACCATCCGCAATGTCGCAACCGTCACCTGGGACAGTGATCGGAGCATGGCTGAAATCCGTGACGCCATCAACCATCGCCACAATGGTGATGCGTTCCAACAAGTTATTTACATTGAGTCCCACGACGAAGCTGCCGAAGACAATCAGGGCAGACGGCTGACAGATGCAATCGCCCCTGGCGACGCCGAAGGCTACTATGCCCAGAAACGAGCCACGTTAGCGGCCGCGCTCTTGTTCACCTCGCCCGGCATTCCGATGCTTTTTCAAGGGCAGGAAGTGCTTGACTACGAAGCATTTCACGATAAGCGGCCGATACGGTGGTACGAACGCATGCAGGCACATAGCGGCATCCACCAGATGTACCGCGATCTGATACGGCTTCGCCGCAATTGGTTCAACACCACGGCCGGTTTGCGAGGTCAGCACGTGAACGTCTTCCACGTCAACAATGCTGACAAAGTCATCGCCTTCCATCGTTGGGAGAACGGTGGCCTGGGCGATGACGTACTCATTGTGGTGAACTTCGCGAACCGCACCTACGAGAGTTATACCATCGGATTTCCGTGCCTTGGTGAGTGGAAGGTCCGCTTCAGCAGTGACTGGAACGGCTATAGCTCCCTGTTCTGCAACCAACCGGGGTACGACACCGCCGCCCACCATGGAGGATGCGACAACATGCCGTTCCACGGAAATATCGGCATCGGACCCTACGCATGCCTGATCCTCTCACAGGGGTGATCGATAACGCTGAAGCAGAATTGGGATCGAGGTTTGGCCACTGAGCCGCTATAAAAAAATATGGAAGGTCAATGTGGATACACGTTTAATAAAAAAGAATATTTTCCTAACAGGAGCACCGTCTTCAGGGAAGACGACCGTTATAAAGAAGATTATCAAGAACCTACCTGTACCCGCTAACGGGTTTTACACTGAAGAAGAGAAAATCGGTGACAAGCGAGTTGGTTTTTTGATGAGGTCCCTTGACGGAAAAGCAGGCTATTTAGCTCATCAGGATATTAACTCTGATTTTCATATTAGAAGATACGGAGTAAGCATTGAAAATATTGAAAAAATTGCGGCTTCTTCAATTCAACCCATTGATGACAACGTAATAATACTAGACGAAATTGGCAAGATGGAGTGTTTTTCTGACAAGTTCAGAAAGGCTGCCTTAAAAGCCCTTGATTCACCCAATATAGTGATAGGAACTATTACTTATGGTGGCGATGAGTTTATATCTAAGATTAAAGAGAGAAATGACATGGAAATAATAGAAGTAAGTCCACTTAACAGAGATTCTTTACCCGATTCGATATTAAAAAAGGGAATATTTAAGGATCGCTACTAACTATTTTAAGCTCACTATTGAATTAAAACTACTCCATTTAAGATTACATTGATATGAGGAATGAAGATTTCTCTGGAAAGCTGGTTGGCTTGTTTTCCCAGGCTTCTCATCTTTGCCTGCATATTCTAGATTGAAATTTGGCCCTTCCTAAGATTCCGTAAATACCCGCTCTAAAAAAGAGAAGAGAGGTTTCCGGCTGTTTCTTGGTAGGCTTTTTCCCGACAGTCATCACGCATTGAGACTGGAAGTGAAAGTGCGCTGGGGTCGCGTTTAAACTTGTAGGGGCAACACTTCGCTGCCCTTAAATTTCAATCGGTTCCCGACACAATTCCTTGTAATATTCTTTGAGCCGGTTCGAAAATAGATCATTGTCAATATTGAGTTCTGCGAGTCTAACGATTTTCCCTGATTCAATAATGTAGAGCTCGTTAGCGGAACAACCTGATTCGTCTCTTTGGACAAAAATATTGAAAACCTGTACTTCCAGGCCGTTTAGGGTTTCCAATGGCGCCTGCCCGTCCATTTGCCGGTGTAAATTGTAGATGACCTGCTTCATGTGCGGGTTGGCTTCATTGATATGACAGGATCTGCTGAGCGCATACAACAGCCTATTCAGAATTGTTTTTGCCGCTATTGTTTTAACCAGGTGTCCGGAAGACATCGATCCGTTCACCGCTCGATCAATGTCTTTCGCAGTCGCGTGCTGCCAGCCAACAATGTTGTTCAATTCCATTTCCGCTCCATACTGGCTTGGGAATCTGGAGAATAATTATTCCCCTCTAATCAAGTTACAAGCCTAACAGTTCGCAGGAAAAGTTTAAAGGAAATTTATTTGCTATCGGCTGTTTCTGGCCAAGCCAAAGGGGAGGACGGGAATTCATTTCCCCACTGTTCGAGGGCACACCACATACGGACACTTTTATACAGAAGTTCGAGCCAAAGAGTTGAAAACTGCAGGGAGAATTCATTGATCGGTCATCACTTCTATAGAGATCAGACCCTTCTTAACTCTAGGATGGGCCTTTCAAATATCGTAACATTTGCCAATCGGCCCTGATCGCTTAGCCAAAATTTACAGCTTCCCGGTCTTCGGCCTTGGCTTAGGGTATGATTTTTTGTCCGAATTCTGCGGTGGACTGCGCATAGTGCTCTTTTTTTCTGTACCCTCCCCTTTCAGTGCCGGCGAACGCAGAAGATTGCCAGCCAGCAGTCCAGGGACGACTGTCCGAGAAAAGCGAGTTTTCGTCCCCTTGCTGGGTGGAAACCTCCGCAGGGAGGGAACCTTGAAAAGGCAAACGGTGGGGCGCTTCTTTTTGGCTACTTTTTCTCGAGCGCACAGAAAAAGTAGCTCGCCAGGCGGGGCGAATCCCGCCGACTTTCCTTTCGAAATACCATCACCAAATGTGATTCTTATCCCCTCCCCCTGCGATTCCTTCATCCTTAGCTACAATTATTTTAAATCAGAGCTATTTTTTGGCTTTGATTGTCTCCAGAAGGGGCAACAATTCCTAATCGACTTTTTCATCTGCTGCCCATTCCTAACGAACCGTAAGCGATCTGTAATTACATCTGGAGTAATAAAGAAACCTATATTCAGGAGCAGTAAAAATATCCGAAGTTTTTTAAGCATTTAGGAGTCTACTGGTTCAGATCTTTGGAGCCAGTTCTCAACAAGGGAGAGACGATTATGATGAAGACCTATCTTTTTATCTTGGTGGTTGTTCTCTCTTGCACCAGCATCTCAGCCCTCGCTTTTAACCGAGACGGGGCCAATGTGTTCCTAAACGAACTGCATTACGACAATGCTGGTAGAGATCGGAATGAAGCGGTTGAAATTACTGGTCCTGCCGGAATGAGCGTCGCTGGCTGGACACTGGTTCTTTACAACGGAAGTAATGGCCAGGCCCACCACTCGATCGAGCTCGCGGGTCAGTTTGTGGAGCAGGAAGGTGGATATGGGACCTTGTTGATCCCTGTTCCCAGCAATGCCCTGCAAAACGGTCCAGATGGTCTGGCGCTGGTTGATTCGCAGGGGCAAGTCGTCCAGTTTCTCAGTTACGAGGGAAATTTTTCGGCGTTGGACGGTCCGGCACAAGGGCTCCAGAGTACTGATATCGGCGTCGCAGAAAATTCGGCGACACATGATCGCGCATCACTCCAACTGGTCGGAACAGGTCGGCATTACCTGGACTTCACCTGGCTGGTCACCGAAGACAATACCTTCGGGCAGCCCAACATCGGTCAGCATTTCATTGTGGATGTCGGAGAATGTACAAACGAGGACACCACCCCACCCTTTATTCCAATTTCCGATATTCAAGGTGATGGACGAACCAGTCCTCTCCTTGGTGCTGCCGTCACAACTCGGGGTGTCGTGGTCGGCAAGGTGGACACCCTAGATGGCGTTGAGGGCTACTTTGTCCAGGCAGCCGAGGGAGACGGGGATCCTTTGACGTCGGACGGGATCTATGTTCTCACCGATCAGGTCCTGGTTCTCGATCGACTCATCGAGGTCAAGGGTAAGGTGGCCGAGCACTTTGGCATGACTGCCTTGCAAGACATCGAGTCGATCGAAGACTGCGGCATCGACATCACTATCCCGGTTACGACTGTATCGGTTTCAACCGAATCGTTCGATCTCGAACCTTTCGAGGGGATGCTGGTGCGCATTGAAGGTCCGCTTCAAGTTATTCAAAACGATAAACTCCTGCAGTTCGGCGAGATTGTCATCGGTTTTTCCCGATCGTTCATCGATACCAACTTCGAGGGTTTGGCAGGCGTGGAAGGTGGCGAAAACCGTTTATTTGTCATCGATGATGGCAGTTATCGCAAGCAGCCCAGCTCTGTCCCCTTGTTTGACCAGGACCAAGGCACGCATCGGGTCGGCTCCAAGCTGGTTTCCGTGACCGGTGTTCTGGGGTACGGCTATGGGCTGTTCCGGTGCCATCCGGTTGCCGATCCGGAATTCGAAACCACCAATCCCCGGACCGCGCCACCGGCCCCCTTACAAGATGGGCTCCGTGTTGTTGGCTTCAACGTCCTGAATTTTTTCACAACCCTCTCCAAGGACCAGGACGGACACGAGCAAGAAGTCTGTGGACCTGCGCGCGACAAAGACTGCCGCGGCGCAGAAACCGCCGAGGAATTCGACCGTCAGCGCGACAAAATCATCGCGACCCTTGTCTCCTTGGACGCGGACATCGTCGGCCTCGTAGAGCTGGAGAACACGGATAATACCACTATTGAAACTCTGGTGGCGGCGCTGAACAATGCCATCGGCTCGCAGGCCTACGACTGGGTCCGTTCACCGTTCTTAGGCACCGACGCAATTCGTGAGGAAATCATTTACCGATCGGCACGAGTTCAGCCAGTCGGTCCGGCCCACGCAACGAACCCCGCCGACGATGCAGAGTTCCAGGTCTTCAAACGGCCATCTCTGGCCCAGACCTTCGAAATTGGACCAGCCGGTCCCAAGTTGACCGTGGTGGTCAATCATTTTAAATCAAAGGGGAGTTGCCCCAGCGGACAAGAGGATCCTGCTAACATTGACCAGGGCCAGGGGTGTTGGAACTCGCTGCGCACGCAGCAAGCCCGCCAACTGGTCCGGTTTATTGACAACGTAAAGACGCAAGACGAAAGTGAGCACGTCCTGGTCATCGGCGACCTGAACGCCTACGGTGCCGAAGACCCGATTGCCACCCTGGAGTCCGCTGGCCTTGTTGACCTGATCGAGGATCGGCTACCAGCCGCTGAGCGCTATAGCTACTACTACGGTGCCTACGGCTACCTGGACCATGCGCTCGCGTCCTCCGGCTTGGCCGACAAAGTCCAAAAGGTCGCGATCTGGCACACCAACAGCGATGAGCCAACCACACTCAGATACAACCACTTCAACTACCAACCCCGTTGGCACGGCAATAATGCCTATGGAGCCTCCGATCACGATCCTGTCATCGTGGACATCCCCCCCCTTGGTCAAACGCCGACTGACCCTCTGGCCCTCTACTATAAGGATGCCCAAGGACTGACCGGTAATACGCTCAAGTCGGCGCTCAGTGGCATCATCAGTACACATCGCAAACTTCATTATCGGGAGATCTGGGCCGTGCTTTCGGAGGCGCACAAGGACCCAACAAACACCGACAACATTGTGCTTCTCTATTCGGGCCGGTCGCAACCGGTCACGAGGAACAGCAGCAACAACAATTCCGATCAAGATGCCTGGAATCGGGAACACGTCTGGGCGCGAAGTCATGCCCTCGGACGAACGAGAAACCGGGGACCTGCAACAGACGCCCACAATCTCTGGCCTACAGATGCCTCGATCAACAGTTCAAGGTCCAGCAAGGACTTCGACAATGGCGGGACACCGCATCATGAGGCCCCTGACACCTTTTCGGATGGTGACTCCTGGGAACCGCGAGATCATGTCAAAGGCGATGTCGCCCGTACAATGTTCTACATGGCGACCCGCTATGAGGGGGACTCAAGCGAGCCTGATCTGACGTTGGTGGACACAACCGACACCTCAGGGACTAAGTTTGGCAAACTGTGTACGCTCTTCGCTTGGCACACACAAGACGCAATCTCTGAAGACGAGCGGCAGCGCAATAACATCATCCATCAAGTTCAAGGAAATCGAAATCCGTTCATCGACCATCCGGAATGGGTTATGGAGATATGGGGAAGTGACTGCGGCGTTCAGTGAATCCTGTGCTCTTCAGGAGTCACAAATATTGAAATGTTTTGACTCTGTGGAACCAAGTTCCCTGCCATAGAACTGTTGCTGCAAATATTTATGAAAAGGAGATAAATCATGGCAGATTCAATCATCATCGGTATCCATGGCTTACTCAATAAACCTGAAAAAGAGGTTCTCGAAAAGTGGTGGATGGAAGCCATTGCAGAAGGGATGACCCGAAACTGCGCAACACATCTGGATTCACCTTTTGAATTAGCCTATTGGGCGAACATCCAGTACCCGAACCCGATTCCCGAGGGTGAGTTGTCAGAGCGCTATGAAAAAGCCCAAGGAGTGGGACCACTAAGGCGTTGTGACCCAAACACATTCGACAAGATACGTGCTTTCACACAAAAATGGGGCGGAAGGCTGCTTGATAAGGAGAAGGAACTGTTCGGTCTGGGTTCGAATGTAGAAAAGTTACTCGGCATAAGCGTCAAAGACCTCAAAGAATACTACGATTCACCTGACAAGCGGAAACTGATGAGGGCGCGACTTAACGAATTACTAAAGCAGCATAGTGAAAAACGAATAGTCCTCATTGCCCATTCGATGGGATCGATTATCGCCTATGATGCTCTGCGAGAGGTAGATAATGCTGAAATGCAAAACATCGAGCATTTTATTACGATTGGTTCTCCACTTGGCCTGCCTCTTGTTACGCAAAAAATTCGTAAGGAGTTCAATGGGAAGAAAACGCCTGAGAAAGTTGTTCGGTGGACAAACATCGCGGATCCCACTGACAAGGTCGCCATCGACTGTAATCTTTCGGATGAATACGAAATAGCGAACGCCTCGGGTGTGAAGGTTACAGATATTCTCGTCCACAACGACTACGTTAATCATGAGGGCGAAGCGAATAGCCATAAAAGCTATGGGTATTTGCGTACGCCCGAACTATCCGAATTAATCCTGGGAGAAATTTGAATTGGCTTGTTCATAAAATGACCTGCAGGAAGGTAACGGACAGACAAGAAAGGGGGCTCAGATGAAAACAATTATTGCCATTCTTATCAGTTGTTTGGTCTTCACCACTGCTTGTAGCCTAAAAGTCGTCGACGTGAATGCTCCGGCGGTAAACTGTGTTTTTGACCCGTCATGCACGATTACGGTGACTGACAGTACAGACACCATTCCCCTTCCCACGGGAGGGACGAACTTTCTTCAGTCTCGAACCTTTGTGGGGCAACCTGGAGCCCCGGGCGATGGGCTTTATGGCTATGAGTACCGGATCGATCTGCGCAATGCGCTAGGCATCACGTATCCCCCCTGCATCAGCTCAATGAAAATCGAATTCGGACCTGTGGTCAATAGTTTGGACTATGATGGTGATGGGGACGCAGATCACGTGTATGTCGTCACAAGCGGGGGGCTTGGCAGTGTCGGTCTCGCTTCTGCAGAAAAAAGCGGTGATGACATCACATTCACCTTCAGTTCCCCAGTCTGTGCTGGTGGCAGCCCCGGAACCGGGGAAAGCACCTTTTTCTTCGGGCTGACTTCGACGAAACCGCCAGGGCCTGTAACGGCTACCGTAAATGAAACGACCGGTACAATTTACAACGTTCAAGCCCGTGCGCCTGATCTCAGTGCGCCATAATCATAAACATCAAATTCATGCCACCCTATTTCTTGAATTGCACCATTCGCAGAACAAGGAACGGCCCAACCTGACTTCAAATGGTTGGGCCGTCCTATTTGTTGTTCCAGATTGCAGGGGATCCCGGCTTCACCTTAGGATTTATAGCACGCCAAGTAACAGGGGGAAGCCATCTCAAAAATTGTGAAATCTGCATTTTGAAATACAGATAGCCCCTTTATTTTCTGTGTCAGCAAGATCTGCCTTCCTCAGTCAAATGCAATTGTAAGTATTTTAATTCAAATTTCCATCAACGTTGTCCCTAGCTCTCTTTCAACCCGCACCGTCTCCAATTCTGCTGGATTCCAGTAGTAAGTTAGATAGCAAAAGTCTCGCGGGTTTGACAAAATTGCTTTGTTGAATACCGCCGCGTTGATCCCGTCGCATCTGGCAGACTTTACAAACAGCCCTGACTGTCTGTTTTGGACAAGATAGGTTCCGACTTGCTGGGTAAAACCATAACTATCCGGATCAACCAACGCAGGGAAATCATTCTCTTTGCCAACCAGGTCGACTAACAGACTTTGGCAACGAGCTAAGACAATACGTCGATCAGATACAATCTCTTCATCCGATCCATCGAACGAATCCTCTATAAACCTCCGCCAATGGTGGACAGTTTCAAAGATCGTGGTTTCCATTTCTACCGATCCGTACCAAACACCATAAGCAAATCCGTCGCTAAACCGAGTCTCTTGCCAGTGGGCCGCATCGAATGAATAAGCTATGACAGTCCCATAGTCAAAAGGGCGGGTGAGGGTTGCTGCATGGGTGTCTTCATGTCCCTCTATCTCTGAGTGGATGGCAACCTCGGTGTCGAATTCTCCGTCGCCAAGGTCATCGTAGCAGTCGATAGTGACCCGCGCAGTCTTGATGTTGCGAAACAGATCTCCCGAGTAATCGTTGATATTGGTAAGAAGATGTTGAAACATTTTATCTGCCACGCTCGAAATCGAGATACCGACGAATTGCCAGAAGCCCTTCAAATCGACGTTCCTTCATAATGGCGAGCGGTGACTTGTTTTCAAATCGCTTATTTGGCTGAGAGATCCAACGATAGGCCAAATTTTTATTGTGTGGGAAAATGAGACGCAATGATTTATGAATCCCCAACAAATGTCCGGCTCGATCCAGGAGATCTTGATTGTCCGCAAAAGGACTTCCCTTGCGATATCTGGACAGGCTCATTCTACCTTTAGTAGAGAGTCCAAGAAGAGCAGCCTGATCTTCGTTGCCCAGCTCCCAAAGGTCAAAAAGGTTCATAATCATCTTTGCGAGACTGGTTCGATACTCAACGCTATGTGGGTCTTGAGCTGTATTTACTCTTCCTGCTTGAGGCATATCAACCTCCGTTTTCTCCGTTCAAAAAAACTATCTGTAACAATTGTTACAGATATAGTAACACTATGTTTATTTATGTCAAGTGCTTTACAGAAGAGACGATATTGCTTTAGTGCCACCATCTAATCTAAGCGACGGGTGGTGAACGTGCCCAACTCTTTGACCAACAATCAATATAATGTCAACTCCCAGGCTGGGGCTTTTATCTTGTCAAAAGAGGCGTCTAAAAAATTGTTAGTTTTGACCCCCTCCCCATTGAGCGCCGCCGAACGCAGGAGATTTCCTGCCAGCATCCCAGGGACGACTGTCCGAGCAAAGCGAGTTTTCGCCTCCTTGCTGGTTGGATATCTCCGAAGTGAGCCCCCCCCTAGGGGTGTATAGACTGGGGCGTATCTCTTTGCTGACTTTCTCCCGGACGAACAGAGAAAGTTAGTCGCCAGGCGGGGCGAAACCCGCTGAATTTGCTCTTAGCTTCTCGAATTTCTGCCATCAAAATTCAACAAGATTGAATGCAGAAATTTCGTCTTGGCGAAAGTTCCCCCCCATAAAATCTTAGTGTATTTTTTCGTTTCGGTGGGCTTCACCCCCCCCCATTTCGCACAAATAGGTTCTGCCACCTTGCATACCGTGAGACGGGAATAAGGACAGATAATCCCACCACTCTACCGAAAATTTCAGGAAGTCCATACGTAACCCGCCCTATGAATCATCTGATATACTCATAAAGTAAAATTCAAAGGATTGTCGCTATGGATCTTTGGTCAAAATTTCAGAAGAGACCGAGAAGGCAAAGAATTCTTGAAGACGATTTAAAGATTGCTTTGTTGGCGGGTGTTTTATCGGCTGATCTTGGGAAAAAACACTATGGGCGCAAATCTTCCCTTCCCCATGAGACCCTAGTTCCCCAGCAGAGCTTGGAGAGTGAAAATCGGACCATTAGTTAGTCTTCCATTCTTTGTCTTTAGATCGGCACACTCTCTCGGTAATTACAGCACTCGTGGAAGGAGATAAGCCGGTCCAGGCCCTCATTGGTTAAGACATCGAGGCTGGAAAATATCTCTTGCTTCTTTTTGTTTTTCAAGCCCGACAAGATGCATCCAGACAACGGCTGACAATAAGAACAGTTCAACGCCAAGTTGGCAATTCTGACTCGCTTGCTGTGTCGCATTGCTCCTCCCCACATGTAAACAAATAATATTTGCGCAGTGTACAGGCACGATCTGACAAATTTCTCAATGAACTCAACCCAATCGGGCTTGACTCCTCGCCCCCCCTCCGACGGCGGGCTTTTTTATTCGATCCATAGCCTGGCGGCCGCTGAATACCTTTAAAGATGCCGGCTCCTTACAGAAGCCACTTTCAAAAATGAAATCTTCACTTTTTTAGGATGACCCCTCCCTTAGCAGCAAAACCTGTGAAGTCTTCATATGCTATTCTTTCACACCATTGATCAGTCGCCCGATCCTTAAGAGCTACCCACTGCCTTTTACATGCGGAGGTCGTCATGGAAAAAAAGCGGCGTATCCTTGCCAATGCTGACATTGCGGAACTCGTTCTCGCCCCTCCGCAGGGACACCAGCATCTGCGCGCAACCATCAAACTGCATTCGGGGGAAGAGATCATCCTCCAAGAAGCGACAGTGGCCAACCTGGTACGAGCCTACGTGGGGATCAAGACTCATCCTAAAAGGAAGAGCTATCGATTGATTGGGTGTGAGTTGGCTGAGGCGGAGACGAAGGATGGCTTTGCTTCTTGGCAGTTGCTAGAGGAAGAAAATGAACCGGGGGATTAGGTCTGTTTTCTAAGTTTAAAATCAACCGATCGGGTGATCAGCCTGCGTATCATTATGACGAAACCCGCGATACTTTAGAATGTTTTTGCAAACCAGAGACTCAACGCTCAATCAATTTGCTTGTTGCCCCCGTGCCTTCCAGTTATTTTAATGATGGTTTCCAACCGAACCACCCGTTTATTAATGTCAAGAGTCTGGTCCGAAAGCTTCTGGGTTTCCTCATTCAACCGTTTGACTTCATCGGTGAGCCGCAAAGTGTCGAGTAACAGGTCTTTCCAGCCGGACATTTATTCGGCTCCTTTGGAGAGTTTTTTGAGTGTTTCGCTGACGGTCTGTGTTGCTTCCTGGGTGGATTGGATGGCTTCTTTAAGGCGGCTGTGGACCAAGTCCATCAACTCCGCCATATCCATCGAACCTGGCTCATTATCGGGATCATAAGCATCAATCGCCTGTCTGACCATTGCTGTCGCAGAAATCCCTTCGGCTTTAGCAAGCCTTTCAATTTTTTCTATTTGCCCTTCGGTCACAAGATATTGTTTTCTGACTAAAGTTTCGTGGTCTGTGCGCATGCTCCGCCTCCTGAATTTTCGAGCTTGTTTATATTATACGCATACACATACCAACACACAACTAAAATGCCAACATTAAAATGCTAGACTTTCCCCTCCCTACACTTTTTTCATAACTCCAAGGATTTATGCGAACCCTTTTGACAGGATATTTGAAAACGGAATAAAGAGGGTGAGCGGACAATGCTGAACGGCTGTCATAACTGCTAAGTTTTGAAAAAGAAAATGCCCCTGAAATCCCAGGAGCATTTGTCTCGGAACTAAAAATTTTGGATGAGACACCGAAAACAACACCCTTTGACACCTGTTAAGTCAGGTCGAATAACGAAGATCCATTTTAAAACAGATTGGGGCCATTCTGGCCTGCCAAAAACTTACTTTAACCTCCCTGGCTAGGATTAGGATCTTCTTTTGGCAAGGTATTGAAGGGCCAATCTGGCTAAAAAGTACCCGCCCAACCAGATCAGAAGTAGAAACACTCCTCGAACAAAGGTGTGGTCGATGACTTCACCGCCTTCTGCACCAACCCGATCAATGGTTTGTTCCAGGCGTGGAAGAAGGTTTTCCACGCCTGGAGAATTGAGAAGTCTGTTGGCTTCCTCAACCAGTGAATGGAGTTGGGAAACCGTCACTGTAACTTCCCTCAGTGTCTCTTTATAATCGTTGATATCTATTGGCTCTGAACTCTCTGGAGCCGCTCCCAGGTTGAGTCGCTCGGCCAGGGAATTGGTTGAGACTATCAGGTTGTTTCCTTCCTTCAAGGTCTCTTTCAGTTCGGTAAGCAGCCCTTTGATGCGCGTTTCTTCGGCAAGGAACTCTTCAATAGTGTTTTTCCTTTCCTCGGCCAGTCGATCCATCGCCTGGCTGATCGCAGCTTCGCGTTCCGCGGTCAATTTAGCAAAGGTTTGTTCGATGATCGCCTGGCGTTCTCTGTCGATCATGATCGGCAACTGCTCCGCCACCACAACCATGCGCTCAGACACTGATGAAACCCTGTGCAGATCAGACAGTGTCCCTTTAACCTGCGGGTTGGTGGAAACCTGTGACAGGAACGTGTCCATAAAGAATCCGGTGAGCAGCGGCACCCTGGTTGCCAGGAACATTCCCCGCTCGGCGAGCAGTTTAATATCCTCCACTTGTTTGGTGGCAACTTCGACCGATTGGAACAGTCCCTTAGGGTCTTCGGATTTGGATAATGCCGCCCTTCTCCGTTTCGCGGCAAAATCACTGAAACGCACATAGGTAAATGCCAGCTCTTCAGGGTTTTCACGTCGCCATTGCTGGACCATAGCCAGAAGTTCCGCCTTTTGATCGGGGTGGAGAATTTTTGCGGCAATCTTCCAGATATCCTCTTCCGCTTTTCGAAATCCTCTTTCCATCGAGGCAACGGGGGTTCCCAATTTAGGCAGCCAGTGCTCTTCATAGATCGAATGTCCCAAGGTCACCATGACCACCATATCCAGCAAAGCGACATCGGGGTCCGACTCAGCAGCGATGGTGATCGCAGAGGCAACTGAATATACTGCGTTTCGTTGAACTATGCGCCGTTGCTCAACCGGCGGTGATAGTTCATCAAAATCCTCAAAGCCCTGCAGGACGAGAGATGCGAAACGGTCGGTAAAGCTCATCAAGTGGGATTGAAGTTCCGCCTCGGTCATGACCACCCTTGGACCCTCTTTGGCTTCCTCACGAATCGAAGTGATCTCTACTGTCGGTGCTTCGGTGTCTACTGTTCTGACGGCACAGGCAGGTACCAGCACGAACAGTAATAATCCGTAGAGCAGAAGTGTGAAGTTCTTTGCGCGGTCCATGTCTGGTTCCTTGAGCCAGGGTTGTCATTAAAATGATATCTCCCTACCTGAAGATTTCAATCGCCCAAGAATAAGGGGCACCAGGGGGGGGAGATTACCTCTAAAATGGGAGATCCCAGACCTGCTGACTGGGGTCCATAAACTCCGTGTGCCTCGATTCAGAAGTTGTTTCTAAATTGCTCTCACAACATTAAGGATATTCTAGACTGCATCCTGAAAGCGCCGAAGTGCCTTTTTCAAAAATCGAATGACACTTTTTGGCAATGGTCAATTGGATTGATCTTAGCTTTTGCAAAATGTGTAAGTTTCGATAACCCGCCGAATCCTAATTTTTGTGATTTCGCCTTTTGAGATACCCAGTACCCCCGGGGGCGGCGATCTAGTCCCAAAAATCTCTTTTCAAAACAAGCCAGAGACAGGTCGGCAAGAAACCGGTTGCAATATATGCACAATGTACATACAATGGTGGCATGAATTTTCAGTGGGATTCCGACAAGGCAGAGAACAATCGAAAGAAACACCGCGTGGATTTTGCGGATGTCGTGCCCGTTTTTGAGGACGAAATGGCGTTGACCATCGAAGACCCTGATGCCGAAGGGGAGCCTAGGTTTGTTACTTTCGGGAGAGATGCTGTCGGCCGGGTTTTGACCGTGGTCTATACTTGGCGAGGGGAGGATATTCGCATTATTTCAGCTAGGTTGGCGACGAAAGGAGAAAGGCAAGCTTATGAAGAAGAAAACTGAGATGCGCGAAGAATACGATATCAAAAATGCTCGGCGCGGTTCGATTGTTCCGTCCGAACCTGGCAAGACCCGAATTACTATTCGGATTGACACTGACATTTTGGACTGGTTCAGGGGGCAAGCTCATGAAGACGGCGGCGGCAATTATCAGACCCTCATCAACCAGGCCTTGCGGGACCATATTCAAAAAAATAAGAAAGATCTGGAAGAAGTGATTCGGAAAGTAATGCGGGAAGAGCTGAACAGGGTGCCAGGATAATAGAGGGACTAGGGACGGTCATAAGTTTATAACTTTCAGGACCGTCAGTTTTCCTAATTGGCCCACCAATCATCGAACCGCCTTTCCCTAGCGGACACCGTCGCATTCGAAGCATTATCGGCGCGAAGCAAGAACGTATCTCAAAATTTGTTATTTGTGACTTCCCTACAGTCAGTTTTCGATGCCCCTGGTCGGTCAGATCTGGGGCATTTTCTCTTCCAAAAATCGGAAAATCAAATTTGACAATTGTCCTATTGGACAGCCATTGGGTGAAATCGGCAGCCATGAAAGGACTTTTGAAAGGAAAATCATGGGGAGATCGGCATGTCAAAAGTCAAGATTTCACTTTTGAAGAGGAGAAATTGACCATTTTCAGAAACCGTTTTTTAAATGCTAAGTTTTGAAAAAAGTTGTCTCTCTGGGCGCTGATCAACTTAGTAAAATTCGCTGGAATCAACTTGTCGACCTCTTGCAATCTCATTAAGCTCTGATAAAAATTAATATCATCACAATTACATTAAAAATCTCGATAAAGCCAATCCTTCCGGAAGGGGGGGCGGAAAGCGAGGTATTTTTGTATGTTAAAGATTGTCGAGCTGTCGAAGGATATTGATCCTGATGGTGGGCTCGGCTTTTTTATTTCCGGACCCCATAAATATGGGAAAGGGAAAGACCTAACTGGAAGTCAAGATATATGCATAACACCTCGATCGGAGTGTTTTGCAGAAACTAGACAATAACTGATTAACCGCCAACGTCGAAACTACTACAATACCTCCATGGTGGTGAATCTCGTAGGAGGTGAATAGCATGAGACTCAAGCGCTACTATCGAAAGCGGCCGATCAGCGTAGGCCGCGTCCGAGCCGTTCGCGACGTGTTGCTGGCGACGCTTAAGTGGGAACTTACGCAGACGCGGTTCACGCTTTATTACCCTGCCGAGGAATGCACAATCCATGAACTCTCGGAGCTTGAAGAGGCTGCAAAACACCGTGGCGAGCCGAAATGCATCCATGCCCTTTTTAGGACCGCGGACCGTCAATTCCTTTGCATAGAAACATGCGACCCGAGCACAATAACTATTGAGGTGTACGCTCGGGACGGTACGCCTGACGTAATCCTCGAAGCCGTAGAGCCAATTTTGGCACTGGCTCCCATTGACGAAGTGCCTCAGGAGGTGACAGTTTCATCAGCGTTCTTGGCTCATGCATTCGATGATGAGGGCACACAATACGCTAACGAAGTGGCCAGGTTTTTGACACTGACAAACATCAGGACTCATTCGGGAAGGGCTTTTTCGCCAGAGAGCGTCGCTCAGAAGGTTCAGGAGCGCCTTGCTAAATACGATATCGTCATTGCCATCATTTCTCGCCAGGAGGATCCAACCTGGCTGATACAGGAGGCGATTGCCGCTAAGGTTTTCAAGAAGCCCCTTTTCATTTTAAAGGAGGATTCCGCTGAGTGGAAAGCGGGTCTTCTGAGCGATTTTGAGCGTATCCCCTTTCCCAGCGGACAAATCTCTAAGACCTTTGTTCCTATTCTGGAGGGCTTGGCGGAAATAGGGTGTCATGTAACGGCCAGCTAACAAGCGCCTACAGCCGGATTACCTACAGCACTGGCGCTCTTTCGTCAACCGCTGGGGCGCGCTGTTCAAAAATCAGGATTTCACTTTTTTGAGATCGAAATTCTGACCATCCTAGCCGGTTTTCAAAAATAGTTACTTATGAACCGTTGACAGTGATTTTATATGCCCCAGGTCGGCATCGATCCGGGGCATTTTCACTTTCAAATGTCGTGATATTTCATTTTGGATTAGGTGTGCTTGGACTGGGCTGATCGAAATCCAGAGTTATGGAAGGATATTTGACAGGGAAAACATGATCAGATCCCCCTATCAAAAGTCAGGAAAACAGTTTTGAAGCGACAAAATCTGAGATTGCTCCAATTCTGCTAAGTTTTGATAATCGATAACAGACACCCACCGTAGTCATGATTGAATAGATTCTTCGTGAAAAAAGTTGACCGACCTTATTGGCATCTTTGACGACATCAAATAAATGCGTAAAGTGCTTTTGGGGTTGACCCGTCTATTGGTTCACAGTTTACACATAGTTTTGTCATGACCGAGACAGGCAGAGCCAAAAACAACTTTTCAAGGAGACAGGCAATGCAAGGTAACGTAAGTAAGGATGACTGGGTCGCCATGTTCAGAGAGATCGGACTAGATGATGACGCAATCAAAAAGTGGCACCATCTGTTCGAGACACGCCACCCGGAAGGTCATCTGGCCTTCTTGGAGTGGCTTGGCCTTTCGTCCGATGATATCGCCAAGGTTCGCACAGACTGTCAATAGGCAGACCAGCGCGGTGGCTGCCAATGCCGTAGTTAAACAAATGCGGCCACCGGTTAGTTTGTTGTTAACCACAAGAGGTTAGGATATGAGAATTAATATAAGCGTAAACCCAATGCTTAAATCCATGTTTATCTTTGGTGCAGCAGTTGATGGGATGATTGCAGTGTCGTGGTTCTTGATAGCGTTCGGTTTTAAAATACCTAACATTCTCAACGGCTATATGGGAACTGGATCAGACTACCAGCTCGCGATGTATATTGGTGCAATGTTTATGGCGGGGTGGACTGTATTGTTGGCTTGGGGGGCAATGAAGCCACTTGAGAGAAGAAGTCTCCTTCTGATTACTGCTGGGTGTCTATTCTCTTCTGTCATTTTCGAGCTCGTTTTTTTGGATAATATGCTGGGTGGGACTGGATTTATAATTGGGGTAACCAAGCGTGTTCTGATAAGTGTGTTAGCTACTGCAATCTATTTCTATTCATTTAAACTACAAAAGAAGACCTCTGGGGGTTCGGAAAATATCCGCTTACAGAAACTGCAGAATAGCTAAATTGTTTTGCCTCAGTCGGAATTGGAGAATCACCCTTGTTGAGTTAGTGGGGTGAATGTTTCCCCTTCCGGGGCTTCTCGGTGCTGGGCGGGGCGGAGTTTTTCCTGCCGCTGTTTTTGCTTTCTTGCATCTCGGGCTGCTTCGAGTTTGCGATCTCGTTCTGTGAAAATCAGCTTCTCGTGACCTTCCAGTTTTGCTTTCGGGGCAACATAGCCTATGGCGCTGTGAAGTCGCTCATCGTTGTAGTAAAGGATGTATTCTGTCACTTGTTTTCTTGCGTCTTCAAGGGACAGCGGCACCTTGGGTCGGATGCATTCGAGTTTGATCGTCCCATGAAAACGCTCCAGCTTGCCGTTGCTTTGTGGGTAGTAGGGCGATGTCCGAACGTGGGTCATGCCTGCCACCCGGATAAACTCTTTGAAGTCCTTGGCGATGAACTGGGGGCCATTGTCAGAAATAATCCGCGGAGTCGCCTGGGGGAATTTCTCCTTGGCCCGCTGCAGGATAATTTCGATGTCTCTTTCGGTCATGGCTTCGCGCAATTCCCAGTGGACGATGTAGCGGCTACAGCCGTCTAAAACGCAACACAGATAGTAAAAGGTGCCGCAAATATTGACATAGGAAACGTCAATATGCCAGTGCTCATGGGCCTTAAGCGGCTGCACAAAACCGGTCCCTTTCTTGGATGGCTTGCCGTTCCAGCGCTTGAGCAGTCCGGCAGCACTCAGGACGCGATAAACACTGCTGGGACTGACGGCAACAACATCCCGGTCGAGCATCATAAAGGTCAAACGACGATAACCCTCCAGCGGGTACTGTTGCTGGAAATCGATGATCGCCTGGCGCTCCCAATCCTCCAGCCAGAAATCGCGGGGGATTGGCGCATTGTGCTCATTGGCTTTGCCGTAACGCTTTTGCCAGTTGTAATATTTACTGGCGGCAAGGCCCAGCCAGCGCAGAAGGTGCGTCACAGCAATTTCGGTGCGCTTGGCCCAACGCTTAATGAAATCGACCACCGCATCGCGGATATCATGGGGAACCCAAGACGCTTTTAGAGTTCCCCAAGATCCTTTTTTAGTTGAATGTGTTCCTCCATCAATTCCGAGAGGACTTCATTCTTGGTTTGCAGCTTGGCTTCGAGCTTCTGGATCCGCTTCTCCTCGGCCTTTTTCTGGCGGGAGTTGTCCTTCTCAAAGGCAGCGGCTCCGTTTTCGAAAAACTCCTTCATCCACCGGTTGAATACCGTGGGTTGAAGCTGATACTCATCGCACAAATCTGAGATGGGAACCTGCTCAAGCAGATGACGTTTGAGGATGGCAACCTTCTCTTGGGCCGTGTAGTTGTAACGTTTTTTTCGCATGGTGAATTTCTCCGTTCGCGTAGTCTAACTCAAACGAAGCGATTCTCCAATTCACGCTGAACCAAAACAAAATGCTGTACTCGTCAATCGGAATAAAAACGATCAACGCGTTAATTTGGGAGAGAGATGGAAACCTACTTAATCTCACAATTAGCCCGGGCATTCGGCCTGTCGCGGAGTACGCTTCTCTACTATGACCGTATCGGGCTGCTGTGCGCCTCTGAGAGAACCGCCGCCGGTTATCGTCGATATTCAAAGGACGAGTATCGCAAGCTGGAGCGAATCTGCGTGTTTCGCCGCGCTGGACTGCCGCTTGCCGAGGTGCAAAAAATGCTCTTCAGCGATTCAGAGCCCAGCGTGAAGATTCTTGAAAAACGCTTGCGAGAACTCGGCGATGAGATCCTTGACCTTAGGACCCAGCAACACCTGATAGCGGCCATGTTGAAAAACATGACTAGTGATAAGTTTGCCCCTATTATTGATAAGAAGATGTGGGTAGAAATGCTGAAATCAGCTGGAATGGACGAGGCGGCCATGAAGGCCTGGCATGCTGAATTTGAGAATCGAGCATCGGAGGCACACTATGAATTCTTGTTATCGCTCGGCATCCCGGAGAGTGAGGCAAGAGATATTCAAAAATGGTCGCGTGGAATCAAGAATGATAGGTCAGGAAAACCATGATTCCTTACTGTCTGCAGTCTCTGGGGTAGGCTTCTTGGCTGTTGAAGTAGGCTGGAAAAAGCGCTCCCCCTCCCCCCCCATAAATCACTTTTCAAAGGAGGAAAAGGATGAAAAAGGCTGTCTTTGCGATTTTGATGGTATTTTTCGTACTTGGAACTGTTTCTTCTGTTTTTGCTGAAATCAGGGAGGAAGAAAATCAAAGAGGTGGGGCTGGCCTGCAAAATGTGCATGACAGAGTACTTTGTGTTGATGGATTCAAAGTGTTCCAGACAATCGTGTTCGGTTTCAAAGGCGATGGTGGTGCAGGGGTCTCCAACATCCAACTTATGGAAGAGAAAGACGGTAAGCTTGTACCTGTTCGCTGCTCGAAATAATGGAAGTTTGTGGCATTCCGCTAGTTAGTTTTCGAGGCCCCAGATCGGTATCGATCTGGGGATTTTTGCCTTCCAAAAATCGGGAAATCATTTTTGAAATTGCTATTTGGGGGCTTCCCCTTTAAGAAATGAAAGGACATTTGAAAAGAAATTCGTCTTTCCAAAAGTCAGGATTTTACTTTTGGAGAGGCAAAATCAGCCGTTCTCCGGAGCCGATTTTTTAATGCTTACTTTTGAGAAAGGGGTGGAGTTTGAAATCATCAGTATTGGTATCGTAGTCAGTGTGGTTGTTTCAGGGGACGAGTTGCTTGTCCAGGCAGACCAATCCCTCTATCAGGCAAAATCCTCAGGCCACAACTGTTACCATCTCAAGGAACTGAGATGACAGAGAAAGCTAGTGGGACATCAGGACCGGCACCGTCATCGATTCCACGATTAAGCGGGTGGCCCCGCCCAGTACCCATTCCCTCAGCCTGGAATGACCGTAGCCGCCCATCACGAGAAGGTCTGCACTGAGGTCTGCTGCGCGGGACAGGAGCGCATTGCCCACATCGATATTGGCGACATGATCCGTCGATACCTCAACTTGGATGCTATGACGTGCGAGGTATTGAACGATATCATTAACCGGAACATCCCCCAGGCCGCTATGCTTTGGAGATATGGCCATCAGGTGCACCTTATCGGCAGTCTTGAGCAGTGGGAGCGCATCAGTGATGGCTCGCGCCGCCTCACGGCTCCCATTCCAGGCGATGAGAATGCGGCTCCCGATGTTGAGGAAACTTCCCGCATAGGGAAGAATCAATACCGGCCGGCCAGCAGCAAGCACCAACTGCGCCGGAAAATCTTTCGCCATCGCTGATTCATCTGCAGGATCTCTTTGGCCGACGACGACCAAATCAGCATAGCGAGCCAGTCTGGCGACAGCTTCGACTGGTTGGTCGATAGTAGAGCGCCATTCGGCATTATTGAAATCTATGTTTGACGCCTGGTTTTCGAAAACCGCTTTTGTCCTCGCCAGTTCCTCATCAGCAAACTTTTTCTGTGTTTCGCTGATCTCCTGACCCGCTTGCAATAAATAGCCAGGAATGTAAAAGGGGTACTGAACGTAGAGCGCGACAAGGTGAGCCCCCAGTTGCTTTGCTAGGTGGATAGCAACCTCGGTACACACCTCACTCTGTTTAGTGAGATCAGCGTGGACAAGGATCGTTTTATAACCCATGGCAGTCCTTTCTCTTGCCCTGACCTTACGAAGTCCTCTTTGGCCAATTGGCAAGTCTATGGTTTCTAACCAAGGTCTTGAACCGGTTAGTGCTGCTGCCGTCGCTCTTCCCCTGAATGTGGCTGTTGTGAATGGCGCGTTTTATCTCGCCCAAGCACTTCCCAGCCAGCGGAGCACTCAAAGGGTACTGTTCTTTGAGTGATGAGCAAATGCTGTAAATCCTCTTTGCTCACGGCGTAATCTTTCCCATCATTAAGGCCAACCGGAATCAGCATTGCGCATCCTTCAGGTGCTTTCCCCCTGCTTACACCGCGTAACCATGCTGGCAAAAAGACTCTCTCGATTCAGTACTTCGCCTTGTCTAATTAATTTGTATCAGAGTTTATTTGGGAAGCAACGAATCGAATTTGCCCTCGGGAGGATTGTCGATCAGTGACCTGGGAACATAAACCCCGGAAAGTGCTGTTTGTTGCCTTAGATATGGTCAAGATGATGAGGTTTCATAACACAAAGGAGCTTCGAGGCAAGTCACAACTCGTGCGCTTTCGGCACTATCAGCTCTATACGAGAGCAGAACCTAGATCTTAGTTAACCAACTGAATAATGACCATGGTAATTAGGCCCACCAACAGCATCTTTAGGCCGCTCTTCAGCCAGAAGTTTGCCGAACCCTGCGCAAGAAAGACCCCCAACAAAAACATGCAAACAATGCCCAAAAAAAGCGCCAGTTCAACCGGTCCAGCGCCCGGCAATTGCCACTTCCATATGAGCGGCTGCATGATTAACAGGGAAATCAGAAAGGGGGAAAGACCATTCACCATGCCTACCAGCCAGGGAGTCCATCGTGCCGCACACCCATGCGCGCTGTCCTGCAGGTTGCGCCCCATAGCTTGTTCAACCTCGGCCAACTCCCGTTGGCGCTCAGCACTTTCGGTGATGTAGGCACTGCTTAGACCACTCATCAATAGAGCAAATGCAGCGCCCAAACAAGCACCACGCAGAGCACTAATTGGAGGCTGGTCAATATAGGCAAAGCCCGACAGGATGCCCAGCATGGTCAAGGCACCGTCGAATCCGTTCACTACAAAGTAGCGGCGTAGTAAGGCCCCGCTGGCAGAAATTTCCCAGATTTGACGCCAACGCGACCAAGCTGTCATCAGATCTCACCGTCCACCGTGTTTGATGGCTCACTCTGCTCAGCTCTCACCTCATCGACACTGTGCAGTGAAGCACCCATGTCGTTGATCAAGCCTTCTATCACATCAATGTCGAGATCTGGCGCCGTGAGCCGAAGTTGCAGGGTTTCGGTCTTGTCATCCATTTCGACAACTCTTAGTTCAACACAGCTTCCAGCAATCTTGTCAGCCAAGTTCGATGCAAAAACAATCCCGGTTGGCTGATGAGGTTTCAAAACGTCGAGGCTGAGCATGGTCACTCTTGTCATAAAACCTCCTTGACTCTATTTTAGACTTAAAACAAGCCATTCTCAAATTTAGACCATCGAATCGATGGGGATTGAATCGCCACAAAGTGTGTAGACTTTTTTGACGCTGGGGCGAATTGGGCCGAATGTTGATCTCAAAAATCGTTACATGTGCAAATCTCTCCGACTTATGGCAGCGATTTTCTGCCTGGCTAAGTGGACGGAAAGAGATCGATCAGCAAGCCCCGCCCATTATGACAGGACATTTGCGAAACTCCCGGTCTGGATCAGCCTGATTACAGGCGGTTAGCTACTTCGTTCTGCTGATTCTGCCCGTTTCAAATATCCTGTCACAACTTTTTCACCTCAAAACGGGCTAAATCGACCTGGCCTCAGTGCTAAGTTTTGAGATTAAAAAATCTTGCGGTCGAAGTGTGCTGGTTTGCGGAAATTGAAGGCATGCCAATCTATGCAACTTTTCCGACACCCCAGATAATCTGAAATAAAGATAGCGGACAATTTACCGACCTTGCTATTGACTCACTTTAATCCGCCACCAGAATTCTGGACTCTCTTTTTAGGTTTTTAGGGGGGATCCGCTGGGACGTTAAACGTTCCTGCGCGGAATGGTTCTGTCCCAGCTTCGGCAGTAAACCCGGAAGCCAGTCTCATAGGCATCGAGGTCGGCCCGCAGGTAAAAGTTCTCGGCATCGGATTGCAGGACGGTGCGGGTCACCGTCTTCACGTACCAGTCCCCGCGCCGGACGCCGCGCTCGCTGAGCACTTCGCCGCGTACCGAGTCAAAATCGTCACCTTGAAAGCTGTACCACTCCCGAACACACTTTTCCATTTCCAGATCGATCTCCTCGATGCGCACCACCCCTTCGTCCTTGAACACCTCCAGGGTGGAAAGATCGTCTTCCAGATCGCGGATCACACGCCAGTTCCGCTCGGTCTTGCCGAGTTGCTTTGTCTGCGGTAGATCCGCCGCTTCCGGCTCGTCGAAGGGGCGGATCTGCTGATCGGCGGGGCTGGCGACGCGCACCGGCAGGATCACCCGACTGGCGCCGGTCAAAACCGCAAGACGGACCGGACGGGGCGGTGGCCAGGCCAATGGCCAGTAGGAGGTTGATACCGAGAAGCGTAAGCGGTGCCCGGCCGGGAAGGTCTGGGCGATATCGTTGAGCCTGATCTGCACCCGGTACTGGCGGCCCGGTTCGAGTGGTTCTGGGTGTTCGTGACTGTCGCGGTGGGTCAGGTTGAGAACGCCGTAAGTGACACGGGTGGCTTTGTCGTCGGGGGCGATGTCCGAGAGGCGGACCGCCACCATGGCCACCGGTTGGTCGGCTGAGAGGACCAGCTCGACTAGCGGCTGGCCGAGGATCTCCATGGTCTCCCTCAGGACTTCGCTATCGAAAATCAAGGCGCCGCCGTCCTCCTGGCGTTGGTCGTGGGGTAGATCCGGCGTGGCACTGTAGGAACACCACTTGCCGGCAAACAGCCCGACGCTTAAGGGCGAGCGGATGGTTTCGACCACTTCGGGGGCATGGCCGAAGCCGGGGACGATACCGCGCCAGCCGAGGGTAAAGATTTTCGGCTGAATGTTTGGCGAGGGCCAACTCGACTCTGCCACCCAGCGGCCCGGACGGGTCGCGTAACTGGTGGTCGGCGGCACGCTGTCGAGCATGTAGGCCCGCAGCATCGGTTCATCCATGATGCCGTTTTGCTGGTCTTTCAGCCAGTAATCCCACCAGCGCACCGCTTCCTGCAGAAAGCCGATCGCGGGACCGGGGATGCCGTCGTGCGGATAACGGTGACTCCAGGGGCCGACCAGGCCAAGGCGCGGACAGTCGAGGTGCTCGAGCATGCGGAAGACCGCATTGGTATAGCCGTCGGCCCAGCCGCTGACCGTCATAACCGGGGCTTTAACCGCGCTGAAATCCTCGCAGATCGAGCCATGCTTCCAGTAAGTGTCGCGCTGCTGATGGCGCAACCAGGTGTCGAGCCAGAGGTCACTCCTCTCCAGCCGCTCGAACCAGATGTCGCGCCAGGCGTCGCCGACAATCTGCGGGTCGGGCGGCATCGAATTGTAGGCAAACATGACACTGGCCCAGGAGAGGTTGTCGCCGAGCAGGCAGCCACCCATGTAGTGCACGTCGTCGGCATAACGGTCGTCGGTGGAGGCGACACTGATCACCGCCTTCAGTTCCGGCGGTTGCCGGGCCGCGATCTGCAGGCCATTGAAGCCGCCCCAGGAGATGCCGATGATGCCGACCTTGCCGTTGCACCAGGGTTGCTCAGCCAGCCAACGCAGGATCTGCTCGCCGTCGGCCAGTTCCTGTTCCAGGTATTCATCCTGCAGCAGCCCCTCAGAATCGCCGCTGCCGCGCAGATCGACCCGTAGCGCAGCGTAGCCGTGACCCGCATGGTAGTGATGCAAGCCGGTATCCCGCTTGCGGGTGAAGTCGCGCTTGCGGTAAGGAATGTATTCGAGGATCGCCGGGACCGGCTCGCGCTCAGAGCCGAGGGGCAGCCAGAGCCGGCCAGCCAGACGGACGCCGTCGGCCATCGGGATCCAGACGTTCTCGATCATTTTGACTTCGCAGGGAAAGGCCTCGATGTACTGCATTTAAGCCTCCTGCTCAGTAACGGGCTCGAATTCGAACGGCAGCAGTTCCAGGCAGCGGCGGTACTTAGCTTTGAGTTCCTCCTCGCTTGTTCCTCCGATGAAGATATTGGCGTACTCGAAGCTGTAGCTGTCCGAATCGGCGAAGTCGGAGAGCTGGTCTCCCTCTTTGACCCAGACCACCACCAGGACGCCATCGATTTCCCGCTGCATCGCTTCGATCTCAGCGGGACGGGGGACGCGTCTCACCCGCGCATCGCCGGCATAGCGCCGCACCATGAACTTGGTCGCCATCGGGTAATCGCCTGCTCCGCGCGGATAGTCGGGCTGGACGCCGAGGGCCACTTCCAGCATGACCTCCTGCTGTGAGGCCCCTTCGACCAGGTAAAAAAGCGGGCAGTGCGATTTGGAGATGCGTGGATTAATTTCGAGCAGGGAGATACGCCCGGTTTGCGGATCGTAAAAGAATTCAATATTGAACGGCTCGTTGTTGAGTCCGGTGCGGCGCATCACCTCCAGTGTGACCTTGATCATGCGCTGCTGGATATCGGTCGGCAGCCGCGAGGGATAATGGTAGCGGCTGAAACTCGAACGGTTCGCTTCGCGCAGCGAATCGACCACGCCGAAAACCCTTGGTTCGCCGTTAAAGACATAGCCTTCTAAGGTGCACTGATGTTGCGCGGTTATGATCTCCTCGGCCAGGCAATGGTTGCCGTCCACCTCGGCAACTTCCGCAGGCACCTCGGCGCGCTGGAAGAGGTAATTGAACGGATCGGAAAATCGCCCGATGCTCTGCCTGATCCGGGGGATCACCGCATGGAAATCAGCGGGGCACTCGATGCGGAATCCGAGTATCGACGAGTGTGCCTTTACCGGTTTGATCCAGAACGGGAAATCGAGATCGACCTGGGAAAGAGGATTCTCGGCGAAGGGATCGAAGGCGGCAACCCGGGGAACCATCTCCGGCACCACTTCGCGCTGGATAGCCCGGCTCCAGAACTTGTGCTCACAGCGCAAAAGGCTTTCGGTGGAGGTCGTCGTCAGGCCGGCCGCCCGCCGCAGGGTTGGCAGCATAAGCGTGGCCGGGAAATCCCAGTAGGAGACGATGGCATCGACCGGAGCGTTGAAATCCTCAAGTTTGCGACAGGCTTCGGCCAGCAACTCAGGCATGGAGTAATTCGCGGCAGCGACGATTTTTTCCGGAGGGAGCAAAGAGTGAAACCGGTAACTGTCAGCCTGTCGAATAGTGCCAAAAAGCTTTTTCGTGAACTCATCGAGGGCAATGACAAAGATATTTTTCTTCATCTACGGCTCCTGTCTGGCTTTTTTTAACTCTACCCCGATGTGGCAGAGGGTCAAGGCGGGTCGATCGAGAACAACTCCGGAGACGTGACTTTGCGACAAAACCTGCTATAGGGATTAGTGGAAAATAGGTGTGACTGACATTGTATCCCGAGCCTCAGGGCACTGCCAGGGTCAGATAGAGATGAAAGGAGGTACTTCCTGATGAACAGACCTGTACCCTTCGAAATCCACGAGAATGACTGCGAGTTTGAGGGATGGGACTCCCTCGGATCCAGGCTGACACGCTGGCGTACCCTCATTAGCGGAGACCGCACGCCAACCGACTCGCTAACCGTCGGCGTTGCCGAGCTTGAAATCGGTGAAGCGCGAGCTTTTTGCTTACATAAACACGCGCAGGCCGAGGTCTATTATATCCTCTTTGGTGAAGGGGTCGTTACCATCTCCGGTAAGGATTATTCGGTTCGTCCTGGCACCGCCGTCTTCATTCCTGGTGGTGCTGAGCATGGTGTTTGGAATACTGGAACCGAAGTCCTGCGACTACTTTACGTGTTCCCGACCAGTTCCGTTACTGAGGTCAAGTACGAATTCCCGCTGCCCTGAACTCGGGAAGCCCGCTGGGGTAAAGCCCTCCCGAGAATCGGGAGGGCTTTACCAATAATACTGGCTCAGCGAGAATCCAACTCTTCCCCCCTCTCCAGGCCTATAATTTGGGGTGGCATAACTTATCGGACCGAAGCGGCAACTGCCCTGACACCCGCCGACACCCAAGTCGCAAAAGTAGTTACTTTTGAACCGTTGAAAGTGATTTTAGATGCCCCAGATCGTCATCGATCCGGGGCATGTTCTCTTTCAAATGTCGCGATATTTCATTTTGGATTAGGTCTGCTTGGACTGGCCTGATCGAAATCCGGAGTTATGGAAGGATATTTGACAGGGAAAACATGATCAGATAGGCCTATCAAAAGTCAGGAAAACAGTTTTGAAACGACAAAAGCTGAGATTGCTCCAATTCTGCTTAGTTTTGATGAAAAACTAATGCCCCTGGAGATTTCCAAAGGCAACCACCTAGAAACTTACAAGTTTTGAGACGCGCCCCTTACCGAAAACAAGAAAGCCCCAGCGGAGAAAAATTCCCTGGTTGGCGCTTATTTTATGCTGGGAATGGTGATTTGTACGACACCTTTGTGGGGCAAGAATGTACAGAAAGCCAATGTCGATTCACACTCTGCCCGATGGGCTGTTTACACAAAATCCTTTACAGGCCCTCTCCGTCAATCTGTTCTCAAAAAAGCTTTTTCGGGACAATTGTAGCTTATTAAAAGGTATATTTTGTGCGCATTAGTTCGTACAATAGTTGAATTGAATTGTAATTGTTGTATTGATTGGATGGCGGGTATATGATGTGCGTATAAATTCAACCTTAATGGGTTTTTACGCGCAAAGAATGTACTATGGATCAACTTGAGGGAATTGGAAAACTTGACCGGGAAAGATTAGCTTCGGTTCTACGGGCGAGCAAAGGGACTGTAACTGTGGAGCAAGCAGCTAAAGCCCTCAATGCGACCAGAACGGATGCGGCAAAGATGCTTTCCCGTTGGTGCAAGAAAGGCTGGCTCTCACGGGTTAAACGTGGACTCTATGTTCCTGTGCCACTCGAATCCCGCTCTGTAGATGTGCCATTGGAGGATCCTTGGATCATAGCGGAGAAACTCTATAGCCCTTGTTATATAGGTGGGTGGAGTGCTGCTGAACATTGGGATCTGACAGAGCAGATGTTCCGGACCACTATCGTCATCACGGAGCAAAAACCGAGGGATCGAAACCCGACATTAAAGGGTTCGCAATACAAGCTCAAAACAATCAAGAAAGAGAAGGTTTTTGGCCTTAAGACTGTGTGGAGAGGGCAGATAAAGGTTTCAGTGTCTGACCCGACACGGACAATTCTTGATATGCTTTCCTACCCGAAGCTTGGAGGTGGCATAAGGTCGGTAGAGGATATGTTGAAGAACTATCTTCGTTCTGAGATGAGCAATCTCAATTTACTTATTGAGTATGCCCGCCGCCTTGGAAATGGCGCTGCGTTAAAGAGATTAGGCTTTTTACTGGAACGAAATGCTGCCTCTGAGAAAAGTACCATCGAAAAATGTCTATGTGGGTTAACGAAGGGCAACGTCAAGCTGGATACATCATTAAGGTCGGACAGACTGGTTACCCGTTGGAAACTTTGGGTTCCGGAAAGTTGGAAAACGGAGGGGGCGTGATAGACCGTCAGGAGATAATGGATTTTGCGAGGGAATTGACTCTTGCACCCGAGGTTGTTGAGAAGGACTATTTGCTGGGTTGGTTGTTGGCAGGGATTCCAACCATGCGTCATTTCAAGAAGGTTGGGTCTTCAAGGGCGGTACCTGCCTCAAAAAATGCTACTTTGAAACCTACCGCTTTAGTGAAGACCTGGATTTTACTCTCACAAATCCAGACCATCTAACGGAAGATTTTCTTCTTGTTACATTTGGCGAGATTGCCGAGTGGGTCTATGAACAGACTGGCATTGAAATCCCTGGTGATAGGCTGCGGTTTGATGTTTACGAAAACAAACGTGGTGGGATTTCAGCAGAAGGGCGCATTTACTACCGTGGCCCATTGCAGCGACGCGGCGACCCTGCCCGGATAAAGCTGGATCTGACCACCGATGAGGTGTTGGTTCTGGAACCTGCTATTCGTCCGGTGCACCACCCATACTCTGACAACCCTGAAGGCGGTATTAACGTTGCCTGCTATTGCTTTGAAG
The DNA here is from genome assembly GCA_947259685.1 of uncultured Desulfuromonadales bacterium. Next base: position 6,615 of record CAMYNC010000055.1, on the reverse strand, counting down.
AAGTTTTTGCCGAAAAGGTGAGAGCTCTGGCAGAGCGGCAAAGACCGAGAGACCTCTACGATGTTGTTCATCTATATCGTCATGATGAATTACAACCGGATCGGCCGGTCGTGTTAAACACCCTGGGAGAGAAGTGTGCTTTTAAGGGCATTCCTGTTCCGACTCGAGAAACAGTTCATTCTCCCGATGCAAGAGATGAACTACTTGCTGAGTGGGAAAATATGCTGGCTCATCAATTGCCTGCGTTGCCTCCATTTGAACAATTCTGGGATGAGTTGCCACTGGTTTTTGACTGGTTGCACCAAGTTGTTGAGAAGGAAGCATTACCTGTTTATCAAACAGGCGGGAATATTGATGATAGCTGGCGACCACCGGCTATGGTGCAGGCATGGCATTCATCAACCCCGATGGAAACAATCCGATATGCAGCAGCAAACAGACTTTGTGTCAACCTGCGGTATCAGGGAAGCACGCGCTTGATAGAACCATACTCTCTCCGGCGGACACAGGACGGAAACATTATTTTGCACGCAGTAAAACATTCGACAGGTGAACCGAGATCCTATCGGATTGATCGCATTCAGGGAGCAGAAGTTACGAAGA
>CAMYNC010000055.1:0-6005 GCA_947259685.1 uncultured Desulfuromonadales bacterium | reverse complement strand
ATGTCTACGAGTGCTCTTCCTGTGGGAAAAAGTTTACACGTAAAACTAATACATCAAAACTGAATTCTCACAAAGACAAGCAAGGATACCCCTGCCCTGGGCGTGTTGGATTCTATGTCGATACAAAGTTCTAGGAAGTATTGAAAAATGATCCCAGCAGCAATCGGTTCAAAACTCTGAACCTGAGAGACAGTAAAACGCTCTGATTTCCCGATTTTGAAGTCAACTTGACCGAAATCAACACCTGACCGATCTGCTGGACTCCCTACCTTGCAGTTATCACACAGCTATTCCCTCTGCACCTGTATCTTAATTCGTATCAAAAATGGCCCCTCCGCTAAACTGCTGAAAATGCAGCAGTGCGAAAGGGCCGATTTTGTGCTTCAAATGTCGGGGCCATGAGATTAAGTCACGATATTTGAGATCCGCTTAGTACAACGCGGCCTATTAATCCCTAAGCTCATCCAGGGTCACATTATGAGGCAACTTCTAAAAAAGTCCCAGCCTGCATGTGCAGGTTGAGGCTCGTTTTGTTCTGGAAATAGTGAATTATCGGAAATCTGGGGGTATCCCTAGATTTATGATAGCTGCAGACGGGATTTATCTGCCTAGCACCTAATAACCCTCAGCCCCCAGTCAGGCCGATCACCGACTCCTGGCCAGAGCGCTAACGCAGATCCGTCCTCAAATCGGTCGAGCTGAGCCGCATCGAACGCGGCGTAGCGAGACCCGCGGTTGCGCAGTCGTTGCCCCAACGGCGCATCCATCTCGTCGGCCTGGATTAGATAACCGCTCGCGTTCGGGAGCAAGGCGTCGACGATCCGTGGCTCGGTCAGGCAGGCGATATCCGTGGGACCAAGGGTCTCCGCGCAGGCCTCCATGTTGGCGAGCGTGACTCGACGAACGATGCCCACGAGCGGACCATTCTCGACGGCCGTCGGAGCTGGCGCGATCTTCAGAATCGGCCAGAGCCCGGTTCCCAGCGGCCAATCAGATCCAAAGCTTCTGACGAAATCGTCCCGACCTATGCGGACGTGGTCGCGGACGTCTGGATTCCTGTGCAGTTGGGAGTCCGGATCGAGCAACAGACGAGCCGTCGACGCCGATGGGCGAGGAAACGCAGGCCGCTCCTTTAGATCGGGCGCGAGCTCGGCAAGTTCCGTTGTGAAATAGAGTACCCCGTCCCCGCGGTCGTCGTTCGTCGAGATCGCGGCTGCCGCGGCGATGTGACTCGCCGCCCCGCCCGACTTGACTAGGGTGTGGATCAGGAGATCCACGAGATCCGTGCTGCGTCGCTTGGCGAGCACACGACCAATCATCATCGGCACGACGGTCTCGTGGTTCGCCAACGTGGAGCGCTGATCGAGGCTGCGGAGAACGGCGGCCATGGTCGAGAGATCGATGCTATCCGGGTCGATCTCGGCCAGTTTCGAGCCAGCCCGAGCGACGGCAAAGAGCAGGTTCGTCGACGAGGCCGGACCGGCCGCGCCGCGCAGTGCCCGGTTTCTGATCGTCAGGAACGACGGTTGCATTTGCGCCTTAAAGTCCTGCTGCACGTATCGCGCGGCCACCTGCGCGTAGGCGGGGTGGCGGAGGATCGCGAGGGCGAGGAACTCTCCGAGCACCATCTTCAATCCATATGCCTCGTGGGCGTCGAGCTCGCCGATGAGTTGACCCACCCGATCGAACCCGACGAGCGCAGGACCTTCCTCGGCGGGGTCGGCGATGTCATGGGAAAGAAGGAGCTCGAGCAGCGCGCTGTTCTCCTCCGTCGGCGTCGGATCCATTCCATCGGGCTGAGCGTATCGAGCGGCAGTCCAGGCCTTGCGAACGGACTTCCGATGTTCGTACTCCCCGTAGCCGTCCCAGGCCTCAGGCCGAAGCACACCGAGGAGCTGGGAGAGCGTCTCTTCCCCGCCGGCCTCTTCTGGCCACTCGATCATCGGACAGGCTTCGAGTCGTTCCGGCACCTCACACGGACGGCGCCGGATGACGACCACAGCCTCGGCGCCCATGATCTGGACGAAGTAGTCGATCTCGTGCTGGACGTAGAACGAGCCGATGGACTCCGGGGTGAGCACCACCGCGAGGAATCGCGAGCGGTCGAGAGCGGTCTCCAGCTCTCGACGCGACGAAAGGTCCCCCGGGTCGAGCACCTCCTGGTCCAGCCAAACCCGAAGATTCCGACCATTGTAGTCGCTGGCCGCGAGCCGTTGGTGGAGCCAGCGCGTCCACTCCGCGTCGACGTGGCTGTGCGAAAGGAAGACGTCGTACTTCATGAGGGCTTCAATCCCGGATTCGCGAAGGGTTTAGCCTTCGAAGGTCTCTGTGGGCGCCTGCGCCGACAGGAACTAACACCAGTTCGAGAGAAGTCGGGCATGGATACGCACTGGCTCTGACCATCGATCACGATAGGAGTGCCGCGGCAAGGGAGCCAGAGCCTACAGAGCAGAGACAACAGCTTACAGTCACCCCTTCTTCGACTGTCTCACCTTCGGTTGTGCTTTCTATCGTTACGGTCGCCTAACAAGCAATCAAGAAGTTCTTATTGATTTTATCCCCCTCTAGCCCCATGTCAAACATTGAGAAAGGCTTAAAATTGGCGCAATTATTTGAAATGACATCACTCTGCAGGTGAATAACACACAATTTTTGAGACGGATTTTCTGTCGATAGGAGTGTTTTAAGTCTTTAGGTGAAGCAGGGCTCCATTGTGGAATAACTCACAAGAAAGCCACGGGCTGCATAAACAGGCAGAGGCTTATCTTGCTCTCCGAATGATAATCTACAAGTCAAATTCATATTCCCCCGCATATTATTTATTGTTTTTTTCGAATTAAAAATCTTTTAATTCTCCCTTTCCCAGTGTATGAATTTAAGAGGCATGCTTGGCGGGACTAAAACACCTCTTGATTCTGGAAATAGTAATAGTTTACCTCGCCTAGGCAATCGGGTCTATTTCTGTTACGGCAGCAAGTATTCTCTGCTGGCATTCTTCCTTTGGAGGAAATTTAAGATGAGAAGATTTATCTCCGTTCGATGGTTGTTGCTTCTGATCCCAGTGCTGCTTGTTGGCTGCGGGTCAGGAGAGAGCGGCACTCTCAAAGGGAAAGCCAGCTTCAACGAAAGGCCGCTTGACGGTGTTAAAATTACCGCGGTTTCGACAACGAGGTTTGGTGTTGTCGAGGAGGTGACGACAGACGATGGGGGGGCTTTCCTGATCTCCGGGCTCCCGGCAGGAGACTATGAAGTCTCAGCATTTCGGGATGGCTACAGTTTTTCCCCGGAAAAGCGCGCCCTGGCCCTAGATGGACCTCAGGGGGCTGATGAAGCTAACTTCGCTGCAACCCGAATTGGCGCGCCCTCAGCGCCAAATACTTTAACAGTGTCAGAAAAAGCCGGGGGGGCTTCGTTGAACTGGGAAGCCACAGGGGACAAGACGCTGGTATACAGTCTGTTCAGGTGGGTGGATGGTGAGGCGATACCCGTAAAGCCTCTCGCAGCCAATCTCAGCAGCCTCTTCTTTAATGACAACTCCGTTGAGCCAGGAAAGACCTACCATTACTCAGTAACCGCTTTCAACGCCAAGGGGGAGTCGGCGCTGTCGGATACCGTGTCCGTGACTCCATCCGGATCGGAGCCGTTACTTGGTGGGGTGTTTACGACCGGGCAGGGCGGCTTAATACAGATCACCAACGGAACACCACACACCTGGAACCAGTCTCATCAGGGCAGTTACCAGATGAATACCTGGGATTTTCCTGCGACTATTGCACCGGGCGACTCTGCCACCTACTACATCGAATTCGATACCTCGATTGGGATAACAACGACCGACGACATTGGTGACGTGACCTATGAACTCGGTGACACCGGGCTGTCATTTTCCATCACAGCGTTTGTTACAGAAACTAAAATTGAACACCTGTTTTCGCCTGATGAAATAACGCTACATTTTAATGGAAAAGTAGATTATACCAACCTGGATGTGCGTGACGCTGACAACAATCCTTACATCATAGAATTCACCTTTGACCCCGGGTCGGTAGACCACAAAAAAGGGGTAAAGGAAATTGTACTCGTCGGTAAGGAGGGGTATTTTCCTTCACTCACGAAACCGATAGACTGGATGCAAAAAACGCTGGAGGATTCCATTGGCGAAATGAAGCTGGGTCAGATCACCATCCCCGGTTCCCATGACGCTGCCATGAGCACACTCACTGGGCATAATTTTGGAACCAATGAGAATACGATAACCCAAAGGGCAACGATTTATAACCAACTTATCGCTGGGAGCCGCTACATTGATCTGCGCCCAGTTTACAGGGAAATCGATGGCTATTTTACGTCCGGACATTATCAGGATCAATCCCTAGACGGTCTACTCAATAAGGCCTATAAATGGCTGCTAACCCAGCATGGACCTGACTATTTGCTCCCCGCGCATACCTTTAAAGGTCTGCCGACGGTGGACCTGGGTGGGACAGGCCAATCGATTGCCGACATCATCTCCGATATCAACGCCTTCACGCAGCAGTATAAAGAGTTGGTCATCTTGAATCTTTCGCATGATCGATATATCGACGCAGCATCTATGGGACGTGAGTTTACTCAACCTGAATGGGATAATCTGCTTCAGCAGTTGGCCGACCTAAACCATCTTTTCGTTGTGGATGAAACACAAAGAGACCTGAGCCAACTCACGATGAACGATTACCTGAAGCCGAACGGTACTTCTTCCGCCGCTGTCGTTGTTATAGTGGATAACGACGACACGCCAGTTACACTTGACAATGGGTTCTATCCGCTGGAATTCTTTAGTCCGTACAACTGCTATAGCAACACCGATGAGGCCAGTACGATGGCTAGTTATCAAGGCAAGGTCCTTGATAACGCAAACAAGGACTCCCTTTACAGCATGGCCTCATGGACGCTCACTATGCCGGCCTGGAAAGCGGCTATGTCATCTGTTGCTACCCTTGGTGGATTAATGGATTCGGAATTTTTTGAAGTACTCTCGCCTGTCGCCGCACTCAGCGCAGAGGCCTTTGGCTCAGTTCTTGATCTGGCTGACCTAGCCAATACGAATGTCACGAATCCGTTGTTTAACCTGACAAGGGAGCATGGTCCACCGAACATCATCTACTTTGATTCCGTCACCGATATACCGGCAGGACAGTTGGCTATGGCGTTGAACTACAGTTACCCTGACAGGAAGGCACCTTTGCATGCCTATACTCCGCAGAGTTGCCCTGCCCATTAAAAATAGTAGATACCCGCCGATGAAGAAGCCCCAGCTATGACCGGGGCTTCTTTTTGTTACAATATTTGAGATGGCTATTTCCGACCAGCACGCGAATGCCCCACCTACACTTGCCAAATAGAAGTACTTTCCTTGAATAATGAGAGATCTATGGAAGACTTAAGCTATCTGTTATTTAGCATCTAACCTGGAGGAAATTATGGCCGCAAAATTCGAATTAAAACAAGCGAAAAACGGACAATTCATGTTCAACCTGAAGGCAGCTAACGGGCAGGTCATTCTGACAAGCGAGCTGTATAAACAGAAATCGAGTGCCGAGAATGGGATTGAATCGGTACGCAAGAATGCCAACCGCGAAGGAGCCTTTGAAACTAAGACTAATTCCAAGGGGGAACCCTACTTTATCCTTAAAGCAACCAATGGGCAGGAAATTGGACGGAGCGAATATTATTCTGGCAACTCAGCAATGGAGAATGGGATTGCCTCGGTTAAAAAGAATGCACCAGAAGCCAAGGTTGACGATACTCTCTAGAAAATGCTTTATAGCCACAGTTCAAGACAAGGGGGCCGGGTTTCAGACCGGCCTCTTTTTTTAAGATTATACGCACCCGGTTGTCAGTTTTTACGAGTTTTGAAACGGAGCAAAGTACCCCTTTTTCTCAACGAGGCCCAAAGCTGAAATCGTCAGGTTCTGGCTCTTCGTCTTGCGGGAACAGATCGAGACCGATCTGCTCCTGGATGA
>CAMYNC010000054.1 GCA_947259685.1 uncultured Desulfuromonadales bacterium | reverse complement strand
GAGCACCTGCAGATTATGCAGCTGCTGCAACTGCAGCGCGGCATTCTGGTGCTCTCCAAAGCCGATCTGGTGGAAGAGGAGTGGCTCGATATTGTTGAGGAAGAGGTCCGCGAACAGGTCGCCGGAAGTTTCCTGGAAAAGGCTCCCTGCTGCCGGGTGTCCGCTCTGACCGGTTCCGGTCTCGACGGTCTGCAGGAGTGCATCAGGCAGCAGCTGCAGCAGGTCCCGGCGCGCGATGCCAGCGGCGCGGTGCGCCTGCCGATCGACCGCTGTTTCAGCATCAGCGGGTTCGGCACCGTGGTCACCGGAACCTTGAACAGCGGTTCGGTCCGTAGCGGAGATACCTTGGAACTGCTCCCGGCAGCGGTGCTGGCGCGGGTGCGTGAAGTTCAGGTGCATGGCGCCCCGGTGGAAGTCGCATCGGCTGGGCAGCGGGCCGCTTTGAATCTTTCCGGGGTATCACGGGAGCAGGTCCCGCGTGGTTCGGTGATCGGTACGCCTGGCCTGTTCCGGGCCACCGAGCGCCTGGATGCTCGCTTGCAACTACTGGCCGAGGCCGCCCGGCCAGTGAAGTTTCGCGATCCGGTCCATTTTCACTTGGGTACGGCTCGCAGCGTCGGCCGCGTGGTTCTGCTGGATCGCGAGGAGCTGGAACCGGGCGAGGAGGCATTGGTGCAGCTGGTCCTGGAGCAACCGCTGCTGGCCCATCGTGGCGATCGGTTTATCATCCGCTCCTATTCGCCGATGGCGACCATTGGTGGCGGGACGGTCATCGATGCCGAGCCGCAGAAGCACCGCCGCTTCCGCAGTGAAGTCACCCAGCGCTTGCAGGATCTCGCCTCCGGCGATCTCGGCTTCTGGTTGCAAAAACTCGATGAAATGGGGCTGGCCAAATTGCGCGAGCTGGAAAAGCAGACCGGCACCGGTCGGGAGCAGTTGCAGCAGGGGTTGGAGCAGCTGCAGGCAGCCGGCCAGGTTGAGCAGCTTGGTGACCAGTGGTTGCTGGCCGAGCGGATCCGCAGCTGGCTGTTGCAATTGCCGCAATTGGTCGCCGAATACCAGCGGCGCCATCCGTTGCGGCACGGAATCCCGCGCGCGACCCTGCAATCTCAGCTCAGCGGTCAGCTGGCCCCGAAGGGCTTCGATGTTCTCCTTGAGCGGGCCGCCAGCGCTGGCGATATTGTCGCCCGGGGCGACCTCCTGGCCACCCCGGATTGGCAGCCCCAGCCAACACCAAAAGAACTGCAGATTTTAGAGAAGCTGGATCGCCACTATCAGGAGCAGGGCTTTGCGGTAAAAAATTGCAATGAAACCCTTAGCCAGCTTGGTCTTGACGGGCTTGACGCGGAACTCTATTTTTCCTATCTGGTTGAAGAAAAAAAATTAAAAAAACTAAACCAGGAAAGTTATTTGCATATGTTGAGTTACCAGCGCGCTGAACAGCTTCTTGTTGAGCTGTTTGCCGACCAAGGGAGCCTGACCCTGGCCCAGTTCCGTGATCGTCTTGGCAGTGGTCGGAAGCTGACCCAGGCGCTGCTGGAGTTCTTTGACAGTTGCAAATACACACGTCGTACCGGCGAAGAGCGGGTCCCCTGGCAACTGCCGGAGTAAGCCTGCTTGCAGTGCTTTCACGGAATCGGCCAGCTTATTGGCTTTAACCTGAATCAGTGAATATCCGGTGGCGAATAGCGCAAACCATTGAATTGTCTGTGCGCTCCAAAAATCACCGCTGAACCTTTGGGTGTAGCTCAGATTTTTGAATCACTCATTCAATCCAAGCACTTGCACTCTTCATCCACCTTATATCCACTGATTCAGATTTAAATAATGAGTGAAATTGAAAAAGGAGAGAGCCGATGACGGATAAACCGCTGCGGTTGACCGCATTGTCACGCAGTTCCGGGTGAGCGGCCAAAATCGGTCCCGCGACCCTGACTCAGGTGCTGAGTCAGCTCCCCAAAACTGACTGCCCGCAATTGTTGTCGCAGCAGATTCCTTTTGCCGATGCCGCCATCTACCGTCTCGATGAACATCAGGCCTTGGTGCAATCGGTCGACTTCTTTACTCCGGTGGTAGATGATCCCTACCGGTATGGTCAGATCGCTGCCGCAAATTCGCTGTCCGATATTTTTGCTATCGGTGCGCGGCCAATCACTGCTCTGAACCTGGTGGCCTTTCCGCTTGCTCAACTCGGCTCCGAGGTTTTGCAGCAGATCCTTGCGGGTGGTGCCGAACGGGTTGCTGCCGCAGGTGCCGTGATCGCCGGGGGGCATTCCATTGAGGATGATGAACCGAAATACGGTCTGTCGGTGACCGGCCTGGTCGATCCTGGAAGAATGGTCACGACTTGCGGCTGCCAGCCCGGAGATCAGCTGATCCTGACCAAACCGCTCGGTACCGGTATCCTGGCCACCGCTTTGAAAGGGGAGGTTGTCAGTGAGGCGGAAATCAGTGCCGCGATTGAAGGCATGATCAGCCTGAATCAGGCGGCTGCAGAAGCCATGCTGGAGGTAGGGGTTTCCGCCTGTACCGATATTACCGGGTTCGGGCTGGTCGGGCATGCCTTGGAACTGGCCCAGGCCAGCCAGGTTGGCCTGCGGTTCCGGCTGGCAGATTTGCCGGCCTATCCCCAGGCCCTGGAAATGGCGGCAATCGGCCTGATCCCGGAAGGGGCCCACCGCAATCGCGACTACTATTTCGACCGCGTTGATGGCAGGGAGGCGTGTGACCCATTGCAACTGGATCTGCTCTGCGATCCGCAGACTTCGGGAGGACTGCTGATTGCGGTCGCGTCGGAGCGCTGCAACCGCCTTTGCCAGGCGTTGACAGCGCGTCAAGTGACCGCAACCCTGATCGGTGAAGTCACTGCAGAAACCGTCGGTCGTCTGCAGTTGGAGTCGGCATAATGTTCGGTTTTGGTATTTGGGAGCTGCTGATGCTGGCCCTGCTGGTCGGCCTGTTGTTCGGATTTCGCAGTCTGCCGCAGAGGGCCAGAGAGCTGGGGCGGCTGCATGGTACGATCCAGCGGATTAAAGATGAAATCCGCAATCTGTTGCGATTTTTTTGATGAATTGAAATGTAGTGAACCAGGGAGGAGACGGCCTATGCCATGAGGTGTAAATGATCCGCAAATTCAGTCTGCTGCAGAAGTTTTCTCTGATCTGCCTGCTGATGTTGATCCTGCTTGGGATCATGCTGAACCTGGCCATCAACTTCCTGATGGAAAAGAACCTGATCAAGCATGCTGAAGAAATGACTTCAGCGGTGATCAGGGGTGAAGTTATCAAAGAACTGCATCCCGATGAATTACGTACTCCTTTGCAGGGGGACGCCTACCACGCCTTCGCGGCAAAAATATCCCGTCTGAGTCTGGGCCACAATATCGAACGCATTAAAGTTTGGAGTCCGGATTATCAGGTTATCTGGGCCGACATGCCAGAGATGGTCGGGCGTCGTTATGCCGATAATCATGGCATTGAAGAGGTCCTCTCTCGCGGTGGTGAAGTCGTCGAAATGACCTGGAAAGGGCATGAACGCACCGAGAGCGAGCATGAGTTGGAAAGCGATAACCACGGCAAGCGGTTGCTGGAACTCTATGTGCCGATCACCTTTCCGGGTAGTCCTGGCATTGACATTATTTTTGAAGTCTATCGCAACATGGACCCCCTCTATGCTGAGTTCAACCATCAGCAACGAATCGTCTGGTGCATTATTTTCAGCAGTTTCGGTCTGCTCTACCTGGCCTTATTCTCTCTGGTTTTTCGTGCCACCCGGAAGATCGAGCGGCAACGTATCGGTCTGCTTGAATCTGAAGCTAAGTACCGCAATCTGATCGGTTCAGCCCAGGACGGCATTCTGGCGGTCGATCAGCAGGGCAGGATTGTGCTTTGCAACTCAGCAGCACAGCGAATTTTCGGTTATCTTGCGGAGGATATGATCGAGATGCCACTTGGTCAACTGATGCCGGAAGAGAAGCAACCGCAGACCAAAAGTGCGCTGCAAGATTTTTTTGCTCAGGGCGGTAGCCGGGATGGCGAATTACTGAACTGGCAGGGTCGTCGGGCCAATGGGGAATCTTTTCCATTGGCGCTGACCTTTGCTGTTTCCGGTGACGCTGATGCGCGGATTGTTACTGCGATTCTGCGCGATGAAACCGAGCGACAAGTCATGCAGGAAAAAGCTCTCGAAGCCGAGAAACTCTCCGGAATTTCAGTCATTGCCAGCAGCATCGGCCATGAAATCAACAATGCCATCAGTGGGCTTTACGGCTATGGTCAGTTGCTGCATGGCCGCTCCGGGGATGCGGCATTCGTCGACAAATGTGCCGCCACCATGCTCAGGCAGGCAGAACAGTTACGCCTGCATGCGAATAACCTGCTCGGCATCGGCAACAAACCCCAACCCCCCAAGTTCGGGCCACTTGACCTGAACCAGGTCTTTGCGCAGGTGACCGATCTGCTGCAAATGAGTGGCGTCACCAAATATTTAACTCTGGTTCAGGATTTTTCCACCGACCTTCCGCTGATTGCTGGCGATCCGCATCAGCTTGAGCAGCTGATGCGCAATTTGCAGATCAATGCTGTGCACGCCATGGGGCGTAAAGGCACTTTAACTTTACGCAGTGCGCTAGCCGAAGACGGGCGGGTCTTTTTTGACATAGAAGATACCGGAACCGGAATCTCTTCGGAGCAGCTGGAAAAGGTTTTCGAGCCGTTTTTTACCACCAAGGACGCTGGTAAGGGGACCGGTCTGGGTTTATACATTGTGCGGCAGATCGTTGAACAGCACGGTGGCGAACTGCAGGTTGACAGCAAGGTTGGGATCGGCACCAGGTTTCGGATTCTGTTTCCGGTCAGTTTCAGTAGAGTTGGCGGTTTAAATCATGCTGCCGCAATTTTTGCTGCAGGTAAATGTTCTGCTGTTGTCAAGCAACCCACAGGAGGAGAGCGGTCGGAAAATGACTGTCGCTACCAAGCTAGGGAGCTGGGAGGCTTATGAGCGTTAACGCAACAGATAGCAGGACGAGCCGAAAGAAAGGGCCTGGTTATTACCTTTGGACTCTGGGGGTGATCTGGACCCTGGCGATCGGGACACTGCTGGCTTGGAACCTGGACAGCGCCAGCGAACAGGTCCTCGACCTGGTCCGGGTGCAGGCACGAACTGCCTACGATAAAGATGTTCTTTACCGGTTCTGGAATTCTTCGCATAAATTCGTCTATGTCCCGGTCTCTGAAGAAACCCCGCCTAATCCCTATCTGGATGTTCCAGAACGGGATATCAGTACTCCGGACGGGGTTCCCTTAACGATGATGAATCCTGCTTATATGACCCGCCAGGCCAATGAACTGGGCCTTGAGAGGATCGGGATTTATGGCCACCTGACCAGCCTGAAACCGCTGAGACCAGACAATGCTCCTGACCCCTGGGAGGCTAAGGCTCTGAAAGAATTCGAGAACGGGGTGGCTGAAATCAGTTCCGTTGAGCCGCTGGCTGGCAACCAGGTCATGCGCTTGATGCGGCCGCTGCTGGTAGAACAGGAATGTATCGAATGTCATGCCCATCAGGGCTATAAGGTGGGTGAAGTTCGCGGCGGGATCAGTGTCTCCATCGAGATGACTCCGAGCTTGGCGCTTTTGGCCAGTACCCGCCTGCAATTGGTGGTTGGATATGTGTTGCTCTGGCTCACCGGACTCAGCGGGCTTATCGTACGGGCCAGGTTGCTGGTCAAGCGCGATAATGAACGGCAGCGGCAGGAGGAGAGCCTGCAGCAGATTAACAGTGAGCTGGAAGAGCGAGTCGCTGAGCGGACCCTGGAACTGGAAGAGAGCAAACGGCTGCTGGAGGAAGATATCCGGCAAAGGATCGCCGCCGAAGAGGAGCGGGAACGACTGACTGGACAGCTTCGGCAAGCTCAGAAAATGGAGCTTGTCGGCACCCTGGCTGGTGGGATAGCGCACGATTTTAATAACCTGCTGACCCCGATTCTTGGCTATTCGGAACTGGCATTACAGCGGCCAGAGGTCGGTGAAAAACTCCAGAAAGATCTGCGCCAGATTTTCGGCGCTGCACAACGTGCCAAGGGGCTGGTTAAGCAGATCCTGGCCTTTAGCCGGCGGAGCGAGCATGCCAAGCAGCCGGTCTGTTTCCGGGGGATCATCGATGAGGTTCTGGAACTGGTACGCCCGACCTTTCCTAAAACTATTAGGATTGAGGAGGAGCTTCTCGATCCGGGCTGCCTGGTAAATGCCGATCCGGGGCAGTTGCATCAGGTGGTGATGAATCTTTGCACCAATGCCTGGCAGGCGATGGCCGGGGTAGATGGCGTTTTGCGCCTCAAGCTGGAGCAAACGACACTTGCTAGCGAAGCCGGTGTGCCGCTTGGAGTCGAAGCCGGAGTTTTCCTCTGCCTGCAGATTAGCGATACTGGGAGTGGGATGGATGAGGAGGTGCTGAAAAAGCTGTTTGATCCATTTTTTACTACCAAACAGCCGGGCGAGGGGACCGGCCTGGGTTTGGCGGTGGTGCAGGGGATTGTCCACAGTCATGGTGGATTCATTGACGTAGATAGTGCCCCAGGGCAGGGGAGCTGCTTTAAGGTTTACCTGCCTCTTTGCGCTGCTCGAACTAAAGGCCAAACCAAAGCGATCGAAGTGAGTGCCCAGGATGAACAGATTTTGCTGGTCGATGATGAAGCGGATATCGTTGATCTGTTAATCGCCGGACTGACCGGTTACGGTTACCGGGTGGTCGGGTTCACCAGCAGTCGTGCCGCCCTACGGGCGTTCGAGCAGCAACCGGCAGACTACGCTTTGCTGTTGACCGATCGCTGCATGCCGGGATTGAGCGGTCAGCAGTTGGCCGATGCGGTTCTGAAGCTGCGGCCCGAGCTGCCGGTGCTTTTTATGACCGGTTACGATGAGGAATGTGGCGGGCAGAGCGAGCTGACGGCTTGCGGCGACCCCTGTCTGCCTAAACCGCTGACCGCCAGTGAAGTTGCGCGTAAGATCACTGTCTTGCTGTCAAGTCGCAACGCCAGTTAGGAGGCTGTCGGACTTGTCATGAATCGACTGCAAAGTTGGCTGATCGGCCCATATTTCCGACACTTTTCGACAAATAGCCCTGCTATTCGCTCTCAAATTGTCGAAAATCTGTTCTCGAACATCCAATTTTTCGTTTCGATCCAGAAAGTCAGACAGCCTCCTAGGAACTAACGAAGCTGGATTAATACCCCAGCTTGACAAATGGCGATTTGGCTGAGGCGAGCAAGGCGTCCTTTAGGGTGATGATGCCGTGTGCTTCCAGTAGCGGGATCAGCTTGACCAGAACTTCCCCAGTGACGATGGCATCGCCCAGGGCGGTATGTCGGCCGACGATGGTCACGTTAAAGCGTTCTGCCAGGCCTTCCAGGGCATGCGAATCCTGATTCGGATGCAGAATCGAGGAGAGCAGTAGAGTATCGAGCACCGGATTGTCGAACTTGACCCTGGCCACATCTTCTTTGAGCTGCAAAAAGCGCATATCGAAGGCCGCGTTATGGGCCACCAGCACCGAATTCTCAGCAAACTGGTGAAAAACCGGCAAGACTTTATCGATGGTCGGTTGCCCCGTCAGCAACTCAGGTTGAATGCCATGAATCTCCACCGATGACTTCGGCACGTGGCGGCGCGGATCAACCAGTTGATCGATGGTTTCATGGTAGAGCAGCTGGCCGTTCACACAGCGAATCGCTCCCAGCTGGATTATTTCATCGCCATCCGATGGGTTCAAACCGGTTGTTTCAGTATCAAACACCACGTAGGTCAGTTTATTCAGCGGCATCTGGCTGAGTTCCTGCCAGTCGCTGCGGTTGAACAGGTCGAACTCGTAGGAGATCGGCCGGTGTTCCAAACTCACCTGCAGCGCGGGCGAACTCTCTGCGTCGATCGGTGGAAAGACCAGCAGAATGCCACTGCAGACCTGATCGAGGAAACAGAGTGACTTGATCGCGCCGTTCATCTGACCGATGACATCTCTGAAGTTCAATAATTTTCCTTGCGCATCGGTAATCAACGGGGTTTGCTGCCACTCTTCCAGCAGGTTGAGGTCGACCTCATCATCCGGCCAGTTGATTGCCAGTTCCACCTCGCCAAGGTCATTCTGCGACAGCGTGATCAGCACCTCCAGAGTATTTTCCCGACCTTTGAGCAAGCCCGCCAGGTGTGAAATCGCCTGTACCATCGAATAGCTGTCGAGTTGCAGCCAGAGCCCTTCAGTCGCCTGGGTGTTAACAGTGATGCCATAGCGATCGAAGATATTTTTGCTGATGACCTCAAGCAGGTTGCCGGCTAGCACATCCTCGGTTTTACTGATGTCGTGCAGGTGTTTGGCATAGTTGCTGCGGGCCTGGTCGATTTTTTCCTGCAGGGTTTGCGAGGCGTGATCGATGGTTTTCCGGTAGCTGTGTAGCTGTTCGAAGTCGAGGCGCGGCTGGCTGAGAATGGTGGTGATCGAGGTGCGAATCTTCTCCAGGGTACTTTGCAGATCATCGGTCAACGACTGAATCAATTGATCGCGGCGGGTGTCAGCCTCCATCTGCCGGGTCATGTCTTCCATGGTAAGGACAAAGCCGGTGATACTCTTCTTGGTTTCCCGTTCAATAAACACCGGGGCCATATTGACCCGTAAGCAAAGCCCGTTGCGCAAGGTCATCATAAAATTGCTGATCGGTTTCTGTTGCCCCGATTCGAAATTTTTATAGAGCAGTTCCAGGGCGTGAACGATCGGGTCGCGGTCGAGGATGCCGAAAACCGAACGGCCCAGACCGAGAATCCCGTGACGTTTTTCTTCCGGAAGGTTGATCAGATGTTCCGGATTGAATAACTGCTGGGCCTGCTGGTTGTAGAGCAACACCTGGCCGTCGGTGTTGCAGACCAGTACACCATGCGGCAACTCTGACATCAGCGCCGCCAATCTGGTGCGTTCTTCACCGAGTTTGGCCTGGGCGCCAGCGATCTGTTCATCGACATCGCGCTGCAAATTGGCAAAGGCTTCAGCCGACTCGTTAATCATCCGTGCCAGGTAGTGAATCTCTTTTGCACCGCGCTTGACTTCGATGCGATGCTCCGGGTTTGCAGCGGAAATCAGCCGGGTACTTTCACCCAATTTGAGAATCGGGATGATGTAGAAATGGAACAAACGGCTGATCAGGAAACCGATGGTGGCACAAAGAATCAGCCCACCGAGCAGCGGAAAGGGCAGCAATTTTTGAAACATTTTTGCCAGTGATTCCTGCTCCGCTGGGTTGAGGCTGAACCAGGAACCGGCCAAGCTGACAAGGATCACCCCGAAGACCATAAGGTTGATGACCATCAGGAAGATCCAATATTTGACCCTGGGTTGCATCTGTTCAACATCCATCAGTCATATCCCTTGTAAATCTTGTAGAAAAGGCTTTGTATTGTTGCTGAGTTGGCTGGGCGTCGGAACCCGAACAGGCAGAGTTTATGGCAAGCGGTTGCGGTAGTGGCAAAGCGAAACCTCCAGACGGCAAATCTGTTTGTTGGTAAATCATTCTTAATATTCTGCCACAGAATGTTCGGGAGGCAATGGGGATGGTAAAAAAGAATCGCGCCATCCTGAGAAAGGGATGGCGCGATTAATAGTGGTCAGGCGGTCAGGCGGGTGAGTGCCTCGAGGTATTTTTCACCGGTCTTGCTAACGATCTCCTGCGGTAGCTTTGGCGGCGGAGCCTGCTTGTTCCAGTCGAGCGTTTCCAGATAGTCACGCAGGAACTGTTTATCGAAGCTTGGCTGGGCGCTGCCCGGCTGGTACTGATCGGCAGGCCAGAAGCGGGAGGAGTCGGGGGTCATTGCTTCGTCGATCCAGATCAGCTGATCACCCATCATGCCGAATTCGAACTTGGTGTCGGCGATAATGATCCCTTTGGTGGCGGCCAGTTGGCGGGCGCGCTCGTAGATGGCAATGCTGATATCGCTGACCTGCTGGGTTAGCTCCTGCCCGCAAAGCTCGGCGGCTTGAGCGAAAGTGATATTTTCATCGTGCTCGCCCAGTTCGGCCTTGGTTGAAGGGGTAAACAGGGTTTGCGGCAGTTTGTCGCTTTGCCGCAGGCCAGCCGGTAATTGAATGCCGCACACCGAACCTCGCTGCTGGTACTCTTTCCAGCCGCTGCCGGAAATGTAGCCGCGCACAATGCATTCGATCGGCAGCGGCTGGGCCTTCTTGGTCAGCATGCTGCGCCCTTCGAGCTGGTCCCGATACTGGTGAGTGATGCTGGGGAAGTCGTCGACTTCGGTGGCCACCAGATGGTGCGGAATCAGGTCGGTCATCTGCTTGAACCAGAATTTCGAGATTTCCGTGAGCACGTAGCCTTTCTGCGGAATCCCCTCATCCATGATCACATCAAAAGCGGAAATCCGGTCACTGGTGACGATCAGCAGGTGCTCGCCAAGGTCGTAGATGTCGCGAACCTTGCCACGGTTGACCAACTTGAGTTCAGGGCAGTCGGTTTGGGTGATAATCGGGGTCATCGGTTACTCTTTCTCTTGGGAAAATGCACTGGTCAGCTCGGGGACCATAACTTCAAGATCAGCTTGCTTTTGCAGGTTTTGCAGCTTTTCGCTGAGCATGGCTTCTTTTTTGCTGGCCAGCAATTGATCGCGCAGGGCAACCCGGCCTGGTTCATCAAGGGAGCTGAAGTCGCCCGGGCTGGAATTTTTCAGGCTGAAGACGATCGCTTTGCCGCCGAGATTGTAGGCCTTGCTGCCGATCGGAGCGTCTTCGGTCAGGCTGAAGGCCTCGCTGGCCAATTCTTCTGAGGCGCCGATCCGGGGCACAAAAGCGCCGAAGCCGCGGCTGAAATCGCCGGTTTCCTCGATGCTGAGATTCAGTTCAGAAGCAGCCTGACGCAGACTTTTTGCTTCCTGGGCTTGGGTCAGCAGGGTTTCTGCAGTCTCTTTGGCGAGACTTTCAGCCTGAGCAACACGGTAAGCCTGTTCAACTGAGGCTTTGACTTCCGCCAGCTCCGGTAAGCGGCTCTCCTGGCGCTCTTTCAAGGTAAACAGAAAGATCCCTTGGGTGGTTTGTACCGGACGGGCTAATTCTCCGGTCTGTAAAGTAAATGCCGCGCTACTGATCGTCTCCTCTTTGCCAATGCCGTCAATCGCATCGTCTCGACCGAAAAGCCCGGTTTCTTTGATGCCCAGATCATTGTTTTTTGCCGCAGCGTCAAGGTCGCCGGTTTTGCGATTAATATTGTAGGCATCCATGGCTTTTTCATAGGCCATTTGGCGGGCTTTATCGACCTGTAAGCCGGCTTTGACCTCGTCGATGGCATCGACCAGCGGCTTGACCCCTGGTTCAGTATATTCATCAACCCGGATTATGTGGAAGCCGAAGGGGCTTTCTACCAGTTCGCTCAGTTGACCGGGGCGCAGGGCAAATGCGGCATTTTCAAAACTACTGACCATCACCCCCCGGCCGAAGGTGCCAAGTTCACCGCCCTTGGCGGCACTGCCGGTGTCGTCGGAGTTGGCTTTTGCCAGAGTGGCGAAGTCGGCCCCTGTTTGGAGTTGCTCGAGGATGCTGGCAGCAAATTCACGTCGCTTGAGGCGGGTTGCCTCATCGGCATCTTCCGGGACCCGGATCAGGATATGGGCGGCTTTGACCTCTTCTTTAATTTCAAACAGGTGCAGATTGCGGCGGTAATAGCGATCCAGCTCTTCTTCGGTAAAGTTAGTGACCGCTTTTTCGTAACGAGCCGGGTCGAATTGCAGGTAGCGCAGTGACACCTTGGCCGGCAGGCGGAAATCTTCCTGGTTTTCCGTGAAAAAGGTCTGCAGCTTTTCATCGTCAACCTTGACCCGGGCTTCAAACAGGGGTGGCGCCAACTGGACGAAATTCAGGTTGATCTTATCGTTTTCCTTGTGAAAAGCCTCTTTCAACTCCTCATCAGCGATAGCTGCATCCTGCTGTAACTGTTCGCGCACCTTGCCACTGAGCAGTTGGCGCTGCTGGGCCGCCTCGAACTGCTCTGGGGTCATACGCTGATAGTTGAGCACCTGCAGGTAGCGTTCGCGGTTGAAGACGCCATTCTCTTTGAAGGCGTCATACTGGGCGATGGAATCGACCAGTTCCTTTTTGCTGACCTCAATCCCGCGCCGCTCAGCTTCCTGAACCAGCAAGGCTTCGTTGATCAGCTGTTCCAGGGCCTGTTTCGGCAGGTTGAGCTGTTTTTCAATCTCGGGATTGAAATTGCTCTGATAAATACTCTGGTACAGGTTGTAGAGGTTACTGTAGGCCTGCTGAAAAGCCGGATAACTGATGTCCATATCATTGACGCGGGCGGCGACATCGCTGCGGACGGCGTTGCTGCTGCTGTCGCCGGGGGCGGAGAGCATGCTGTAGCCGATGATGAAACTGAGGATGATCAGACCAAACACAAATTTGATCAGGATCGACTTCTGCGCGTTTCTGACAAAGTCGAGCATTGCAGGAAAACTCCTTGGTTTTATTAGGGATGGAATCGAAAGAAACAGGCACGCATGTTAGACCAGCAATCCGCCGGAATGCAATCATTTTTTCCCTTTTAAGCCCTTGCTTATCGGTGGTCGGTTTGCTAGAGTGGGCAAGTTTTACGCAAGCATGGAAAGTCAACATTTTAAGCCGTTTGCGGCGGTAAGTAGGATAGTTTAATGGTGAATATTTTTAATGCCATCTGGGGATTATTTTCCAACGATCTGGCGATCGATTTAGGGACTGCCAACACTCTGGTCTACATGAAGAAAAAGGGGATTGTCGTCAGTGAACCCTCTGTCGTCGCAGTGAAAACCGGTGCCGCCGGTCAGCGTAAGGTGCTGGCGGTCGGCAAGGATGCCAAAGAGATGCTCGGGCGCACCCCGGGCAGCATTGTTGCCATCCGGCCGATGAAAGACGGGGTTATCGCCGACTTTGATTACACCGAAGAGATGCTGCGTTACTTTATCCGCAAGGTTCACAATCGGAAAAATCTGGTACGCCCGCGAATCGTTATCTGCGTGCCTTCCGGCATCACTCAGGTGGAAAAGCGTGCCGTGCGCGAATCGGCCGAGTCGGCCGGAGCCCGTGAGGTTTATCTGATCGAAGAACCGATGGCGGCTGCGATCGGTGCCGGCCTGCCGATCACCGAAGCATCGGGAAACATGATCGTCGATATCGGTGGCGGGACCACCGAGGTCGCAGTCATTTCCCTGGCGGGAATTGTCTATTCGCAAAGCGTCCGGGTCGGTGGAGACAAGATGGACGAAGCGATCGTGCAATATATGAAGCGCAAATATAATCTGTTGATCGGTGAACGGAGTGCCGAAGGGGTGAAGATTGCTATCGGCAATGTTTACGCCGCAGACGATGAGGTCATGACCATGGAGGTCAAAGGGCGCGACCTGGTCAGCGGCATTCCGAAGACCCTCGAAATCAACTCGGATGAGATCCGGGAAGCGATGTCGGAGCCGATTAACACCATCATTGAGGCGGTTCGGATTTGCTTGGAGCGTACCCCACCTGAGCTGGCGGCCGATATCGTTGATAAGGGGATTGTGCTGGCCGGTGGTGGCGCCTACCTGAAAAACCTTGACGTCCTGCTGCGCGAAGAGACCGGCCTGCCGGTGGTCGTCGCTGAAGACCCGCTTTCCTGCGTGGTGCTCGGCGCAGGGGCGATCCTTGATCAGCTTGATCTGCTCAAGACGGTTGCGATTTCCTCCTGATCCATTTTTTGGGGCGTTACCGTGTGCTGTTTATACCAGGGGAGGATCCTTTGATCCTCCCTGTTTTCGTTAGTCAGATTCCCTGCCAGCTTGCTTACCTGCAAGCTGTTGAGGTTGGGCATGGGTGACTTTTTCAAACGCTATCGCTATCTGCTTCTGGCGATTGCCCTGCTACTCTCCACGCTGCTTCTCTATTCCTACAACTTACGCCAGAAGGGCGCGAGCAGCTTCTTTGAGCGTGCTGTTCTGACCCTGGCCGCGCCTTTTCAAGCCGGCTTTGATACAACCTTCGACAGTGTCACCGGCCTTTGGGGCAACTACCTCTGGCTGGTCGATACCCGGCACCGTAATCTGCAACTGGAGACCGAAAACAGTCGCCTGCGCGGGGAACTGCAGCGGGTCGAAGAAGTCCGGCTGCAGAATGAACGCTTGCGGGAACTGCTGGCATTTATCGATGATGTTGACCGTCCGGCCCTGCCGGCCCAGGTGATCGGCGAGGACGCCAGTAACTGGGCACGAACCATTGTTATCGACAAGGGCACCCGGGCCGGCTTGCGGGATGGTTTACCAGTGGTGGCCGCCGAGGGCGTGGTCGGGCGGATTATCAAGACGGCACCGAACAGCTCACGGGTGTTGTTGATTACTGACGCCTCATCGGCTGTGGCCGCGCTCATCCAGCGCACCCGCACCCGGGGCGTGGCCCGCGGGCGTGGCTCGGAACTTTCTCTTAACTATGCGCTGCGTTCTGCGGACATTAAGGTTGATGATCTGTTAGTGACCTCCGGAATGGGGGGAGTCTTCCCGAAGGGCCTGACTCTGGGGCGTGTCGCAGAAGTCAACCGGGATGATTTCGGCCTGTTTCAGCGCATCGAGGTGGAACCGGCAGCTGATTTTTCCCATATGGAAGAGGTGATGGTGCTGCTCGGAGAAGATCGATGAGGGGCTTCGTGGTTTATCTGTCCTGCGGGATTATGTTCGCCCTGTTGCAAAGCAGTGTCTTTCCGGTTGTGCTACCGCCCGGTTTCCGGCCGAACCTGATCCTGATCCTGATCCTGTATCTCGGCTTGAGTGAAAACTTTCCCCGCGCGGTTCTGGTGGCTTTGCTGCTGGGGGGGATTCAGGACAGCTTCAGCGGCACCAGTTTAGGACTTTATGTATCGGTCGATCTGGCCATTCTGCTGCTGGTGAGACTGCTGTCGGGGCGTTTGAACGGAGAGAGTCCTGCTCTGCTATTATTGCTGATCGCCGCTGGAACCCTGGTGCAGAATCTATTGGTCGGTTTTTGTCTGACTGTGTTTGCCGATGCCGGCCCGGTCATGCCGATTCTCTTGCCGGCTTTACCACAGCAGTTGCTGGCCAATCTGCTGGCGGCCACCATTCTGCTGTTCTTCCTGCTGCGCCTGCAGCCGCTGCTTGGGACCCGTTCCGGCTTGGCCGGAATTGTCTATCAGAGTAAACGCCATGGGGCTTGATGCAAAATGGAGCGAGTTGCCACACGTGCAACGGCGGTTTTTTCTGTTTTCCATTGCCGTGGCTTCGATTTTTATTTTGCTCGCGCTGCGCCTCTGGTATCTGCAGGTCATCAGTTACGCCGAATTTCAGGAACGTTCGATTCGCAACCGGACCCGGATTCTAGCGCTTGAGGCGCCACGCGGACCGATCTTTGATCGCAACGGTGAGTTGTTGGTCGATAATCGGCCATCCTTTCGGATTTCGGTGATGCGCCAAGATGTCGTCGACCAACAGGCCCTGCTGCAACGCTTGGCAGCGCTGCTGGAGGTTGAGCTCGAGGTCCTCGAAGAGCGTTGGCAGCAAGGGAAACGCTATCCGATCTATCGGCCGGTTCCATTAGCGACTGATGTCAGCCGGGAAGTTATGGAGCGGGTTCAGGAGCACAGTGTTGAGTTGCCGGGAGTCTTGACCGAGGTACGACCGGTACGCGATTACCTGGAGCAGGGCTCGGCTGCTCATTTGATCGGCTATTTGGGTGAGATCACCGAAAAGGAGCTTGATTCCGAACGTTTCGGTGAGAATCAGCCAGGTGATTACGTTGGCAAGACGGCTCTTGAACGGGAGTTCGAGGAGTACCTGAAGGGAGCCAAAGGGCAGCGGCTAGTCGAGGTTGATGTCAAGGGCAAGTTGCTGCGCCAATTGCAAATGCAATCTGCCCGGCCGGGAAATAAGGTTTATTTGACCTTGTCGCGCGAACTCCAGGCGATCGCCGACCAGGCCTTCGGCGATCAATCAGGGGCAGCGGTGGCGATGGATGTGGATACTGGCGAAGTGCTGGCCATGGTCAGCCGACCAACCTTTAATCCGGCACTGTTTGCCCGGGGGATCGCCGGTGAAGAATGGCAGGGATTGCTTGAGGATGAGCGTCACCCACTACAGAATAAAGTGATCGCCGGTCAGTATGCCCCAGCCTCGACCTTTAAAATGATTGTCGCCCTGGCGGCCTTGCGCGATGGATTGGTTACCCCGCAACGGGTCGTTTACTGCGGTGGCAGCTATGCTCTTGGCGGTGCCCGTTTCCGTTGCTGGAAAAAATACGGACATGGCAAGATGGATCTGAAAAAAGCCCTGCGGGAAAGTTGCGATGTCTGGTTTTATCAGGTTGGCCTTGAGCTGGGCATCGATAAGCTTTCTGTTGCTGCCAAGGAATTTGGTCTGGGGGCGAAGGTCGGCTATCCATTGCCCGGAGAGAAACCCGGGCTCATCCCTTCGCAGGACTGGAAGCGGGCTCGTTATAATAAACCCTGGTATGCTGGCGAAACGGTCATCGCCTCGATCGGCCAGGGGTTCGTATTGGCGACGCCGATGCAGCTGGCGGTGATGACTGCCGCGCTCGCCAATGGCGGCAAGGTGTTGAAACCCCAACTGATCCGTAAAATTGAAGACTGGCAAGGGATCACCCTGATGGATCCGGAAACCGAAGTGATCCGTCATGCCGAATACACCCCTGCGGCTTGGAAGACGATTAAGGAAGGGATGGTTGCGGTCGTCAATGAGCAACGGGGAACCGGTCAGATTGCCCAACTCGATGATTATCTGGTGGCTGGCAAGACCGGGACTTCGCAGGTGGTACGGCGAAAATCAGATGAGGAAGAAGAGCTCGATAGCGATGGAGAAGTCCCTTATCGTTTTCGGCCGCACGCCCTGTTTGTTGCTTATGCGCCAGCCGATAAGCCGAAAATTGCTGTGGCGGTGGTCGTCGAACATGGTCAGCATGGTGGCAGTGCCGCCGGGCCGGTCGCCAAGACCCTCATCGAGGGTTACCTGAAGCTCCAGGAACAGGGGGACTAGACCTTGTTTGACCGACGTCTGATCATCCATTTCGATTTTGTGCTGATGCTGACCGTATGCGTTATTGCCGGTATCGGCATCGCCAACCTGTTCAGTGCTACAGCCAATTGGCAGATGGGCGGTACGCCGCTTTATGTAAAGCAGCTGCTCTGGCTCAGCGGCGGGATGTTTTTAGCCCTGTTGGTCTGCTGTTTCGATTATCGCCATCTTGAGCATTTTGCCATCCACGGATATATCATCAGCATTGGTCTGCTGCTGTTCGTACTGCTGCTGGGGAAGACTTCGATGGGGGCGACCCGCTGGATTAATCTTGGGTTTTTCAATTTACAGCCGAGCGAGGTGATCAAGATTATCATGATTCTGATGCTGGCGCGGTTTTTCGGCCGCACCGCTCATCCGCTTGGTTTCAGCCTTGGGGAGCTCTGGCAGCCGGCTTTACTGCTGCTGGTGCCGGTGGCGCTGATTCTCAAGCAGCCTGACCTGGGGACCGCTTTGATGGTGGTCTTTATTGCCGTCTCGATGTTGTTGTTTGCCGGTTTGCAGCGCAATACCCTGCTCGTCCTCGTCCTAATGGGAGTCCTGGCGGCAGTGGGGGGTTGGTTCGGTCTGCATGAGTATCAGAAGCAGCGGATCCTGACCTTTCTCAATCCTGAAGCTGATCCACTTGGTAGTGGCTATCACATTATTCAGTCGAAGATTGCTGTCGGCAGCGGCGGTTTTACTGGCAAAGGTTTTTTGCAAGGAACCCAGTCGCAGCTCTCCTTTCTGCCGGAGCGGCACACCGATTTCGCTTTTTCGGTTTTTGCTGAAGAGTGGGGTTTCAGCGGCAGCTTTGTCTTGCTCTTTTGCTACATGTTCCTGATTATCTGGGGGATCTACATCGCCCGCCGGGCTTCAGACCGCTACGGCATGTTTCTGGCGATCGGCGTCACGGCGATGATTTTCTGGCACATCGTTGTCAACCTGGGGATGGTGATTGGGCTACTGCCGGTGGTCGGCGTTCCTTTGCCGCTGTTTTCTTACGGTGGTACCAGTATGGTCACTACCATGATCGGGGTGGGTCTGTTGATGAGCGTGAGTATGCGGCGGTTTATGTTTTAACTGCCCTGCTTAGTCGGCTCGGTTCAGCCAGAAATCGTTGTTTTCCAGTGGGTCGAAAAAACGGACATTGCCCCATTTCTCAATCGGCTGCTGCTGCTCGTGTGGGTCCCCTTCGTGGTAAAGACGATCGACAGTAAGGAAAGTCCCAAGCAGCGGGCCATGCTGCTGCAGAGCCTGCAGCGAGTACGCCGAACAGGTCGGATACATTGGGCAGCGGGGGCCATCTACCTGAGAGAGGTACTTCTGGAAAAAGCGCACCGCCTGCTGTAGCGGACCACTGGTGCCTGTCTTGGGCTGCTTGTTCTGGAGAGCTTTTGGCGCTTCCCATGGGCCCCAGTCTGCTGCCTGGGCAGGGCTGAGCTGAATCATTGTCAGCAGGATGCCGGTGGTCAGGAATCTCTTCATTTTTCCATTTTCGGAGTTTTCTTCAGTTCTTCAAGATACGCCATCCGCTCACCTATGGTTTTTTCATAACCCCGCTCAGTGGGTTGATAAAATTTGCTTCCTGCGAGTTTGTCCGGCAGATGGGTCTGGTCTGCAATGCCGCTATCATAAGCGTGGGCATATTTGTACCCTTTGCCGTAGCCCTGTTCTTTCATCAGCTTGGTTGGTGCATTGCGAATATGTTTGGGAACCGGTAAGGCACCCGACTTACGTACCTCGGCCTGGGCTTGATTGATACCGGCATAGCTGGCGTTGCTTTTCGGCGCGGTGGCCAGATAGGTCACACCTTGGGCAAGATTGATGCGGGCCTCCGGTAGGCCAACAAAATGCACCGCCTGTTGTACTGTTAACGCAATCTGCAGGGCGCGGGGATCGGCATTGCCGATATCTTCAGAGGCAAAAATCACCATGCGCCTGGCGATGAAAAGTGGATCTTCACCAGCCTCCAGCATTCGGGCCAGCCAGTAAAGGGCCGCGTCTGGATCGCTGCCGCGCATGCTTTTGATGAAGGCGGAAATAACATTGTAGTGTTCCTCGGCGCCTTTGTCATAGAGCAGGGCCTTTTTCTGCAAGGCTTCCTGGGCGATCGATAGGTCAATCTTTCCATCGGTTGCAGCAGCGGCAGCCACCTCCAATGCGCCCAAGGCAATGCGGGCGTCACCGTCGGCCTGTTCGGCCAGGAAATCAGCGGCAGCCTGTTCCAGATCCAGTTGTTGCTCCTGTAGTCCGCGTGGATCGGTCAGTGCCCGCTGCAGCAACAGCTTCAAATCTTCGGCGGCCAGCGCTTCCAGAACAAAGACTCGTGATCGGGAGAGCAGTGCCGAATTGACTTCGAAGCTGGGATTTTCGGTAGTGGCGCCGATCAGCGTGATCTCGCCCTTTTCCACCGCTGGCAGAAAGGCATCCTGTTGGGCTTTGTTAAAACGGTGAATCTCGTCGACAAACAGCAGGGTTTTGTGCCCATGGTAGGCGCGCTGCTGCTTGGCTTCAGCCAGGATTTCCCGCACCTCCTTGATGCTGCCGAGCACTGCGGAAAAAAACACGAACCGGCTCTGGGTGCTGCCGGCAATAACCTGCCCCAGGGTGGTTTTCCCGGTGCCGGGCGGCCCCCAGAAGATGACAGAGCTGAGTTGATCGCTTTGGATCAGCCGTCGTAGCAGTTTGCCCTCGCCGAGCAGGTGTTGTTGACCGACCACCTCGTCAAGGTTGCGTGGCCGCATCCGTTCTGCCAAAGGGGTATTGCCGGAATATTGGGCCGATTGTTCAAAGAGATCCATGCTGTTCTCACCGGTAAAAAGTTGAAAGCACAATCTAGCATGCGGTGTGGTTCATAACAACTCTCTAAGTCGTTGAATGCGATAGACTTTGGCGGTTGCTTATGGTATCTGTCTGGGGTTTAATATTGGTTCAAATTTACTGCCGTAGGCGGATTCGTTACGGCTTTACAGGGTAAAGCGAATCAGGGTGGACAAGTGCTGAAAAAAGTCGGGGTTTTCGCCAAAAAGAATCATCCGGATGCCGAGCAGATTGCGTTGGAGGTTTGCGCGCGGCTGAAAAAAGACCAGATTGAAGTGCTGCTCGAAGACAGTTTGGCTGAGCAGGTTGGGCAAATCAACGGCTACGCTGCCGAAGAGATCCCGGATCTGGTCGATCTGATTATTGTTCTCGGCGGTGATGGGACATTGATTTCGGTGGCCCGGTTGGTTGGCCATCGCGATGTGCCGATTCTCGGTATCAACCTTGGTCGACTTGGCTTTTTGACCGAAGTGACTCAATCGGAATTACCCGAAATGCTCGATCGCCTGGTCTCAGGGGAGTATGAGACCTCTGAGCGGATGATGCTTGATGCCAGGATTCGCCGCAACGGCACGGTGGTCGGTGAATATACTGTGCTCAACGATGTGGTTATCAATAAGGGGGCGCTGGCGCGGATTATCGACATGGCGACCAGTGTTGATGGCCGGCACCTGTCGACCTACAAGGCGGATGGGCTGATCATCTCCACCCCGACTGGCTCAACCGGTTATAATTTGGCAGCCGGGGGACCGATCATTTTTCCGGAAATCAATAGCCTGGTGATCTCTCCGATCTGCCCGCATATGCTGACCAATCGACCGATCGTGGTTTGGAGTAAATCGTTGATCCGGATCGAAGTGATGTTTGAAGATGATGTGGTTTTCTTTACCGCCGATGGCCAAGTCGGCCGCAAGCTGTTGCCGGGTGATGTCGTCGAGGTCAGTCGCTCCGAAGCCCGCACCCATCTGGTCACCAGCCCGAGCAAAGACTACTTCGAAATTCTCCGCACCAAACTGAGCTGGGGGGAGCGCTGAGGCAGTCTTCCTTTTCGCGCCAATTGCTGTCTGTTTGTGGGATCCTGCCAATAAGGGGCTGATGACTTAACGTCTATGATCACCGATCTGATTATCAAGAATTTTGCGATTATCGACAATCTGCATGTCGGATTCGGAGCTGGCTTCAATGTGTTGACCGGCGAAACTGGAGCCGGTAAATCTATTATCATCGACGCGGTCAATCTGTTGCTTGGCGGTCGGGCGCGGGGCGAGGTGATCCGCACCGGGGCCGAAGAAGCGACCGTTGAAGCGGTTTTCGATCTGCAAAATGAGCAGCCGGCGCGCCAGCAGTTGGCGCAGTTAGGTCTGGCTGAAGGGGATGAGCTGCTGGTGCGGAGGATTGTCTCCCGGTCCGGAAAAAATCGGGTGTTTATTAACGGTTCACTGGTGCAGCTCGGGCAGTTGCGTGAATTGACCAGTCGGCTGGTGAATATTTACGGCCAGCATGAACACCAGCATCTGCAACGGATCGAAACCCATCTGGAATTGCTTGATGCTTTTGCCGCTTTGCAGCCAGAGCGTGAAACGTATCAGCGACACTTTCAGCAGTGTCAGCAGCTGCAGCAACGTCTGCAAGCCCTCGACCTGGCTGAACGCGAACGCCAGCAGCGCCTCGACATGCTCGCTTTTCAGCAGCAGGAACTGGCCGCTGCCAAGCTGATTGCTGGCGAAGATTTTGAGCTGGAGCAGGAGCGGGCGCTGCTGCAACATGCTGAAAAGCTGACCGAGGCCAGCTCGGGTGGTTATCAGCAGCTTTATGCCAGCCAGGGAGCTGTGTGTGAACGGCTCGGCGGACTGGCCAGCCAACTGGAGCAGCTACAGCAGATCGATCCTTCCTTAGAGCCGCTGGCAGTCACCCTGCGCAGCACCTTTTATGAACTGGAAGATGTCGCATCCCGGTTGCGTGATTATGCCGACAAGCTAGATTTTGAGCCGCAGCGGCAGCAACAGGTCGAAGAACGCCTGGCCCTGTTAGGCAATCTTAAACGAAAATATGCGCCGAGCATCCCCGAGTTGCTCGAGTACCAGCTGAAAGTCGAAGCCGAACTTGAAGAGCTGAGCGATGTCGAAGGCCACCGCCAGGATTTGCAGCAGCAACTGGCGACCTGTTCTGACGCTTTACAGCAGGCGGGGGATATGCTCACTAGCAAGCGGCGACTGGCGGCAAAACAGTTGGCGGCCGCGGTGGAGCTGGAACTTGCCGACCTGGCGATGCCGAAAGCACGTTTCAGTATCCAGCTGGAAACCCTTGCCAAACCGGGCGTTGATGGTCTGGAAAAGGGCGAGTTTTATCTGGCTGCCAACCCCGGAGAGGAACCACAGCCGCTGGCGAAAATTGCTTCGGGCGGCGAGCTGTCACGGATAATGCTGGCGCTTAAGCGCAGTGCCCCGGAAGGGGACGGGGTGCGGACGCTGATTTTTGATGAGGTGGATGCCGGAATCGGTGGCGAGGCGGCGACCGCCGTCGGCGAAAAGATCAGCCGGCTCGGTCAGAAATTTCAGGTGCTCTGTGTCACCCACCTGCCGCAGGTTGCTGCTTTTGCTGCACAACATTATCAGGTCGCTAAACAGGAGGTCGCTGGTCGCACCGCCACTCGCCTGATATTGCTCGAACAGCAGGAGCGGGTGGCCGAAATGGCCCGGATGCTCGGCGGTTCGCAGGTCAGTGAACGGACCCTGGAACACGCCCGCGAGCTGATCGCCGGCTCGATTGCGCGAGTCGCAGGTTGATATTGAAGGAGAAACGATGATCCGTCATGCCAGAATCCCCGATGCCCGTGCCATTCACCAGCTGCTGCTGATTTTTGCCAAGGATGGACAGCTGCTCGGTCGTTCCCTGGCTGACATCTACGACACTATCCGTGATTTTTACATCTATGAAGAAGCGGGGGAAGTGCTTGGGGTTGGCGCTCTGGCGATTTGCTGGGAAGATTTGGCCGAAGTCCGTTCCCTGGCGGTAGCTGAGGGACAGCAGGGTAAGGGGATTGGCCGGCAGATTGTCGAGGCCTGCCTGGCGGAAGCGCGTGA
>CAMYNC010000053.1 GCA_947259685.1 uncultured Desulfuromonadales bacterium | reverse complement strand
AATCAAATTCCTCGATCTGGGTTTTGTCCAGAAAGAGTTTCAATCTCTGTTCTTTGACATCGATACTAGCAACCACGTATTCGTATCTGGCTTCGGGTGGTACCTGAAAAGGTTCTCCAAAGAGGTTCAGTTTCTGATCACTTCGGATCAGTCTCACGATGTGATATTTGCCCTCTTCCGGTTTCTCAAGCCGGTGCTTGGGTGGTTCCTCGTTCGGCGGGAATCTCAGCTTGGCATTTGAGTCTGAAAGGGCTTTCAGTGGTGTGCCGCCTTTGAGTTTGCTGTAGCGATATTTGCTGTTATGGCGCTGTTCAAAAGCCAGAGATTCTGTTTGTAAAGCCTCCATCGAGGCCATATCGACTTTGCCAAGAAATCTTTGCTCATACCGGTCGTTGAAGCTTTCGATCATTCCGTTTCTCCAAGGTTCGGCCATGGGGATAAACCAAGGCTCAACACCGTTGTGCAGGCAGAGCCGCATCAGCGGCCCCATTCCCCTTGGATGCTTTGGACTACCGAAAAATGACATGGCATTGTCAATCTGAACCTGATCAGGAATGCCAATCCGTTTCCAGATATTCCAGAAGCCGTCAATGACGGTTTGTCCAGAATTGGAAAAAGACGGAGACAGACCGCACCGAACAGTGGCCGTATCGACAATATTCAGACTGTAGAAACGGATCGGGCCTCTCAGGTAGCAAGGACCCACAAAATCCGCTTGATGGGTCTGGTTCGGCAGCGTTGAAGGCAAAACAGGGTAAAGCGTCCCTTTGATTTCATAGCGGCCAGTTCTTCGATGCGTCAGATCGTTTCTGGACAAAATACGGTTGATGGTTCTGGGTGACGGCAGCGGCTGTACATCAAGGTCTTCGAGTTCCCAAAGGATCGCCTGGGCACCGCAGAACAGATCTTTGTTGTAAAGGTTGAGTCGAACCATCTTGACGATCTGCTCGATTTCAGCCGGGGTGCGATGAGGTGTTGAGTGAGGCCTGCGTGAATGCTCCTCAAACCACGAAGGGTCGTTGTTGTTGTACCGCTTAACCCACTTGTAGAGCCAACGCCTCGACTTACCGAGGGAAACACAAATTGATTCAGGACTTTCACCAGCCTTGAATCGTTGCACAGCTAGAATCCGACATTGATTTATTTTGTCGTCCATGAACACCTCCCGATAAAGTTGGGTGTTCACAGACTTACGCAGTTGCTATTCGATTGTCAGAGAACTTTTGTGAACGATGTACTGGCACATTTTTTTGTGCACGATGTTGTGGCACTTACCACCTAAGTTATAATAAACCTCTTAGCCTTCTTCGCCCGTCTTGGTGCTGTAAAGCATCAAGGCGGGTTTTGTTTTTGCCCAGTGTCCATCGAATCCCTCAATCCGGCCCCTTTTGGCTGGCCAAAAACTGCTCTTCGGCGTGGTAAGATGACCGCACCAGCGGTCCCGCCTCCACATGTACAAACCCAAGTTGCTGGCCTTCTGCAGCAAGTTCGACGAATTCTTCCGGCCGGACATAGCGGTCAACCGGATAATGTTTTTTGGTCGGCGCCAGATACTGCCCCAGGGTCAATAATTGACAGTCGTGGTCGCGCAGATCCTGCATGACCTGGTGGATCTCATTTCGGCTTTCTCCCATGCCGAGCATCAGGCCCGATTTGGTCAGGATTCCAGGGGCCTGCAAACGCGCTTCACGCAGGAGCTGCAAGGACCGCTGATAGTCAGCCCCAGGACGGACTGCGGCATAGAGCCGCGGCACAGTTTCCATGTTATGGCCAAGAATGTCCGGCTGTGCACTGGTTATCTGCTTAAGAGCATCCCAGTTTCCCTGCAGATCGGAGATCAGCAGTTCAATCCGGCAGTTGCAGGACTGTCGGCGGATCTCATGCACTAAGGCAACAAACTGGCTTGCCCCGCCATCCGCAAGGTCATCGCGAGTGACTGCGGTAATCACCGCGTGCTTCAACTGCAACTCAGCGATCGCCTTGGCGACCTTTGCCGGCTCGGCAGGATCGGGCGGCTGCAGCTGTTCACTGGCCACATTGCAGAAGCGACAATGACGGCTACAGCTGTTACCGAGGATCATGAAGGTTGCCGTGCCTTTGCTCCAGCATTCACCCTGGTTAGGGCAGGCGGCACTCCGGCAAACCGAATTCAGCCCCTGCTGGCGGTGGTAGCGATCGATCCGGGAGTAGTTTTTGCCTGCCGGGAAGCGAACTTTTAACCAATCGGGTTTACGGTCCTGAGGTTTTGTCATGCCGCTTGAGGTCCTTTTTGCCTGTTTATTAAAATAGCCTGCCCCGCAAGGACTATAAAATCACCAAAGCCGATTCCGCGCTGCTGTCTTTTGATCTTACCCCCTGCGAAAACGATAAAAATGAAAAAGCCCGACCAACATCGCTGTCGGTCAGGCCATAGACTGCTGAACGGCGGGATGAAAACTTAGGCCGGTTCAAAGTTGCTCTTATCAACCCCGCAGAGCGGGCAGCACCACTCGTCGGGAATATCTTCGAATTTGGTGCCCGGAGCAATTCCGTGGTCAGGGTCACCCAGTGCCGGGTCGTAAACATAATCACAAATAATGCAGCGGTACTTGTCCATCGGGACCTCCTTAAGGAAAATTTTTCAGCGACCATAGCAAAACGGCGAAAATATGACAAGTCTGGTAATGAACTTTGTTCCGCTTCGCGGCTCAGATCATTTCCAGGATGGTATTGACGGTTTTTTCAATCCCTTCTGCCGCCTCGCTGATGTTGCCGGCCAGCATGTAGGCCGGCGAAGAGACCAACTTGTTCTGCTTGTCGATAATAAATTCGCGTACCGGGCAGTCGACATGGCTGCTGCCCATGGCGGTCAGCGCTTCGGCGGTCCCTGCATCATTGCCGATCGTCAGCTGGTGGGCCAACTGATCATCGCCGAGGACTTTGGAGATCAGGGCTGGGGCAATGCAGACGGCGGCCAAGGGTTTTTTTGCGGCGACAATCTCCCGAACCAGGCGGGCGACCTCGGGATGGACTTCGCAATCTGCCCCTTTAAAGGCAAAATCGCAGAGATTTTTCGCGGCACCGAACCCACCGGGTAAGATCAGGGCGTCAAGGTCGGTCGCCTTGATTTTAGCAATATCGGAAATATTTCCACGGGCGATTCGGGCAGATTCTTCAAGGACATTACGTACCGCCCCATCTACGGTTTCGCCGGTCAAGTGGTTAACGACCGCCTGTTGCATGTCCGGGGCCATGCAGACCGCTTCGGCGCCAGCCCGGTCTAGAGCCAGCAGGGTGATAACCGCTTCGTGAATTTCGCTACCGTCGTAAACGCCACAGCCTGAAAGAATAACGCCAACTTTTGCCATGAGAGCCTCCTGAGTTAAAAAGAATCCTGAGCTGTTAAATCAGAGTTCAAATATAGCAGATTTCAGCACAGTGACCCTGCCGCGTAGAAATTTCCTCAGCCGCTAATTTCGAGTGTAGAGAACGGCAATGCCACGGGCGGTATGTTCTCCCAGAGCCTTGAGGCTGTGCGGTTCGTTGGAATCCCAGTAGACAGAATCGCCGGGCTGAAGAATGTACTGTTCAGCGCCATGGAGCAGTTCTATGTGGCCTTCGAGAACATAGAGAAACTCTTCGCCGGCGTGCTGCACCGATTGAGCTTTGGCGGTCTGGTTTGGATCGAACTCAACCAGAAAGGGTTCCATATGCTTGTGCTTTTTGCCGTAGGCCAGGGAATGGTAAAGGTAGGGTTGCGGTGGCCCCCCGTGACTTGGACGACGATTTAACAGGTTTGAGTCTCCGGCGCGCACCACCAGGCACTTCTGGGTGTTGTCCTCTTCTTCAAAGAAAGTCTGCAAGGGGACATTGAGGGCTTTGGCAATTCGCAGCAGCGTCGCCAGTGGTGGAATCACCTGCTCGTTTTCGATTTGGGACAAGAGTGGCTTGGAGAGTTCTGTCTCCTTTGACAAGTCCTGCAGGGTCATACGCCGGTCCTGCCGCAGTTGACGTATCTGCGGACCGATCTGCAGTTCTCTTACTTCAGCTCTGAACTCATCCATGGGGGTCCTTTCAAGTTAGATATGCTGGAACAATTTTTAACTTTGAATAGCTGAACAGTCAAGTGTTTACAATTTGAGAGGAAACTGGAATCGCAGGGATAGCTATGTTAGAACAGGGGCTGTTGGTATTTTTACCGGCATATTTCTAGGCTCCGGTGAGGTTTGTGGTGAGCAATCATTTAGGAAACCAGACGCAGCTTCGCGCTGTGTTATTTGATCTGGATGGAACTCTGTTGCGCGTGCAGATGGCGGAGTTTATCCCACGGTATATCAATGGTCTGGCCGCCTGTTGTGCTGACCTGGTCAAACCGCAGAAATTTCAGCAGGCGATGCTGGGCAGTATCCGGATGCTGATCCAGGCCGACGGCAATGGCATAGAAACCAACGAAAAGCGGGTTTTTGCCACCCTGCACGAACGCCTGGCGGTTCCCGAGACGTTGTTGCGCGAACGTTTTGAGCAATACCGGCGCGAAAGAATCGATGAACTACGCCCGCTGGTCAAGCCGATTCCTTTAGCCCGGACTATCGTCGAGGAATGCCGCCGCAAAGGAGTGCCGCTGGTGTTGGCGACCAACCCGGTGTTTCCAAAGTTTATGATCGACGCCAGGCTTGCGTGGGGAGAACTTGAAGAGCAGTTTTTCAGCTACCTGACCAGTTTTGAAAACAGCTGTTTCTGTAAACCCCATGCCGGTTACTTTAGGGAGATTGCCGAGCGGCTACAGTTGGCCCCTGAGCAATGTCTGATGGTCGGCAACGACACCCAGCACGATCTGGCTGCCGCCGCCGTCGGCATGTCGACCTTTCTGGTCGATACTTGGATTGTGCAGCGCGAAGGACCCAGCTGGCCCTGCCCAAATCGCGGCGATCATGCGGTTCTGCAGACCTATTTACAAGAAATCCTGGCTTGAGGCGGATCGCGGCTGAAATATTCACGCTGCAGTTTTGACGAAGTGAAGAATATAACTTGCTTTTTTGAAGAAAGATTAATAAAGTTGAATGTCGGTTTAGCTCGGCATTCTTAACAACAATTCTCTCCTCGGGAGTGGAGGCTGAAATTATGGCAAGACTGGTAGAAAATCCTGATCTGGCATTTCGACTGGCCCGGGCGATTGTGTCAGATATCGCCCTGTACAATCAGGATAAAGTCAATGAGGGGATCAAGAGCGACAGTATCTTTGACCTGATGACCGATGAATTGGAAGAAGGCCGCGAGCACTTCTATTCCCGGGTGTCGCCTGAGATGCCAAATCGTGAACACCTTTACGAGCGCGCCATTGTTGATGTGATGATCAAACAGGCTGGCAAAATTGAAAGTTCCATCTGGTAAATGGAGTTTGCCCAATTCGCATTTCCCGAAGAGCGCTCCCCCGAGCGGCTCGACTGCTTTTTGGCTGAATGCCTGCCTGAATTAAGCCGTTCACAACTGAAAAAACTGATCACCAACGGTCAGGTTCTGCTGGCCGGAGATCCCGTCAAACCGGGGCTGAAATTAAAAGGCGGCGAAACCATCGCGGTTAGTTTGCCTGATCCTGAGCCGGTAGAGGCTGTCCCCGAAGCCATCCCCTTAAATATTCTGTACGAAGATCAGCACCTGATCGTGGTTGACAAGACAGCCGGAATGGTGGTACATCCCGCCGCCGGTCATGCACATGGTACACTGGTTAACGCATTGCTGTACCACTGCCACGACCTGGCTGGAATCGGTGGCGAATTGCGTCCCGGTATTGTGCACCGTATAGATAAGGATACCTCGGGGGTGCTGGTGGCCACCAAAACCGATCAAAGCGGGACCATCGATCAGCCGCTTGGCCGGCACCCTGTGCAGCGCAAAAAAATGAGCAGCAAAGCCCGCCAGAGCAAACGCGCAGTCACCCATTGGCAGCGGCTCAAAAGTTATGATCTTGATCGATTAACATTGTTGGAATTATCGTTGGAAACCGGCCGCACCCATCAGATCCGTGTGCATCTGTCAGAAATGAATCTGCCGATAGTGGCTGATCCCTTATATAGTCAGCGGGTCCGCATCAACCGTTTGCAGGATCTGCATTTGCGCAGCCTGGTCGAACAGTTTAAGGGCCAGGCGTTGCACGCACAGCTGCTGGGCTTTGTGCATCCGCTGTCGGGTGAATATCTTGAGTTTCGCAGTGAACTGCCGCAGCCGTTTCGCTCAGTCATCGACTATTTGGATGAAAAATATTCTGCATCGCCGGCTTAGGAGGCTGTCCGACAATTAGAGACCGGCTGCAAACCCAGCTGTTTGGCCCATATTTCGACTCCTTTTCGGCCCATAGCTACAGCTATGAGCTCTCAAACGACCCGAAATCTGTTCTCAAACTTCTGGATTTTCGCTTCGGCCCTTATTCTCGGACAGCCTCCTAGCGGGTCGCAGACAGATGGAGTCATCGCATGAAGCTTGTCCGCAAAGGAAAAATATCTTACCTGCAACCTGTCGCAGTGGCACAAGGTCTGGTTGCCGGATTCAGCACCCGCAATGGTGGTGTCAGTCGTGCGCCTTATAATTCTTTGAACCTGGGCCTGAATACCGATGATTTACTGCCGCATGTTGAGGGTAACCGCTCGACCTTCAGCCGTAGCTTTGACTTGCCACCGCATCAGCTGTTGACCGTTAAACAGGTGCACGGCAACGATTTGTTGTTGATTGACGAACCCAATCCCGACCTGAGCCACTTTTTATCTGTAGAGGTTGATGCAATTGTTACCAACCAACCCGGCATCATGATCGGTGTTTTGGTCGCCGATTGTTTTCCCGTGCTGCTCTGGAGCGCAGACGGCAAGGTCGCGGCTGCCGTCCATGTCGGCTGGCGCGGTGCTGCGAACGGCATCCTGGGGAAGGTGGTGACAACTATTTGCAGGAATTTCGACCTCCAACCTGCGCAGCTGTCTGCTGCCGTCGGTCCTGGAATCGGTGCTCATAAATATGAAGTTGATCGGCCGGTGCGCGATGCCTTCCGCAACGGCAGCGGCTTTTGGAAAGAAATTTCCACAGAGGTCAGTCTTGGTCATTGGCAGCTCGATCTGGCGCTGAGCTGTCAGCTGCAATTGGAGCAGATCGGTCTGGAAACGAAAAAAATTGAAGTTGCCAAAGAGTGTACCTGCTGTCATCCCGAGTTGCTGTTCTCCTACCGGCGGGATCAGGGTACAACCGGGCGGCAACTTGGCTTTGTCATCCTCAGTTGAGTACTGTTGCAAAAAATGAGCTGCCTTTTCGGAGCTCTCTTTTTTCGCTTCGGATGTTACGAATGTAACAGTTTGGCCTGGTGTAAATAGCAGAAAAAGATTTCGCAGCAGAATTTTTTTTCCGGAAGAGCCACTTATTCAGAATTTTGTCAGAGGGGCTGGGTATACTCAGGAAAATTTCAGCTCGGGTCTGCAACTACAGATCTGCAACCGGGTGTACGGAGGGGGGAGGCCCCCATCTTCTAACCAGAGGATGGGGGCTTTCCATATTGT
Organism: uncultured Desulfuromonadales bacterium; assembly: GCA_947259685.1. The sequence continues at coordinate 21,305 of CAMYNC010000053.1, read as the reverse complement.
CTGGCAGATTATTTTCGCCAGAAAGAGGGGAAGAACAGGACCAGTACGGTAAATAGCTCCAGGCGTCCCATCAGCATGCAGAGAATCAAGACGCTTTTACCGAAAGCCGGCACGGCGGCAAAATTATCCACCGGACCAACAGTTCCAAGCCCCGGCCCAATATTGGCCAGGCAGGCGACCACCGCTGCTCCGCCGGAAATCAGATCCATGCCGCAGGCTGCCATAAGTAGTGATGCGAGCACAAAAATCCCGATGAACAAGGCAAAAAAACCAAGAATCGCCTGCAGCACCTCTTTGTCGACCGGCCGGTTGCCCAACTTCACCAAGCGCACGGCACGTGGATGGATCAGCCGGAACACCTGAACCTGGGCGTGTTTGAACAACAACAGAATCCGGGCGACCTTCATTCCGCCGCCGGTCGAGCCGGCACAACCGCCCACAAACATCAGCATGATCAAAAGGTACTGCGTCAATACCGGCCAGGTTTCGTAATCGGCAGTGCCGAAACCGGTGGTGGTGATGATCGAGGATACCTGGAAGATAGAATAGCGCAGGTTTTCGCCAATGCTCTGATAAGTTCCTGATGAGCCGTTAAACAGCATAATCACCGCTGTGGTGACGATGATGATGCCGATATAACAGCGGAACTCTTCATTGCGATGCAATTCCCGAAAACGCCCACGCAGGAGTTGAAAGTGCAGGGTGAAGTTGATTCCGGCAAGGATCATAAACAGCGTAATCACGCCATCAATAAAGGCACTGTCATAGGCCGCCACTGAGGCGTTGCGGGTCGAAAAGCCGCCGGTTGCCAGGGTGGCAAAACTATGGCAGATAGCATCGAAAAAGTTCATCCCTCCCAGCATCAGTAGCAGGGTCTGCGCCGCCGTCAAGAGCAGATAGACGCCCCAGAGCAGCTTGGCGGTATCCTGAATCCGCGGCCGCAAGCGGTCAGCCGTGGGGCCGGGAACTTCGGCCTTGAACAGCTGCATGCCACCAACCCCGAGCATCGGCAGAATTGCTAATGACAGCACGATGATCCCCATTCCGCCAAGCCAGTGGGTCAGCGCGCGCCAGAACAGCAAGCTTTGCGGCAAGGCTTCAATTTCTGTGAGGATGGTGGAGCCGGTAGTGGTAAAACCGCTCATGGTCTCGAACACCGCATCCAGTGGGCTGGGGATGGCTCCGGAAATCAGGTAGGGCAGGGCACCGAACAGGGCGAAAAAGGTCCAGCCGAAGGTGACCACGGCAAAGCCCTCGCGGACTGAAAGCTCTTTGGGGCTTTTGCAGCAGCGGAACAGTAGTCCACCGACACCCAGGCAGGTGAATGAGGAAAGAATGAAGGCTGATCCAACCCCGTCGGCGTAATAGAGGGAAAAGGGCAGCGGTAGCAACAGCGTACCGCTAAGATAGAGCAGCAGGGCACCGAGAATGCGCAGGGTGAGGATCAGGTTCATTCAGGCAAAAAACCTTTCGACCTTCTGCAGCGCTTCCGGCAGGGAAAATATCAGCACCCGATCACCGGCTTCAAGAATGTTTTCGCCGGTGGGGATTTCGTAATTCCTACCGCGCACGATCGCCCCGATAATAGCCCCGCGGGGAAAATGCAGTTCTTTGAGTGGCCGGTCGATCAAGTCGCTGTCGGCGCAGATTTCAAATTCAAGCACCTCAGAATTACTGCCTTCAACCGCAGTCAGGGAGATAATCTCACCACGACGGACGAATTTCAGAATGGCGGAGGCGGCAGCCAGACGCGGCGAAACGCAGGCATCGATCCCCAGGTCGGAAGCCAGACCAAGCAGCTCCGGTTGGCTGACCAGCGCCAGAGTCCGACGAACCTGATACTTTTTGGCGAGCAGGCAGGTGAGGATGTTGGTTTCATCATTCTCGGTGACGGCAATAAACACATCCGCATCTTCCAGCCCTTCATCAAGCAAAGTCTGGACATCCTTGCCTTCAGCGTTGAGGACCACGGTTTTATCCAGTTTTTCCGCCAGCCGATAACAATGCTCTTCGTCTTTTTCGATCAACTTGGTGGCGAAGTTCAGCTGTTCCATGCTCTGCGCCACATGCACGCCGATGCGACTGCCGCCAAGGATAAAGGCCCGATGGGTCGGCCTGACTTTAATTTTTTCCGATTGCAGCAGGTAATTGATGGCTGGCATTTCATCACGATGGGCGAAGATGTAGATACGGTCTCCGGCCTGGATGCTGTCGTCACCGCGTGGAATAATGGTGGTATTCCCGCGGCTGATGGCGACAACAATAAAACGATACATGCCGCGCAGCTCGCCCAATTCCGCCAGGGAAAGGTCGCAGAGGGGGTTATTGGGGGTGATCCGGTAGCCTTGAAAAAGGATTTGTCCTTCGGCAAACTCCGCCACGTCGAAAGCCTTTGCACTGCAGGCGAGCTTGGAAAGTTCTTCGGCGACGGCATCTTCCGGATTGATCAGCAGGTCGATGCCGAGTTTTTCTTTCGAGAGAACCGCCCGGCGACCGGTGTATTCGATACTCTTGGTACGCGCCACCCGGGTAACCACCTGATACTCCCGCGCCAGCAGACAGGCAAGGATATTTACCTCGTCCAGGTTGGTGACGGCGATAAAAATATCGGTGGATGCGATACCCGCCTGCTCAAGAATTTCGGCACTGGCGCCGTTGCCGGTCACGCCGAGGACATTTAACCGGTCCTGGGCATTTTCTATCTTTGATTCGTCCTGGTCGACCAGGGTGACTTCGTGCCCTTCCCGAGACAGTCGATCGCAGAGAAAATAGCCCACCTGGCCGGCGCCAACGATAAGGATTTTCATTCGTTATCCCATTGTTGAGGGTCTTGCTGCCACGATGCGGCAAACGGCGTACAATCGCATAAATCGAAAAAATGTGCAATAATCCGTCGGCTATCTAACTGGGAGAATTGAGACAGATGGATTTCATATTTGAAGTGGATGAAACGGTAATTCGCCGCGAGCGGGAAAAGGCGCGCGCCCTGCGGAAACAGGGCTGGTGGAAAAGCCGGATCGCCAAGGGGCTCTGCTATTATTGCGGACAGTCGGTGCCACCTAAGGAGCTGACCCTGGACCATGTGCTGCCGGTGGCCCGAGGTGGGCGAAGCACTCGGGGCAACTGTGTGCCGGCCTGCAAGGAGTGTAACAATCGGAAGAAAAATCTGTTACCGATCGAGTGGGACGATTATCTGCAACGGCTTAAAGAAGGCTAGTGTCCCGTGCGGTTAGTCCTTTCGGGTAATTCTGAACAATTTTGGCTGATGGCAAGGCGCGTCGACGCGGGCCTAGCCAGAGCTAAGCCGAGGAGACGCAACGAAGCCAGCGGGCAAAAGAGCCATAATTAATGGATGGAATTAACCGCACGGGACACTGGGGGAAGGGAGAAGACCGTCGACTTCTTCCTTCTCCCTTTCTCTTTCCCGTCTCAAGCCGCCGGCAGCTGCCGATAGTTGCGTGCTTTGATGTACAGCTGCAAATATTCTTCGGCAGAACGAGTCCAGCTGAAATCACGGGTCATACCACGTTTGACCAAGGTCAACCAGCGACTCCGCTGTGGGTAGATTTCCAATGCTCGATCGATGGCGGCGAGCAGTTCATCGGCAGCGGGGTTTTCGAACACAAAGCCATAGCCCTGACGCGGGTTGTCGTTGACGTCGATGATCGTATCAGCCAAACCGCCGGTTTTGCGCACCACCGGCAGAGCACCGTAATGCAGGGCAATCATCTGCGTCAAGCCGCATGGTTCGTAACGGCTTGGCACCAGCAGCAGGTCGCTGGCGGCGTAAATGCGTCTGGACAGACCTTCATCAAAGGTCAGGTTAAGCGAAATCCGTTCCGCGTGCTGGCCTTGCTGCCGGCGCCAGAACTCCATTGCCTGGTGGTTGCCGGAGCCGAGCAGGATGAATTGGATATCTCTTTTCAACAGCTCAGGCCAGGCCTGCTCAACCAGATCAATCCCTTTTTGCGGATCGAGGCGGCTGATCAGGGCGACGATCGGCACCTCATGTCGCTGTTCCAGCCCCAATTCCTTTTGCAATAAGCGTTTGCAGGCGCGTTTGCCGTTGAGGTTCTCGGCATTAAACGGAGTCGGTAGGGCGGTATCCAGAGCCGGATCCCATAGTCGGCGCTCCAGGCCATTAAGGATGCCGTGCAGGTCCTCGCTGCGCTGGCGCAGGAGGCCGTCAAAACCATACCCCTGTTCGCTCTGCTGGATTTCCTGGCAATAGCTGGGTGAGACAGTGTTGATGACATCCGCAAAGTTGATGCCGCCCTTCAAAGCGGAAAGGCTGCCGTAGTATTCCATCGCATCCGGCTGGCCCAGACGGCTGTCGAGTTGCAGTTGCTGCAGGGTCTGCAATGGGAACATGCCCTGATAACCCAGGTTATGAATCGTCAGCAATGTGGCGATGGAAGAATAGAAGGGGTTGTCTTTGAGTTCGGTGCGCAGCAGTGCCGGAATAAAGCAGGTCTGCCAGTCGTGAATATGGATAACGTCCGGCCGAAAATCGAGCCGTTTGATCATTTCCAGTACCGCCCGGCTGAAAAATCCGAAACGCAGGCTGTTGTCCGGGTAGTCGCCTTCGGCGGTTCCGTATAAGGGCTCCCGGTCGAAAAACTGCGGGCAGTCGATAAACCAGTAGGGCACGCCATCGCAGGACGCCTGTTTCAGACTGCCGCGGTAGGCGGTTCCTTGCAGGTTGACTTCGACACTTTTACGCCCTTTGCGGATGCTGATCCCGCTGCGTTCCGCAGAACGGTGACAAGGCAGAATGACCCGCACGTCATGTCCCAATTGGCGTAGTGCGCGTGGCAATGATCCGGCAACATCGGCAAGACCACCGGTTTTGGCAAAGGGGATTGCCTCCGGGGTCACAAATAGGATTTTCATCGCTTTTTCGCCTCCTTTTGTTGAAGGGAGAACCAGCTTTTCTGGCTCTTCCCCCTGGAGGCATTGCAAAAAAACATCCACGTCATAGCCGGATTCAGCGGCCAATAACCGTAAATCAGCTGTCTTAATTAATAAGTTTGATATAATTTGTTTCAATTCATTGTAATCAGGGACAGATTTTTTTCGGCGTTGAAAAATTAAATTTAGTAAAAATATAATAATGAGTGGTTCGAAGGCTTCCTGGTTAAACCAGTCTGTTTCATTATGATAATTACATTTGAGGAGTTTTCGCCAGATCCCCCGGTTAAATAACCGATCCAGCACCCGGAACAGTTGTTCTTGGCTCAGGTCCGGGTTTTCCGCCAGGAGTTGCTGAAGATAGTCGGCTTCGGCCGTGGGGAACTCCTCCGCCTGGGCGTAGAGGGTTGGCACCAGCAGGCTTAGAAAATAGCTGGGCTGGAAGCTGTTCAATGGCGGCTTGGAGAGTTCTGCAAGCAGGGCATCGAGCAGTTCGCTAAGCTGCTTTTTTGTGCCTTTGCCCGGCTTGATCTTCGCCAGCTGTTGCCCCAGTTCCAGCAAAGGTTCTACCAGCAAGCCTTGATGATCGATGTGCAGATTTTGCCGGCCGCTAGCGCCATACCTGGCCCAGATGGTCTGCCAGCGACCGTCAGTATCGGCCAGCGACTGGAAATGGCTGTAGACATGCTGGGCGTAGGGGCGCAGATTGAATTGACCACCCGTATTGAACTGCGTGACTGGCTGCATATGCTGCAGACCGCTGGAGAGATCGCGGTAAAGAATAAAATCGCTGCCCTCGGTGCTGAGATTGCAGGCTTGGTGAATCCCCGCACCGCGACCGTCGGCCCGGGGGGCCGAGCCGCCGAGCTGACCGCTGATCTGATGCGGTGAGTTATTGCACAGGATCAGTGCTGCCTGTTCGCCGAGCCGGTTGCTGTAGGCGAAGACATTCTCTTCGACCCCATAACCGGAGACAAAATCGTAAAGTTGAAAGTGCTCGGCACCGCTGAATAAGGCCCGCAACCGGAGTAGCGGGAAGATCTGCCGCCGGTGGCGCTCAAGCATCTGCTGGTCGGCCTCCTCCTGCCAGCGCGGCGCATAATACTCCATGCCGTATTTTTCCTGATAGCCTTCGATCTGACCATGGCCGAACATCGGCAGCCCCGGCATGGTCGCCAACATGGTGGCAACGCAGTAGTATTTATCATCTTTGCCGAACTGTTCAACCGCCGGCTTTTCATCCGGATTACTCATGAAGTTGACAAAGCGCTGCAGAATCGCCGGATCGAAGGAGAGGATGTTTTTGATCGTCTGGCGGTATTTTTCGTTCTCCTCCCGCTTGAGCATGTTCATAAAGGCGCTGTTATAGACCCGGTGCATGCCCAGGGTGCGGACAAAATAGCCTTCCATCAGCCAGAAGGCTTCGGCCACCAGCAGGGTGTCGGGAGCTTCGTCGCGAATCCGATCGACCAGCTCGCGCCAGAATTCCAGTGGGAACAGCCGCTGGAATTCTTCGTTGCTCATGGCATGATCGGCCCGTGAGGGCACCCCGGCGCCGCCTCCCGGCAGCGGAAACCAGAGCCGCTGAAAATGCTTTTTGGCCAGGGTCATGGCGGCATCGAAGCGGATCACCCGGAAGCGCTTGGCAACCTGGATGATCAGCTGAATCATTGTTTCACGGACCTCCGGCAGCAGGTAATTCAGCTGCACGGTGTCGTTCCACGGCAGATGGGTGCCGTCGTTACCGTGATACAGGTAACGCACCTCACCGCTATGCCGATGCTGATAGCGACAGACCACCGCGGCTTCGCTGTGGTCGTAGTAGCCGTCCTCGATCTGGAGGGCAAACTCGTTATCATCGCTCAGGTCCGGCCCAGTGAAGCGATAGCCGGGGTAGGGTGGATGCGGTAACTGGACGAACCAGTCGGGATGATCATGGACCCAGGTCGAAGTGAGGCCGGTGTGATTGGTGACCACGTCGCAAGCCAGATCGATCCCCCGTTGCTGGCAACGAGCTCGCAGGTTCTCCAGCGCCGGATCACCGCCGAGGTCGTCGGCAATCCGGTAGTCGTGAATCGCATAGGCCGAAGCAGTGACGTCCAGTTGACCGCAGAGATTCTTGATCTTTAGTGATGAGTTGGAGCGCTGCCAGATACCGATCAGCCAGAGGCTGGAAAAACCGTGGGAGGCGATTTCATCCAGTTCGGCATCCGGAATCTGCTCCAGGCTGTGGATCTGGTAGCGGTATTTACGACTGAGCTGGTGCAGCCAGACGTAAGTCGATTTGGCCAGCAGTACGGTTCGCGGCATCCAGTCGAGATCGACGGTGAAGTTGGCATACTCGGTGTCGGCGAACTGCGAGGGGTCGAGGGGGATGCTTTCAGGTTCGCCGGGAGAGCCAGGGATATGGCCCTCCCGTTCCTGGAGCGCAAAGGCGCCGGAAATCCGCTCCAGCAGATCGCTGCCGAGCACCGCTCCCCAATGTTCCTGCAGGTAAACCAACTGCTCGCGCAAACTTTTGCTCCGCAGCAGTGGTTCCAGCAAGCGCTGCAGCAGCGATTGCGGAGCCCGCCGGAAACCATCATCGAGTTCGGGGAGTGACTGATCGATCAATTGCAGCTGCTGGTGATAGTTGGTCGCCTGCTGCAGTTGGTGTTCTTCGCTAAGAAAAAGTGCTGCAGCTGACTGCAAGGCAGGGTTTTCACGTTGCACTCTGAGCAGAAACAGTTCCAGCAGCAGCTCATTTAACTGACCATCTTGTTCAAACTTTCTGAGCAGTTCAGGAATGCTGAACTGCTGCAGGCTGACCGGCAGCACCGGAAACAGGCTCAACATTTGACTCAGGGTGCGTTGCAGTTGCGGCAGGGCCAGCTGCTGTTCATCAATTCTTAACTGTTGCAGGCTCAGCTGACAATTGCGGCTGCGCAGAAAATGCCGCCCGATCTGCAACAGCGCCTGGTTCAGGGTGGCCCAGAGCTCCAGCTCGGCAGCCGATAGTCCTTGGGGCTGTTGTTGGCGCAAGTGATCGGAGACCAAATGCAGCAGGTAGGTGCGGGCCGGCGGCGCCGGCTGGCGGAACTGCTCGGTCAGTTTTAGCTGCTGCCAGCTGTGCTGGCCGCATTGAATACCGAGCGGATAATGCTGTTGACGCGAATAGGAATTCATAAAAGTTTTTAGTATCTAACCGAAGGGTCTGCATCCCGCAGGAAACTTGCAGCCTCTTCCGGAGGAGTCGGGTTGATGTGAAAACCGGAACCCCACTCAAAGCCGGCCACGCGGGTCAGCTTCGGGGCCAGCTCGATATGCCAATGATAATCCGAAGGCAGCGAAGCCCAATAGTCGGGACGTCCCCAGCGCAGATGCATCGGCGGGGCGCTGTGCAGAATAAAGGAGTAGGGCGGATCGCGCAAGACCGCTCGCAGTCGCCGTAGCGTGTCACGCAGGGTTTCACCAAGCAGTAGTAATTGTTGGTCGGTCTGCAGGGTGAAATCATGACCATGCTCAAGCGGAGCGATCATTAACTCAAAAGGTAAGCTCGAAGCATAGGGGGTGAAAACCAGAAAGTTGCCATCATCGCGAACCACCCGCTGTTTGCTCTGGCGCTCCTGGGCCAGCAGATCACAAAGCAGGCAGCGTTCCTTGCGCTGAAAGTGTTCTCGGCAATTGGCCAGTTCGGTGGCGATCATCGGCGGGACCAAGGGGACCGCGATCAGTTGCGAATGCGAGTGTGGTACATTCGCTGAAGCTTCAATGCCATGATTCTTAAAAGCGAAAATATAGCGGAAGCGACTGTCATTGCGCAGATCGAGCATCCGGGTGCGAAAGGCCTTGAGCACTTCAGCGATCTCTTCGGCACTCATATCCGCCATACTGCGATCATGTTCCGGATGCTCGATGATCACTTCGTGAGCACCGATGCCGTTCATTCGGTCGTAGAGCCCTTCGGCCTGATTGTCCAGTTCACCCTCGATCCGCAGGGCGGGGAATTTATTGGGGATGACCCGCACCTGCCAGCCGGCTTGATTGGCTCTGCCACCATTGGGGCGCAGGGCATAAATCTCAGCCGGAGTTTTATCCTCATTGCCGTAACAGAAGGGGCAAGCGCTCATTTCAACCTGCTCACGCTGCTGGATAAAGTCTTGCGGCCGGCGGCTACGCCCCTTGGTGATGATTGACCAGTTGCTTTTGAGTGGGTCCCAGCGCAGTTCAGACACCTTTGCCCTCCTTTCTTAATAAATAAATCAGACCGACCAGTTCTCGGTATCGAGATCGCAGCCGCGATAAGTGAAGCTGGCACTGCCTTCGGTCGGCCAGCGCCCGTTTTCCCGCTTGTGGTCAAGGGCATGGCAGCTCAAATTCAATTTGTCACCGATTTCTAACTGAAGTAGCGTCAGTGGAACAGCAAATTCCAGCACCCGAGCGCAGGCGGCGGTGCCTGTACCGATTTTCTGATTATCGGCGAACAGGGTCAGGGACAACTTATCATAGCTGTAACTGAGACGATATTGCTGCTGGCCGTTCAGGCGAATTTCAAAACAGCCCTCTGGGCCGCAGAGTCGCTGCAGCAGTTCAGGCTGATCGATGCGAAAATAGATCTGTTCCCGGTCATAGCCGTAATACAATGCCTCGAGGCTTTCCCGACTGGCGTACATCGCTCCGCCGGAGGCGAGGTCGATGCGGCCGGCGGCCAGCCATTCAAAATAATCGCCGATCTGCCCGTTGATCCGTGGGGTGAAGCAGGCGCTCGGCTCGATTTCGGTCAGTTTGGTCGCTGGGGGCTTTATCCACTGGTGCAGCCGAGCCGGGACGGTAAGACCTTTCTGATGATAGAGCGATTCTAAATGTAAGCGATAGAGCCGATCAAAAATATCCGCCTGGGCGGTAACATGCTCATCGCCAAACCACCAAAACCAGTCGCTGCCTTCCGCCCGCAAGAGCTCCCGAACCAGATCGCTAAGCGGCTCCTGCGGATTGGCCAGCGCCTGGGTGATCTCCTGGTTGATGGTCTCGGCGCGGCTTTGCTGCAGCAACTCCCAGCCGAGGTTCTCTTCCGGGTGGCCGATCCAGGTGGTGAAGTCGGAGCGGATCCAGGAGCCGGCCGCCAGCCGTTTCAACGGTTGTGGAGTTGATTGCTTGATCGCTTCTTGAATGGTGCATAGCTCCAGGGCCGGGTCGGCTTGCAGGCTGGTATAGAGGTCGCGCAGAAACGGATAGCCGTTGTCCAGGTAGCGCTCCCAGCAGTTTTCGCCATCCAGGATAATCGCCACGGTGCCGCCGGGGGCCATGCTGGCAATGCCCTGTAAGCGGTGCAGGACATCATGCACCGCCTGCCCGGAATCCCAGCCGGCATAGAGGAAACCGATCCGGTCGGACAGTTCGCGATCCCGAAACACTAGCGGCAACCCTTCATACTGGTAAACCTGGTAAAGTCTGCTGCGGTGTTTTAAACCGCCATCCAGCGAGCGGGCGAGAATGTCTTCATCGGTGGCTGCCCAGAGAGCGCCTTCCTCCTGCAGCAGCTTTGCTGCAGCTTCGCTGACCGCGCCTTCGGCCGGCCACATGCCACGCGGGCGGGCGCCAAGAATCCGGTTGGCGGTTTGCAGACCCTCACGGACCTGCAGCCTGGCATCCTCCGGATGCCGGAAGTCGACGGCCGGCAGGGGTAGGTCCGGACTCGGATCGCGCGCGGTGCGCAGATCGCAGAGCAACGGCAAGATCGGGTGGGCGTAAGGGGTGACGGATAATTCCACCTGCCCCGATTCTTCCAGCTCGCGGTGACGGGAAATGACTCTGGCAACTTCAGCGTGGCAGCATTCGAGCAGCCGCTGTTTGTCCTCCTCGCTGTAGTTTTTCCCCTGCTCAAGCAGTTCCGCAACCACCTTTGATTTGCGCCGCAGGTGCGAGCCGGTCCAGGCGAGCAGAAACCAGACCTGCAGATCGCGAATGTCCTGATCGTTGAATTCGCTTGCTGAGGGGCTGGTTTTACTGCCGCGTAACCGGGACAGCTGCTGGTAGCGGCGGTGTGGCAGGATCTGCGTTTCTTCGTTGACGGAAAAGAACTGCTCGACAATAAATTGCCGCTCTGCTTCGCCCAGCTGGACCGCCGGGGTGGTCGCCAATTCCAGCCAGCGATCGCGGTCACTGCCGTTGGCGTAACGTTCCAGCTGTTCCAGCAGGGTTGGCACCAAGTTGACCGTGACCCGGGCGCCGGTTTCGGCGATCGTTTCAAGCATTTCGCCGTAATCCTTGAGTCCATGCAACCAGGTCCAGGGCAGCAGGGTCTGATCGCTGACCGGATCTCGATAGTCGGGCTGGTGCATGTGCCAGAGGATACAGACTTTCAGCGGTGTTTTCACGCTGGATTCTGCAGGTGCTGCAGCCATTCTTCAACCTTCTCGCGGTAGTCTTTGAGTCATTGTTCTGCCCGCCCGTCTGCGGACGCATCAGCTAGCAGCGGCACCCGCGGCCGTTTAGGGTCTGGAATCACCCGCACCCAGCTTTCGTCATAATGGACTTTAACCCCAGCCACGCAGATGTTGGTTCGGCGGTCGCCTCGTTTGTCAACCGCATGATACCACCTTTGCATCCCCAACTGCAGGGCCTCTGCAGATGTTTATTGGCTCGCTGGGCGATGCTGCGTCCTTTGCGGATATTTTTCAGGCGAATCTGGCGCAAGTTGCTGCTGGATCAAGGCGTTTGCAGTAAGCGGCGGACTTCGCTTTTCAATTCGGTCAGGTCGGAACTTTTGATGATATAGGCGTCGGCCAGCCAGGAGGAAAAATCATCCTTGTAACAGTTATAGGCGCTGCAAAGGATCACCGGCAGGTTGCTGCGCTGCTTGACGATATCCTGCAGCATGTCGAGACCACTCTCCTGCTTGATCTGAATATCCAGCACCACCAGGTCGATCGCCTGACTTTCCAGGGCGATGGCAGCTTCACCGCAGTTTGCAGCGCTGACCACTTCGTAGCCTTCATCTTCCAGCTCGGCGCTGTAAAGCATCCGTAGCCCCGGCTCATCATCGACAATCAGAATTCTTGCCATGGTCCCGACTCCTTAGTCATTTGATAACAACAATATAAAGCACTTATTATGTCTGATAAGCAAGCAAGGATTATAGCAGTTTAAAGCTATAGCGCAATCCAGAAGGGGCTTGCCCTGCCATGGGCGAACTGGCATAGTCTGCGGCATGCGTAAAAAAGCCTTTAATCTTTATTCGAGCCACCTGAAAAAACGCTTCGGCGGGCGGGTGCACAAGATTTCCATTGACGCCGGATTCGGTTGCCCCAACCGCGCTGGCGGGCGTGACAGCCATGGTTGTCTGTTTTGTGATCCGGGGGGCTCCGGTGCGGTCGGGATCGAGCGTAGCGAACCGATTGCCGTACAGCTGGAACGCGCCAAAGAACTGATGCGGCGGAAATATCGCGCCAAATGGTTCATCGCCTATTTTCAGCCCTTCTCCAACACCTTTGCTCCGGTTGACGTATTGCGCGACTGTTACGATCAGGCGCTGGCGGTTGAGGATGTGGTTGGCCTGGCGGTTGGCACCCGACCAGATTGTCTGCCGGCGGAGACCCTCGACCTGCTGGCCGAATACCATCAGCAGACCTACTTCTGGCTGGAACTGGGGTTGCAGACCAGCCACAACCAGAGCCTCAATTATCTCCAGCGTGGCCATGACTATCAATGTTTTCTCGATAGCTACGCCCAGGCAAAACAGCGCGGTTTAAGGGTTTGTGTCCACCTGATTCTTGGCTTGCCGGGGGAGTCGCGCGAGGACATTCTGGCGACCGCCGAAGAAATGGCGCGCTTAAAAGTCGATGGCGTCAAGCTCCATCTACTGCATGTGCTGGAGGGAACCCCGTTGGGCGAACTCTACAAACAAGGCCAGGTGCCGATCATGGAGCTGCAGGAGTATGTCGAATTGGCGGTTGATTTTATCGAGCGCTTACCGCCGGAAACCCTGATTCAGCGGTTGACCGGTGACGGCCCGCGCAATATTCTACTCGCGCCGCTCTGGTCGATGAACAAGTGGGAAGTGCTGAATGCCATCGACGCCGAACTGGAACGACGTGGCTGCCTGCAGGGGGATCGCTATCGACTGATTGAGAATAAACTGCTGGGGAATGAATAACTGACTTTTCCAGCATACGCCTCACGGGAGCGAGGAAACAACCAGGGCCAGCTGAAATTAGAATGGGACTGAGGAGCTGATGCTGACCTGGGTGTTTTCTTGAGGCGGCGCAGCGCTCCCCCAGGAAATCAGCAACAACGAAGCCCAAAGAATACTGATAAATATGATTGCAAGACGAAACATGGCGCGTAACTTAACAAAGTCGCTTTCCAGAATCAATAGAAGATTTACTCGCTTTTTAATGAACATAAATCAGCGGCTTGTCAGTCGTTTCTCAACCGTGTTATGGTCCCGCTTTCTCTGCCGTTTTTATCAGGCAACCCCTTGATCTAGAGCGTTTTTTTAAGCTCAATTGCTTCTGAAGGCCCTTTTCCCAGTCTATGTTTGATCTCGCCAGCCTCAATCCGCAACAACGCGATGCCGTAGCACATACCGATGGCCCCCTGCTGCTGCTGGCCGGCGCAGGCTCGGGGAAGACCCGGGTGATCACCTGCCGGATCGTCTCTCTGCTGCAGCAGGGCGGAATCCCGGCGGAGAATATTCTCGCCGTGACCTTTACCAACAAAGCGGCCCGCGAGATGCGCGAACGGGTGGTGGAGATGGTTGGCAAAAAGGCGACCAAGGGGATGACCATCGCCACCTTCCATTCCCTCTGTGTGCGGATTCTTAAAAGTCATATCGAGCGGCTCGGCTATAAAAAGAACTTCTCGATCTATTCAGCCGCCGATCAGCAGCAGCTGGTGCGGCGGCTGTTGCGCGATGAAATTGCCGATGCCACGGGTAAGGATGCTGAGCAGATCCTCTGGCAGATTTCCGATGCAAAAAACCGCCTGGTGATGCCAGGTGAGTTCCGTTCGCACAGCAGCGATCCGACCTCCTGCATGACAGCGCTGATTTATCCCCGTTACCAGAAAGAGCTCAAAGCTTACAACGCAGTCGACTTCGATGACCTGCTGGTGTTATGCGTGCATCTGCTGGAGCAGCATGCTGATCTGCTGGAGCACTATCAGCAGCACTTTCGCTACCAGATGGTCGACGAGTACCAGGACACCAACCCGGTGCAATACCGGCTGCTTAAGCTGCTGGCCGCCGGACACGGCAACCTCTGTGTGGTCGGTGACGACGATCAATCGATCTACGGCTTCCGCGGTGCCGACGTCGAGACCATCCTCAATTTTGAGCGTGATTTCCCCGGCACCCGACTGATCAAGCTGGAGCAAAACTACCGCTCGACGGGGAATATTTTGTGTGCCGCCAACGCGGTGATCAAGCACAACCGCAAGCGCAAGGAGAAAGCTCTCTGGACCGCTGACGGGGCCGGCTCGCCGATCGATTATCTGATCTGTGATGATGACGAGCATGAGGCCTGCCAGGTGATTGAACGGTTGCACTTGGAGCGGGCCAGGCATCAGCTGAGGTACTCCGATTTTGCCATTCTTTATCGGACCAATAGCCAGTCGCGGGCCTTTGAAGAGCAGCTGCGCTATGCCGACATCCCTTATGTCCTGATCGGCGGCCAACAGTTTTTCGATCGCAAAGAGGTCAAGGATGTGATCGCTTATTTGAAAGTGCTGATCAATCCTTTCGACGAAGTCAATCTGCTGCGGATTCTCAACTACCCGCGGCGCAATATCGGTGCCAGCAGTGCCGATAAGCTGATTCGCCATTCTGCCGAAGCGGAAGAGCCACTCTGGCAGGTGCTGAAAGACTCGCAACAGGTGGAGGAGTTGACGGCGCGGACCCATGAAGCGATCGCTGCGTTTGTCGAGCTGCTGGAGCGTTACCGCAAGAAGTTTCAGCAGCCGTTGCGGTTGACCGAGACCTTGCAGGAGTTTTTAAGCGAATTAAAGCTGGCCGAGGAGATCTATCGGCAGGAAAATGATCCGCAGCGGGCGCGCCGGCGGGTGGAGAACCAGGAAGAGGTGCTTAACGCCATGGCGTCCTATCTGGAGCGCGATCCCGAACCCTCGCTGGCTGGATTCCTCGATAAGGTCTCGCTGCTTGACGATGACGGCCCACAACGTAACGATAAAGAGAAAAAGCTGGCGCAGAACGCCGTGACCATGATGAGTCTGCATTCGAGCAAGGGGCTGGAATTTCCAGTGGTCTTTCTGGTCGGCATGGAAGAGGGCTTTCTGCCGCACAAAAAATCGATCTACGAGACCTTCGATATTGATGAAGAACGGCGGCTTTGTTATGTCGGGATCACCCGTGCCGAACGCCAGTTGGTACTGCTAGGTGCCCAGCGGCGGCGCAAGTATGGCAAGCTGGAGCAGCGCGACCCCAGCCGCTTTCTGGTTGAGATTCCGCCTGAGGTGCTGCAACGCAGCGCTGCCGACAGCCCCCCGGCCAGTACCCCGGAACAGGAGCAGCAGAGCGCCAGCAACTTTTTCAGCGGCATCAGCCAGCTGTTAGGAGATGACTGACTCGCCCGGGGATCGATTCTTCAGCATCGATTGAATAAATAACCACAAACAAAGCTGCAAAAATTTGTCAAGCTGGCATAATTGCTAATGATTCCATCATAGAAGGGATAATTATGCCGATCCAGATTCATTTCCCTGGCGGGGTTGCCGTGGCCGCCCAGCTCGATTCATTCGAAGTCCTGACCGACCAGCCGGTTGCCGCCGGTGGTGGCGGCAGCGCACCATCCCCTTACGACCTGTTCCTGGCCTCGATCGGCACCTGCGCCGGTTTTTTCGCCCTGCGCTTCTGCCAGCAGCGTGACCTGGCGACCGAAGGGTTGAGCCTGAGCCTCGACTACCAGCGCAATCCAGAGACCAAAGCCCTGGAGCAGATCGCGATACACATCAAGCTCCCGGCCGGATTTCCAGAAAAATACCGCCGGGCGATCATCAAAGCGACCGATCAATGTTCAGTCAAGAAAGCGCTTCTCGATCCACCGGAAATTTCCGTTACCAGCGAATAATTCAGACTACGGGAGGTTGTCATGCTTGTCGGTGTTCCGAAAGAGATCAAGACTCACGAATATCGGGTTGGGATGACTCCGGCCGGAGTCCGCCAGCTCATTGAGGCGGGCCACCAGGTGTTGGTGGAGAAGGGCGCCGGGCTCGGCAGTGGTCTGGTTGACCAGCAGTACCAGAAAGCTGGCGCCGAACTGGTCGCTCGGGCGGGGGAGGTCTTTGCCCGGGCGGAAATGATCGTCAAGGTCAAGGAGCCTCTGGCCGAAGAGTTTGAGCTGCTGCAACCGGGGCAGCTGCTGTTCACCTACCTGCACCTGGCGGCAGCGCCTGAATTAACCAACCTGCTGCTGAAGAAAAAAATCACCGGCATCGCTTATGAGACCATAGAACGGGAAAATGGTCTCTTGCCGTTGTTGCAACCGATGAGCGAAATCGCCGGGCGAATGGCGGTCCAGGTTGGCGCGCGCTATCTGGAAAAAGAACATGGTGGCCGCGGTGTGCTGCTCTCCGGCGCCCCGGGAGTGCGTCAGGGGCGGGTGGCGATCCTCGGTGCCGGAACGGTCGGTTCCAACGCGCTGCGGATTGCTGTTGGCATGGGGGCTGAGGTAACTGTCCTCGATATCGATCCGCTGCGGCTGGCGCAACTGGATGAACAGTACGGCAACCGGATTCATACCCTGATGTCGAACGCTTACAATATCGAAGCGGTGGTCCGCCGCTGTGACCTGTTGATCGGCGCGGTGCTGTTGCCGGGAGGCAAGGCGCCGCTGCTGGTCAGTCGCGAACTGGTCGGCCAGATGAACGAGGGAGCGGTGATTGTCGATGTGGCGATCGATCAGGGCGGCTGTGTCGAGACCATCCATGTCACCACCCATGACCATCCGGTCTATGCCGTCGACGGGGTCATACATTACGGCGTCGCAAATATGCCGGGAGCAGTCAGCCGCACCAGCACCTTTGCCCTCACCAACAGTACCCTGCCCTATGTAGAAAGGCTGGCAGCAGCCGGCTTCGAGGCTGCGGTGGCAAACGACCCGGTGTTTGCCAGGGGGCTTAATACCTGGGACGGCAAACTCTGCAATCAGCCGGTGGCAGAGGCCTTGGGGCTGGTGTATCGCCCGTATATGCAGGCCTGATCCTGTAGGCTGGTGTTTGCGGGCGAGACATGTCTCGGCCCTACAAATTACCGCGTTGTCGCCGTGTAGGGGCGCCCCATGGGGCGCCCGCGGTTAGCATTGCAGGTAATCGCCTGCTTTATCGATCAGGTAGCGGGCAATGCTGCGCCTGGGCGGTATGGTTGGCAGTTGGTCGAGTCGGTACCAGCCGCCATTTTCCAGCTCATCTTCCTGCAGCTTGATTTCACCGCTGACATAGTCGCAGACAAACCCGGTCATCAACTGACTGGGGAAGGGCCAGCACTGGCTGCCCAGGTAGCGGATATTGGCGACGACAATATTTGTCTCTTCCAAAATCTCGCGAGCCATAGCCTCTTCCAGGCATTCACCGAATTCAACAAACCCGGCCACTAGCCCGAAGCGGCCGTCGGCCCACTCCGGTTTGCGCACCAGCAGGATTTCATCCCCTTTGACCACCAGCCCGATGACACAGGGATGGATCCGCGGATGATGATGGTTGCTACACTGACGGCACTTTTTCCCCCATTCTCCGGGCAGCTGACTGAGCGATCCGCCGCAGTAGCCGCAGTGCTGACTGGAGCGTTCCCAATGGAGGATCATTTGACCGATCCCGGCCAGCGAGAGGATCGGCAGGGAGAGCTGCGGATCAGTGGCCATAATGGATTCGCTGACGAGTTCCGCTGGTTGCTGCCAGTCTTTGGGGAGGTTCAGCACGCGACAAGGCTGACCTTGCCAGCGACCGATATAGAGTGGCTTCTGGCTGCTGGTTTGCAGCGGACAAGGCCCCTCCGGCAGTTGGGTCCCGGCTTTGGTCTGTTCAGTGAAAACTCGGTTTCCTTGCAGTAACAGCCAGACCCCGACGCCACCAGGGTCCTGATCCGGCGCCTCAAGTTGAAAATGTTCTGTGAGGCTAGCGGCATTGAAGGGCAGGTCGACAGGCGAGGTATAGGCCTCCGGCAGGCCGATCTTCATGTTTGCTGCTCTCTTTTTAAGGCATAACGCAACAGGCAGATCTGGGTCTTGGCATCATTGATCTGGCCCGTATCGATCATCTGCAGGGCCTCGTCCAGGGTGAGGATCTGTGGTTCGATAAACTCATCCGGCTCATGGGCGGTTGCGGTTGCGCTTAATTCGCTGGCCAGAAACAGGTGGATCTGCTCGGTGCAAAAACCGACGCTGCTGTAGACTTTCCCCAAAGGCTCGATTTTTTCCGCCCGATAGCCGATCTCTTCGATTAGCTCGCGGCCGATGCAGCCGGCGCCGTCTTCGCCCGGCTCCAGTCGGCCCGCCGGTATTTCGTAGATAAAATCTTCTGCCGCCGGTCGAAATTGTCGAATTAGAATCAACCGGCCATCCGCCAGAACCGGCAGGGCGGCTGCCCCGCCTGGATGGCGGATGATCTCAAACTTGGCTTCCCGCTGATCCGGCATGCGGTGGGTTTCTCTGGCCAGATCGAGAATTCGGCCGCGGTAGATGATCTCTTCTTGAACTTTGCTCACGCTGAAAATCCTTTCGATTTTGATGCCGTCAGAGTGTAGTTGAATCGCCCCGATCAGGCAATGGGTTATAGATCTTGACTTTTTCAAATAAAAGAAAAATAATAAAAGGGCTGATTAGCCTGGGTGGGTCATTTTTTTGACCGAGTGTATCAACCGCTCAAGGGCTTAGGTTTTTCACGGGTGAGCGACCGTGGCGGGGAGATTTCTGGGGTAGGCTCGGTCTTTATCAGTCGCTCGGTTTTGATTATGAGAACTGTCGATAACCTAGCAAGGACCAGCGGGATGATAACGGGCCTGGAGGCCGAATGCCACGGCCCTTTCTTTCAATTTAGCTGTTCTTGGCAAGTGAGGAAGATATTTGAGCGTTGAAAAGGTCAAGATTCTCTGTGTTGATGACGACCAAACGGCTCTGGGTGCTCTGCACCGGCTGTTTGCAGCAAACGCCCGTTACCAGGTCTTTTCGGCAGAGTCAGGGCATGCTGGGCTAGCAATTCTGGAGACGGAAAAAGATGTCCTCCTGGTGATATCCAATTATCGACTGCCGGGAATGGATGGCATTGAATTTCTCTGCAAAGTCAAAGAATACCGGCCGGAAACGATCCGTATTGTCCTTTCTGGGCATACCGAAACCGCTGCAGTGGCAGAAGCTATCAACCAAGGACAGATCTATAAATTTATCTCCAAACCCTGGAGAGCTGAAGAGCTGGACTCTGCGGTCTCCATGGCGCTGCAGCATCAGGAGTTGCAGCTGCAGAACCGTCGATTAACTGTGGAGTTACAGAAAAAAAATCAGCAACTACAGGAGATTAATGGAAAACTTGAAGGCTTGGTGGGCCAGCGGACTGAGGCGCTGGAGATCCGCAACCGGGTACTGCAGATCGCCCAGGGGATTCTCGATGTATTGCCGGTGGTGGTTTTCGGTATCGACCCCGACGAGATGATCGTTCATTGCAATGAGTATGCATGCCAACTTTTTCCTTACGGTGGAATCGGGCCGCTCGGCAATGATCGTTACGAAGTTTTCTCGGCGGAAATAAACGACCTGATCGACCGGCTAGGCACGGAGAGAGCACCGCAAGCAATTATCGAAGTGCAAAACAAATCTTATCGGGCCGAGGTCAGGCGTTTGCACGAAACTCTCACCCAGGGAACGGTGCTGGTGTTGATTCCAAGTTCGTAGTCATCCGGAGCCATCCAGCTGGTTTCGAGCTGAATCGGGAACGCTTTCGAAGGGGGATTGCAGGTAGTTTGGGGAGAAAGTTACCGGCAGAAAAAAATCAATCTTTGTAAAACAATAAAAAAATTTGCCTCCACCCATGAGATGTGTGTTATATTTTCCCATGGTCTGAATTAAATGAAATGCTTGCTTCTGCCTGAATCCCGAAACAGGTCTAAAAAATTCAATGACGACTGATAAATGCTCGAGGCGGATTTTGTATGTCGATGATGAGGAAAACCTTGCCCTGCTGGGACAGGAGTTTCTTGGTGATCTTGGCTATCTCGTTGATTGTGCTTATAGTGGGGAACAGGCTTTAGAGCTTTTTGTTCAGCAACCGGACCGATTCGATCTGGTGATTACCGATGAGTCGATGCCGAATATAAGTGGCATCCAGCTGGCCCAGGAGCTTTATCGGTTGGCCTCGCAGGTCCCGGTGGTGCTCTGTTCCGGCCATCTTTTGACGATGAACGAGGCCGGCATGGAACAGACCAATATCCAAGCAGTGCTGGTGAAAACCGAAGTTTGTACCAAGCTCCCGGAAATAATAGAAGCGTTGTTTGCGGTGGATTGAGCTGTCGTCAAGCAAAGATGTCGAGGCAACAGGCCGTCTTCAGTTCTTCAGTCAAATCCCGCCCCGCCTGATGCTCCCCTTCATGCAGACCGTTCTGCCAACTTGAGCTGTCAGTGACATCATAAATATCATCACCAACCGCGACATAGGCCGGCTGGCCATTTTGGCCATCATAGCTGGAAAGTTCCGCCTTGGTCATCCTGCTCCTCCTTCGAGATCAATGGATCGTTTCAAGAGCAAAAATAGGTATAGCTCTGCAATCTTTGATTGAATTCTTCAAGAATCCTTTGGCGTTCCGCCAAGTTAATTCTGCCGTCCCGGACCGCTTTTTCCGCTTTGTCTCGAAAGCTGGCAGCCAGGGCCTGCGGATCGTACTCAACAAAGCTCAGTACCTCGGCCACGCTGTCACCGCTGAGCTCTTTTAAAACATCGAAGCTGCCATTTTCGTTGATTCGTACGCTGATCACATGGGTATCGCCGAACAGGTTATGCAGGTCGCCGAGGGTTTCCTGGTAGGCTCCCATCAGAAAGACGCCGAGAATATAGTCCTCACCTGGTTGCAGCGGGTGCAGCGGTAAACTGCCGCGCTCGCCACCTGCCAGAATGAAGCGTTCGAGCTTGCCGTCGCAGTCGCAGGTCAGATCGGCAATAATCCCGTCTCGCTGTGGTTTTTCGCCAAGCCGGTGGATCGGCATCACCGGGAAAACCTGATCGATGGCCCAGGTATCGGGCAGGGATTGAAAGACGCTGATATTACCGTAATAAATATCGGCCAAGTTCTGTTTCAGTTCGGCCAGTTCTGGCGGGCAATCAGGCATTAGTTCGAGGCGTTGCAGGACTTGCCGGGCGATCGCCAGAAACAGGTTTTCCGCCAGGGACCGCTGCCGCAGCGGGACTGCGCCATCCCTGAA
>CAMYNC010000052.1 GCA_947259685.1 uncultured Desulfuromonadales bacterium | reverse complement strand
GTACCATGCGTGGTTTCGCGGGGCAATAAAAAGGGATGGTGAACCCGCATACAGAAAAATTGACAAAACCTTAAAATCTCTATTCACCACGGGGAACACGGGGGCAGGCTAAAGACTATGATAAAATTCTTTGGACCTTGGGTCTAAACCTCTTCACTAAATTCGTAGAATTTATTTCAAAGAGCTTTCTTCATTTTTTGGTTTCCCGCGTGTTCCCCGCGTCCCCCATGGTAAAAATGCCTTTCACCACAAAACGGGATAGCCTCACTGTTGTCAAATGATACAAAAAAGGCGGGTTCCGAAGAACCCGCCTTTTGGTTTGCTATATGTCCTGCTTTTACAGCTGGCTGGTCTGAAGCGCCTGGTCGATATCGGCGATGATGTCGTCGATATCCTCGATGCCGACCGATACCCGGATGAACTCGGGCAGAACGCCGGCAGAAGCCTGCTGCTCGGCGGTGAGCTGCTGGTGGGTGGTGGTCGCCGGGTGAATGACCAGGGTCTTGGCGTCGCCGATGTTGGCCAGGTGGCTGGCGAGCTCGACGCTGTCGATGAATTTGGCGCCGGCCGCTACGCCCCCCTTGATGCCGAAACCGAGAATGGCGCCCTGTCCCTTGGGCAGGTACTTCTGGGCCTGGGCGTAGTCCGGGTGGTTCTCCAGCCCGGGGTAGTTGACCCACTCGACGCAGGGGTGCGACTCGAGGTGCTTGGCCAGTTTGAGAGCGTTCTCGCAGTGGCGCGGCATGCGCACGTGCAGGGTTTCGAGCCCCTGCAGGAACTGGAAGGCGTTGAAGGGCGAGAGGCAGGGGCCCATGTCGCGCAGCAAGGTGATGCGCATCTTGAGAATGTAGGCCAGGTTGCCCAGCGCCTCGTGGTAGACCAGCCCGTGATAGCTCGGATCGGGAGTGGTGTACTCGGGGAAGCGCCCGCTCGACCAGTCGAAGTTGCCGCTGTCGACCACCGCCCCGCCGATCGAGGTGCCGTGGCCGCCGATGAACTTGGTCAGCGAGTAGCAGACGATATCTGCGCCGTGCTCGATGGGGCGAAACAGGGCCGGGGTGGCTACGGTGTTGTCGACGATAAAGGGGAGGCCGTTGTCGTGGGCCACTTTGGCAATCGCCTCGAAGTTGTCGACATTGTTCTTGGGGTTGCCGATGGTCTCGGTAAAAACCGCCTTGGTATTTTCATCGATGGCGTCGGCGATGTGGGCCGGGTTCGATGAATCGACGAATTTGACGGTGATGCCCATGCGGGGGAAGGTGTGATTGAACAGGTTGTAGGTTCCGCCGTAGAGGTAGCTGGTCGCGACGATGTTGTCGCCTGCCTTGGCAAGATTGAGAATCGCCAGGGTGATGGCGGAGGAGCCCGAAGCCAGGCCCAGCGCGCCGACCCCGCCGTCGAGTTCAGCCAGGCGCTTCTCCAGCACGTCGGTGGTGGGGTTCATCAGGCGGGTATAGATATTGCCCATTTCCTTGAGGCCGAACAGGTTGGCGGCGTGTTCCGAGGAATTGAAGACGTAGGAGCTGGTCTGGTAAATGGGGACCGCCCGGGAGTTGGTGGTGGGGTCAGGTACCTGACCGGCATGCAGCGACTTGGTTCCGATGCCGTACTCTTTTTCTTCAGACATGCTATTGCCTCCCTGGTGTGTTAAATCGTATCTGTTTTGTCGGTATTAACAATGAGTGGATTAGTCAAGTATCGAGGTTTGACTATCTAGCATGGGCCTAGCGCGATTGTCAAGAATAAAGCCGGAGTGTGTTGGTGGACGATAAGGATAGGATATCTGATAATAATGGGAAGGCCAGCTTTTTAGTGATGCTTCACATGCCCTAAAAAGTCCTTGAGTCGTTCAGACTGGGGATTTTTCATCACTTCACCGGGCTTGCCTTCTTCGATAATTCTGCCATCGTCCATAAAGATCAGCCTGCTGCCGACCTGGGAGGCAAACCCCATTTCATGGGTGACTACAACCATTGTCATGCCGCTGTCTTTGGCAATGCTTTTCATAACATCGAGAACTTCACCGATCATTTCGGGGTCCAGAGCCGATGTCGGCTCATCAAACAGCATGACTTTGGGGCTGACTGCCAAGGCCCTGGCGATCGCAACACGTTGCTGCTGCCCACCGGAAAGTTGCCCGGGGAGTTTGTTTTCAAATTCAGCCAACCCAACCCTGTCAAGCAGGTTTCTGGCAATCTCTGTTGCTTCAGCCTTATTCAGTTTTCTCGCCTTGCGAGGGCCGAAAGCGACATTCTCAAGCGCGGTCATGTGTGGAAAAAGATTGAATTGCTGAAAGACCATACCGACCTCCAGCCGTATCTGGCGGACCCTTTTCTGCTCAGCAGGGATGCTGATACTGTCAACGATCAGCTCCCCGCTGGTTATCATTTCCAGGCAGTTGATCCCACGAAGCAGGGTCGATTTTCCGGAGCCGGACGGGCCTATGATCACAACAACCTCACCCTCCTGTATGGAAAGGTTGATGTTGTGTAAAACTTCGGTGTTTCCAAACGACTTACACACATTCTTCAGTTCAATAATGCTCGGCATTTTAAAATATCTTCATCCTTCTTTCGAGGTGTCGTAATGTCATGGCCAGCACTGTTGTCATAATCAGATACATGACGGCCACAGTCAGCCAGATTTCAAGCGCCCTGAAATTGCTGGCCATAATTTCCTGGCCCTGTCTTGTCAATTCGCCGACCCCGATGACAATAAAAAGGGAGGTGTCCTTGAGGCTGATGATAAACTGATTGCCGAGCGGGGGGATCATTCTTCTGAAAGCTATCGGGCCGATAACATGAACGATCAGCTGAAACCGACTTATTCCCAGAGACATCCCGGCTTCCAACAGTCCCTTGTTAACGGACATGACTGATCCCCGGACGATCTCCGCAATGTAGGCCCCAGCATTGATGATAATTGTAATGACTGCGGCAGTTAAAGCTTCAATACGAAAGCGTTCGATATCGGTGACAAGTTTGACCAGCATTGGAAAGGCAAAGTAGAGAAACATGGCCTGAACAATGATCGGGGTGCCGCGTATCATCTCCACATAGCCGCCGGATATATACCTGATCAGGATACTGATCGGCCTGAAGATCCCGTGCGGCTGTTCTCCAAGAGCTTCTGTCCCGGCGATACGCCCTAATCCGGCTAAAATACCACAGGCCATGCCCCCGATAATCCCCAGGATGGTGATGATCCAAGTCAGTTTGGCCCCGGCCAGAAGAGCAGGAACAGATTCGACAATAACTGAAAATTCAAAATCCATGATTTGTCTCGTCCGTAAAGGCTGTTAACTGGAGATGCTGCTAAAAAATTCAGAATCCCTTCTGCACAGGCTCGTGCAGAAGGGATTCTGAGTGCATACTTTCGTTCTGCATTAAATTCACTGCAGGTCAGTTGGCTTTTCCCCTCAACCTATTCAGGGTCTGCATCAAACCATTTTCGGTAAAGCTTAGCGTAAGCGCCATCCTCCATCATCTTGAGAAGAGCAACGTTTGCTTTGTCACGCAAGGCACTCCCTTGCGGAAAGGCAATCCCGTACTGGGCTGCTTTGACGTCGGGACCGACCGCCTTGACCTTGCCTTTGCCGGCAGTCTTGATGTAATAGAGAACGTTCGGGGTGTCATGCATTGCCGCATCAGCACCGCCGGTGGCAACTTCGAGATAAGCTTGATCGATATTGGGGAACTTGACGACTTTCTTTGCGCCGAGGGTTTCAACATATTCAACGGTTGCGGTGCCGAGTTTTACCGCAACAACTTTACCTTTCAGATCAGCAGGAGCCTTGATGTCCTGGTTGCTTTCCTGAACCATGACCTTCAGGCCAGCCCTGAAATAGGGATGAGAAAAGTCGATTTTCTCCTCCCGGGCAGATTTGATAAAAATCGCCGCCAGGGCAACATCCAGGTTGCCGGTTGTCAAGCCAGGAATCAGACCATTGAAATCCATCGGCTTCAATTCATATTCAACACCGATGCGTTTTGCAATTTCTGCCCATAGATCGATATCAAACCCGGTGTATTTGCCATCTTTGCCTTTATATTCAAAAGGCACGAAAGCCGTGTCAACACCGACATACAATTTGTCGGCAAAAGCCGCTCCGGACGTTAAAATCATGATGCTCGTAAGAATTAATACCGCCAGTTTTCTCATGATGTTGCCTCCTTATTCTTAGTGGGATCCCGCAGCTATTGAAAGCGGAACAATGAAATACCCCTGATATAGGGGGGGCTGGTTTTCTTATCCCGCGACGACACTTGCCTGCAAACAACATCTGTTCACGGGAACATAAAGGTTTAATAAAGTCAAGCATCTACCCGACTGGCATTAATCTCCCGCCGTGTGTGAATTGGGAAATATTGCCGGCTCTTTTGTTGTGTCTCAAGATATTGTTATCAACCTAAGCTCAATTGATTGTCATTGTTGGAATCCCCGTATTTCTGGACACTGAACGGTGGTCAGATTTACAAAAATTCCCCTCTCAGCTCAAACTGCCCTGAAAGCTGCCTCGGAGGCTGTCCGAGAATAGAAGGCCGGCTGCAAACCCAGCTGCTTGGCTCATATTTCAGCTCCTTTTCGGCCCATAGCTACGGCTATGAGCTCTCAAACGACCCAAAAGCTGTTCTCAAACTTCTGGATTTTCGCTTCGGCCCTTATTCTCGGGCAGCCTCCTCGGATTGTTTTTATGGGTCAGAACTCACGGATTCAGGTTCAAACCTCAGGAACAATCAGTACAAAATCCCCCAAGTCCCTGCATCCTTCAGCGAACTCCAGGGATTCTCCCGCAACCGAAGCAATTGTCAACACGGTGAGATCCCTGTCGGCCCGCTGCAGGTACCAGTAAATACCGCCGTACCGTTTGGAGTGGTAATCGCCGTTGAAGTGGACCATCAGCCCGTCGGGCGGCAGGTTGTTCAGGATGAAATGCGCCATGGTCGCATCTTTTACCGCCTGGGCCGCGACGAAATTGCCCGGCTCCATTCCCATTCCCTGTTCCATATTCATCCCCAGCATTTCCTGGTAGCCGGGGGTCGCTAGATCTACCGTTATCGGGAAAGGAGCGATGAACCGCTTCGCCTCGTCAGGGAGACGCTCCAGGGCACCGAGCCCCTCGCGGGCCACCAGGTTGGCATAGCGTCTGGGGATATTCGTGGCAATGAAACGCAGGCCCTGCTCCCTGGCAAAATCGACCAGCGGCCGGTAATCGCTATCGTACCCGTCCCAGACCTTGGCCTCAGCCACCAAATGTCGATGCAGGATCAGTCCGGAAAGGTATTCATCCAGGATCAGTTGATCGTCCGCCTCGAACATTTCAGTCCCGAGAACCAGGTCCTGCTTTCTGATGGCGAAGAGCTCGCGGGTGATCTCCTGCTGCAACCGGTGGATAAGAGGGGTGCCGTGCAGTTCACCGAAGAGAACCACGTCTGCCTTGGCAAGGGACTCTGCCATATCGTCAGAGTGGATCTCGTCCCCCTGTTTGCCGTAGCATCGATAGTTCATTGTCGATCTCGTGCTCCTTCATTCAGCAGGATGGGCTTTCTCTTCTTTGGCGATCACCCGGACTTCACATATTAATTATACCTTCGTAGCTGCCGCCAGAGGCCTTGTGGAAGGGATGGTCGGTTTCCACTGACGCTCGAAGGTAAAGAGGACGTCATCGGCGTTCATGTCGCGCGTCGGAATAAAGTGTTTGGCGGAATGGAATTTGACCCCCTGACGCAACTTGAAGGTGTAGGTTTTGCCATCTTCGGAGATCTGCCCGCTTTCCGCCATGCCTGGTTCGATGGTGGTGGTGCCGCGGACGAAGTGGGTCAGCCCTTCGAAAACGTTTTTCGATGTGGCATCAAAGGTGGTGCCGGCGGTGTAAAAGACCGGATTGAAGCCTTCCGGGCTGCCTTCCGAACAATAGACCAGGGTTTTCGCCTGGGCCAGTCCGGCCACAGCCAGCAGAGCGAGGAGCGGGAGCAGTCGGGTGAGGATTGAGCGCATGTCAGACCTCCTGAAGAATATCGGGTTGGGTAATGCATAGTGATCCTTGGTGAGAATAAAAAAGCTGCCAAACTGCAACCAGCCCAGCACCGCTGTCAAGCAGTCATCCTGCCCTTGATAAGGGTCACTTGGCTTTAATGAGGTAAAGATCCCATTGTAACAAGGAAATTGCTCGCGACAATCAACTGGGCAGGCCATTTCTGCGCTGATGTGATAAACTTTTGCATTGTTTCAGCCATTCCGCACTCTTGAGGTCTTTCTATGCCACGCTGGAAAAAAATTTCGCTGATTACCGTCGGGGTTATTCTCGGCCTGCTGCTGTTGTCTATGCTGATAGTCCCCTGGCAGATCAAAAAACAAGGGAGCGCTTGGTTCGCTGAAAATACCAGCCGTAAGCTGCAGATCGAAAAAGCCTATTTTAATCCCTTTACCTTAACCCTCGAGGTTAACGGACTGAAACTAAGTGAGCAGGACAGCGATAAAGCCTTTGTCGCCTTTTCGCGCCTGATGCTCTCCGGTAGCGTCCGTTCGATTATCGATCAGGCGATCATTCTCGACCGGGTCGAGCTGGATCAGCCCTATGCCAATATCGAACTGCTCGGCAAGCAGGAGTTCAACTTTTCCGATTTCACCCGCCTGGGCGGGGATCAGCCGGAGACGAGCAGCACGGAGCCGAGCGAGCCACTGCTCTTTTCCTTCAATAATATCGTTGTGACCGGTGGTCAAATCGACTTCAGTGACCATCTTTCAGTAAATAAATCTCAGCATCAGGTGCGGGAACTCAGCCTGGCAGTCCCCTTTGTTGGTAACGTCCCCTACTTGACCGATGAGTATGTCAAACCGCATCTACGCTTGCTGTTGAACGGTTCTGAACTACGCGCGGGCGGTCAATTGAAGCCGTTCGACCAATCACTGGAGACTTCTCTCTCGTTTGAACTGACTGACATCGATCTGAGCTTTTACGCCCTTCATTCGCCTGTGCCGCTGCCGGTCGAAGTGAAATCGGGGGTGCTTGACAGCCAGATTGAACTGACCTACCGGGTTTCCGATACCCAGGTTCCGCAATTGCTGATCAACGGCGAATTAGCCCTGTCCGACATTGATGTTCGTGAGTCGAACGGCGACAACCTCTTTCTGTTGCCGACCCTGTTTCTTGAAGCCAAGCAGGCAGACCTTCTGGACCAATCCTTCGACCTGCATTCGCTGGAAATCTATCAGCCACAACTGTTTGTCAAGCGTGACCAGGAAGGACGGCTCAACCTGCTGAACCTGCTGCCGGAAAATAGTCCGCCAGCAGCAGAACCGGCCGCCGAGGAAAAGTCGCAACCAGCCAAACTGCCCCTAGTGACCCTGACCCAACTGGTTCTGGCCGACGGAGCAGTTCACCTGCAGGACGATTACCCCTCAGGCGGCTTTAAGGAGACAGTCCAGGGGATCAACCTGCGCCTCGACAACCTTTCCACCTACCCGGAGCAACTGACCGAGCTTAACTTTAAACTGCAAACGGCACGGGAGCTGAACTTTTCGCTGGCGGGTCAGTTCGGTCTGAATCCTCTCAGCGGCGACCTGGCCTTGCTGCTCAACGGTTTTCAGCTGAAACCGCACTACCCCTATTTCTCCGACCTGCTGACCCAGCCGCTGGAAGGCAACCTGAACTTAGCCAGCAATATTCAGTTCGGCCCGGAAATCAGTCTCAGGCTGGACCAGATGCAGTTGGGCCTGCAGCAGCTGAATGTCCCTTTCAGCAAAGAAGACCGCTTCACCCTGAAGGACCTGAGTATCGCCGGCGGCTCTTTCGATCTTGAACAGCAGCTGATGAAGATCGGCAGCATCACCCTCAAGGAGGGCAGTCTGATCGCCAGCCGCGCTGCCGATGGCAAGCTGTCGCCCCTGGCGTTGTTGCGTGAAAAACAGCAGGAAAGTGCAGCCGCAGAAAAATCCGCCCCGACGACGGTTGAACTCCCCTGGCAGAAAAAAGCCGCCCAAATCGATCCCAGCGCCTTCAAGCTGCAGCTCGAGGGGCTTGCTTTGGAAAAATTCGCGCTGCAATTTAGCGATGCCAGTTTGCCGAAAAAGCCCCGGTTGAAAATCGACCAGTTCAATGCCAGCCTGAAGAATCTGGCCTACCCCGAATCGAAGCAGAGCCCCTTCAGTCTTTCTGTCCGGATCGGTCGTGGCCAGATTGACTCCTCCGGTCACCTGACCCACAGCCCGCTGCGCTTGCAGTCGCAAACCAAGATCAACGCCTTTCCGTTAACAATCATCAACGATTTCCGCCCGGAAAATCTGCGCACTGAACTTAACGAGGGTAAGCTCAGCAGCGACCTGGCTGTGACATTGCAGCAGGGACAGGAAGCTTTTACCGGCAGCTTCAGCGGACGACTGAACATCAGTGAATTCCATGTCAGTGACCCGCTCAGTGACGGGGAACTGTTGAGCTGGGGGCAGTTGGGCCTGGATGGGATCAAGGGGGAGATCGCACCCTTCAAGCTCGCCATCAAAGAGGTTTCCCTCAGTGACTACCTGGCGAAAATTCTGATCACCGAAACTGGCGAGATCAACCTGGCCAGCATTACCGCCAAGAGCGAAGCGAAAGAGGAAACAGAGGGCATTGAGCAAACCGACAGCTCAGCAGCTGTCGACAGTGCGAGCGGCAGCACTGAGACCCTGGAGACGAGCGAGCCGCTCGACATCCAGGTTGATGCGGTAACCCTGCAGGGTGGCACCGTCTCCTTTACCGATCACAATCTTTCGTCGATCTTTACCACCACAATGTATAAATTGGGTGGCCAGGTCACCGGCCTGTCGGCCGAAGAGGAGATGCAGGCGGACGTCGATCTGCAGGGGCAGCTGGAAAATCACTCACCACTGACCATTACCGGCAAGCTGAATCCTCTGAGCAAAAATCTTTATGCCGACCTGTTAATCAGCTTCAAGGATATCGATCTGGCGCCCCTGACGCCCTATTCCGGAACCTACCTGGGCTACAAGATCAACAAGGGGAAGCTCTATCTCGATTTGAATTACCACATCGAAAACCGCAAGGTTCGGGCGCAAAATCGGGTGATGATTGATCAGTTCACCCTTGGCGATACGGTTAAAAGTGACAAGGCCACTTCCTTACCCCTGTCCTTGGCGATTGCCCTGCTCAAGGACAGTAGTGGTGAGATTAACCTCGACCTGCCGGTTTCCGGTGATCTTGACGATCCCGATTTTGGTATCGCCAGCACCATTTTCACCATCCTTAAAAATCTGCTGGTCAAGGCGGCCACCTCACCCTTTGCTCTGCTTGGTGCCATGTTCGGTGGTGATGAGGGTTTCACCAGTATCGATTTTGCTGCCGGCAGTGATCAGTTAAGCAACGAGCAACAACAACCGCTGGCCAAGCTGGCTGAAATGCTTGCTGACCGGCCAGCTCTGACCCTGGAAATCAGTGCCTTTGCCGATCGGGACAAAGATCCTGAGGCGTATCAGAAACTACAGCTACAAAAGCTGTTGCTCGAAGCCAAAGCGTTGGAGCTGGCCGAAAAGGGTCAGGCTGTGACCAGCGAAGAACGGACCATCAGCGACCAGGAATATCCCAAATATTTGACCGAAGTTTATAAATCTGCCGAATTTGAGCGGCCGCGCAACTTTATCGGGCTGCTGAAAACCCTGCCGGTTGAAGAGATGGAAGAATTACTCCTGGCCAACATTCGTGCGGATGACGAACAGATGCAGAACCTGGCGAAAAACCGGGCGATGGCGGTACGCGATACCCTGTATGCTGACAATGAAAAGATCAAAGGGCAGATTTTCTTAACCAATGTTGATATCTACCAGAAACCGGAATCGGGCCCGGCCAGTCGGGTCGAATTCAGTATCAGCAGCAAATAAAGGATTGAGGATGTTGCGTTTGATTGCCGCTCTGCTGTTCCTCAGTGTGCCCTTTTCTGCCGCCGCTGAGCTGACACTTGAAGGCACCCTGACCCAGGGTGGGCTGCTGCTCGGTCAAACCGAGCCCGGGAGCCGAGTCTACTATGGTCAGCAACAGCTTAAGGTCAGCACGTCCGGCCGGTTTCTGCTCGGTTTCGGCCGGGATGCTGGCTTGACACATAATCTGACCCAGATCGCCGCTGATGGAACGGTCAGCGTAAAGGATCTGCAGCTCAGCGCGCGCGAGTACCAAGTGCAGCGGATCGACGGGATCAGCAAGCGAATGATGAGCCCGAGTGAGCAGGATCTGGTGCGCATTCGCCAAGAGGCCAAGCTGGTGAAACGGGCGCGACAGATCGATTCTGAGCTGAGCTATTTCCAGGAAAAATTTATCTGGCCGGTGGTCGGGCCGATCACCGGAGTCTATGGCAGCCAGCGGATTTTAAATGGCGAACCGCGGCGTCCGCATTTCGGTATCGATATCGCCGCTCCGACCGGGACCCCGGTGATTGCGCCGGCCGGCGGCCAGGTTTCCCTGGCCCATGCCGGTATGTTCTTTTCCGGCAAGACCCTGATCATCGACCATGGACACGGCCTTTCCTCCAGTTTTCTGCATTTGGACAGCATTCTGGTCAAACCGGGGCAGCTGGTGAAGCAGGGAGATAGGCTTGCTACAGTTGGCGATACTGGCCGGGTGACCGGCTCGCACCTTGACTGGCGGATCAACTGGTTCGACCGGCGGCTCGATCCGGCCCTGCTGGTTCCCGAGCTCGCTGCAGGGACCTCGCAGGGAAATTAATGGCCATCTCCCGCGACTGTTTCAGCGGTCTGCGGCAAACCTCCCTTGCCGCTGATTCCGGCTATTTTTTAGGCTTTTACCCGCGCAAAAAGCACTATGATCTTGCCATTTTCCGTTTGCCCGGTAATACTTGTGGGGCTTTTCTAAAGGGGAACAGATGACCGATAAACCCTGCAAGGATTCATCTCCGAGCAAAAAAACTCCGCAGCAGAGTCGTCAGAACGTTGAAGCGAGCGAGGCTCCCGAAGCTGGACAATCTCAGTCGCTGCGGCCGCCGAATCTCGCTGGCGAACAACTGTTGGATACCTTTGCCCAGGTCAATCGGATGGTGCGCGCCGAAACGGATGCTACCAGTCTCTGTGCTAAATTTCTCGATCTTTGCCTGCAGATCTTTGTCTGCGATCAGGCCTGGCTTCTTTTTCAAGCCGATATCCAGAATGCCCATTGGAATCTCGGTTTCTTCCGCAGTGCGAACCCACAGGCTCGGCCAGTGCCGGCCGGGCGAGCGCGTTTGTCCCCTGAGCTGAGCGGATTTTTTCAGGCCGCCTTTGCCCTGTCGCAGCCGACCAGCTTTACTAGCGGAAATCATCGGCCGATTCCAGAGAAGC
Source organism: uncultured Desulfuromonadales bacterium (assembly GCA_947259685.1). The sequence continues at coordinate 11,681 of CAMYNC010000052.1, read as the reverse complement.
TGGTCGAACGTTTCGGCTGTCGCAATATTCTGTTACTGCCGCTCACTCCAGAGGCCGGTTCTCCCTGCCTGCTCGCTTTGAATCAGTGCTCCCGGGCGCGGATCTGGCACAGCGATGAGACCGGGTTGTTCAGCGAACTGGGGCAGCGATTTGCTGATGGGTTAAGTCGGCTGAATGTTCAGCAGGAGCAGCTCGCAAAAGAAGCCCAGCTGCGGGGTCTGCTGCAAAGTACTCTTGATGCAATGCCTTCGGCGCTGATCGGCGTCGACCTGCAGCAGCAGGTTAACCAGTGGAACCATAGCGCTGAAAAACTTTTCGGAATAACCACGCAGACGGCGCTGGGGAAGTTCTTACCGGAACTGCTGCCGGAGTTTCCGATTGATCAGGAGCTGCTTGAACAGACGCTCCGATCACGCATAACCTGTCAGCCAAGGCGGGTCGATTGGCAGCGGCAGGGCCAATTTTTGCAGCTGGAAATCTCCCTTTACCCGATCAGCGGCCGGAACACCGCCGGTGCGATGCTCAGAATTGACGATGTCAGTGCACGTTTGCAGGTGGAAGAGGTCTTCAATCAACAGGAGAAAATGTTCTCGGTCGGCAACCTGGCCGCCGGTATCGCCCATGAAATCAACAACCCGCTGGGGGCGATTTTGCAAAACCTGCAGGTGCTGCGGAATCGTTTGAATACCAACCTGCCAAAGAATATCGAGCTGGCGAAAGCCTGTGATACCAGTATCGATAACCTGCACAGCTATATGATCGAACGCGGCATTCACGGGATTCTTGACTCGACAATCAGTTCCGGGCAGCGGGCCGCCGAGATCATTCAAAATATGCTGACCTTCGGCGGTAAGCATGATGACAGTTTCCAGTTGCAGGATCTTAGCATCCTGCTCGATAAATCTGTCGAACTGGCGGCCAGCAGCTACAATCTGGAAGGCAGCTACGATTTTCGCAAGATCGAGCTGGTGCGCGATTATGCTGACCCGCTGCCGGCTGTGCAATGCAATCCGGTACAGATGCAGCAGGTCTTTCTCAATCTGTTGAACAACGGTGCCCATGCCATGACCCACCGGTTGCAGTTCTGGGAAAAAAATCAAGCCACCCTGCCGCAGACCGAGCGGCCCCGCTTTATTTTGCGGTTAAAAGAAAAGCCGAACTCCCTAGTCTTTGAAATTGAAGACAATGGCTGTGGCATGAGTGAGGAAGTTGCCCGGCGGGTGTTCGAACCCTTTTACACCACCAAGAAAATCGGCGAAGGGACCGGGCTCGGTATGTCGATCTGCTATTTCATTATTACCAAAAATCACAATGGTAAAATGAAGCTTGAAACCACTCCCAAAGTTGGCAGCCGGTTTATCATCGAACTGCCGAAATCCAATGAGTAGCCATCCGTAAACCACCCTCCGCCGGCTCAAGATCCATTCCGCCAGTTGTCGACAAAGTCGCTGAAAATTTCTCCAGACCTGTTAGTCTTTTTATCAACATTTTGTTCCAAAATGGGAGGGGCCGCCTTGCAAACTGGAGATCAGCATCCGGACACAGACCAGCAGATGTTAGCGCAACTGCGGCAACAGCTTGAAGAGCTGCAATCTCAGAATGAGCAGTTGCGACAGCAGCTTAGTCGGCAGCCGCACGACAATCAATCATACCAGCGCTCCATGCAAAGCCTGGAGCAGGTCGATGAGATTATCCAGCAGAGTGTTGACCTGGAACAGTTGATGGAAGAGTTCCTGCAAGCCACGCTGAAGATTTTCGGTACCGATCGGGCTTGGCTGCTTTATCCCTGTGACCCAACTGCCGCGAGTTGGCAGGTTTTGATGGAATGCACGACCTCAGAATATCCAGGGGCGTTTGCCTTAAAGACCGATTTGCCGATGAATGCAGAATCTCGGGGTGTTTTTCAGTGTGCCTTGGAGAGTCGGGGGCCGGTTGTTTACGATTTGCAGGGTCCCAATCCGTTGCCGGAAAAATCAGCTGAACAGTTTTCGATCCAGTCGCAGATCACCCTGGCCATCTACCCACGCACCGGAAAACCCTGGTTGTTCGGTATGCATCAATGTTCCCATCCGCGTGTCTGGACCGCCGGCGAGTGCCGCCTGTTTGAACAGCTCGGTCGCCGCTTACCTGAGGGGTTCGATACCTTTTTAACCATCCGTCGACTGGAGGAGAGCGAGTGGAAGTACCGCAGCCTGGTGGCTAACCTGCCCGGGGTGGTGTATCGCTGTCAGAATGATGAACAGTTCACCATGACCTACCTCAGCGAGACGATCGAGGAACTGAGCGGCTATCCAGCGGCCGATTTCATTAATAATCGCCACCGTTCATTTGCCAGCATTATTCACCCCGATGACCGCCAGCGGGTTGCCGAGGAGGTCCAGCGAGCGTTGGAGCAGAAAAATTTCTATGAGTTTGAATACCGCCTGCAGACCCGGAAGGGGGAAGCCCGCTGGGTTTACGAGCGGGGTCAGGCAATTTACCCTGAAGCAGGGAACTTGAAGTATCGGGATGGTCTGATCATTGACATGACCTCCAGCAAAGCAGCGAAACACTTTCCAACCGACCCTTAAGCTGCGGATCAAAACAGCAGCGGAACAACTGCGGATCGAAATCTGCGATAACGGTAGCGGTATTGAAACGGAACTTCTGTCAAAACTTTTCGAGCCCTTTTACACCAGCCAAGAACCTGGGGCGGGAGCCGGATTGGGGCTGTCAGTTTGTTTCTTCATCATCAAGCAAAACCATAACGGCGAAATCCGCTTCGCATCGACCCCTGGCGCCGGCACCTGTGTTACCATTATGCTGCCCCTGGAGCCCTGACCAAGCAAAACTCGGCAAGAAACTGTGGTTGCGTTCCTGCTTGCCGCTGATGCTAAATTATTTTCGTTTTTAATAAGTGAACAATGGCAAAATTTGAACTGATATCCGATTACCAGCCCTGTGGCGACCAGCCGCAAGCGATTCGGGAGCTGGTTGAAGGACTCACCCGCGGCGACCGCCATCAGGTGCTGCTCGGCGTCACCGGCTCGGGGAAAACCTTCACCATGGCCAATGTGGTTGCCCAACTGCAGCGGCCGACCCTGGTGCTGGCGCACAATAAAACCCTGGCGGCGCAGCTCTACGGCGAATTCAAGGAACTTTTCCCGAACAACGCCGTCGAATATTTCGTCAGCTACTACGATTACTACCAGCCGGAAGCCTACGTTCCTTCCACCGACACCTTCATTGATAAGGACAGCTCGATCAACGAGGAGATCGACAAGCTGCGCCACAGCGCCACCCGCTCTCTGCTGACGCGCCGTGACGTGCTGATTGTCGCCTCGGTTTCTTGCATCTACGGCCTCGGTTCACCGGAAGCCTACTACGGCATGCTGGTCAATCTGCAAACGGGGATGGAGCTTGACCGAAACCAGTTTTTGAAACACCTGGTCGACATCCAGTACGAGCGCAACGACATCGATTTCCACCGCGGAACATTTCGCGTCCGCGGCGACAGTGTCGAAGTCTTCCCCGCCTACGAGGAAAAACGTGCCCTGCGCATCGAATTCTTCGGCGACGAAATCGATGCCATCAGCGAAATCGACCCGTTGCGCGGTCAGGTAATCGACCGGTTAGAGCGCACCGGAATCTTCCCCGCCAGCCACTACGTCGCCACCAAGCCGACCCTGGAGCGGGCGATCAAAAAGATTCAGGATGAGCTGCAGCAGCGCATTCAGTATTTTCAGGAACGCAACATGCTGCTTGAGGCGCAGCGGATAGAGCAACGCACCCTCTTTGACATTGAGATGATGGAGGAAATGGGCTACTGCCAGGGGATCGAGAACTATTCCCGCTTTCTCGATGGCCGAAACGTCGGCGAGGCCCCGGCGACCCTGCTATCCTACCTGCCGGACGATGCGCTGATGTTCATCGACGAAAGCCATGTCAGCGTCAGCCAGGTCGGCGCCATGTACCGCGGTGACCGCTCACGGAAAGAAACCCTGACCAACTACGGCTTCCGCTTGCCGAGCGCGCTGGACAACCGGCCGCTGATGTTCGAGGAGTTTGTCGAACGCCAGCCGCCAACGGTTTATGTTTCCGCCACCCCCGCCGACTATGAACTGGAAAAAGCCGAGGGCGTCTTTGTTGAACAGGTGATCCGGCCGACCGGCCTGGTCGATCCGCCGATCGAGGTGCGTCCGGCCACCGAACAGGTCGATGACCTGATCGAGGAGATCCGCATCACCACCGCCAACAGCGGTCGGGTGCTGGTCACCACCCTGACCAAACGGATGGCCGAGGATTTAACCAGCTACCTGCAGGAGCTCGGCATCCGCGTCAACTACATGCACTCCGACATCGATACCATCGAGCGCATGCAGATCATCCGCGCCTTGCGTGAAGGGGAGTTCGACGTGCTGGTCGGCATCAACCTGCTGCGCGAGGGGCTGGATATCCCTGAGGTCTCGCTGGTGGCGATCCTCGACGCTGACAAGGAAGGTTTTTTGCGCAGCGAGCGCTCGCTGATCCAGACCTGCGGCCGCGCCGCGCGCAACCTCGACGGTCGGGTGATCATGTACGGCGACAAGCTGACCCGCTCGATGCAGGCCTGCCTCGACGAAACCGAACGCCGCCGGGTAAAACAGCTGGCCCACAACCAGGAGCACGGCATCACCCCGCAATCGATCAAGAAATCGCTGCGCTCGATCCTGGATGAAATTTCCTCGCAGGATTATGTCGACCTGCCGCTGGTGGCTGAAGATGAAGCGGCCTATGGCGACCCGAATGAGCTGAAGAAGCAGATTGTCACCCTGAAAGAGCAGATGCTCGAAGCGGCGGCGGATCTGGATTTTGAAAAGGCTGCCGAGCTGCGCGACCGGATGCTGGTGATGGAGAAACGGGAGCTGGCGTTACGGGCTTAGCGCCAGCCGGACAGCTGAAGGGGCACGCAGGCAACCAGGCTTTTTTCTCTTCAGGGTTTCCTCAATACTTGCCGCTCTTCGAAATCCAGATTTCCGGTCCGACCTCTGAGCTGAAACGTTCGACGAATTCCTCAACCTGCTTCTGGGACAGCAGGACCGGGCCGTCGGGAAGTTGGATCTTGCGTTTCTGCTCAATAAAGATTTCCTGATGGAGCTTTTCTGCCGCCTCTTTACTCTGCTGGGCATACTTGAGCAGGCGGGCGAGGACTTCATGACTGTTGGCGAAACGTTCTTCCATGATGCGCCTCCTTCGAGGCAGTTTATCATTTATCACCGGCGGGTCAGTTCAAGTGTAGCATTCAGCGGATAATATAAAAGGGCAGGCGTTCTGCCTGCCCTTTGGGACTCCAAAACCTCAGTTCATTCTTTCTATCATCACCCGGGCCACCGGGTTCTGCCAGGTCATGTTGGGGGCAAACAGGTCTCCCACCCCGTGGATACCATTGTGGACATAGATAAAACCCTCAGCCTCTGCGGGAACCCGCGCATTCCCACTATCCATCGCACAGGGCTTCCCGGGCAGGTCGCTACACAATTCGGTATTCTTCTCGCTGCCCGCATCGTAGGCGACGGCATTCAGCGATTTGGTTCCAAAATAAGGGATACTGGTGCTGTTGACCCCGACAAAGGCGTCATTGGTGCTGGTCAGCATACTAAGAATACTTATTCGGTTGAAACGCCCATGAGCTTGAACCCTCAGGGTCATCGATTCACCAGGTGCGATGGCACCACCGCCCATGGCATAATCCAGCACCTTGTCGAGGGTGCCAAGCACTGCAACCAGGGGAGCGGTGTTGCCCCCTTCGGCGATGGCGACGATGCCATCACTGGCCGGCTGGCCAAGTTCATACAGCTGAATCGATTTTTGGTGGCTGACCACCAGCGGCGGTGAGAATACCTGTTTTTTGGTCAGATTGGTGATGGTGACACTAAATATCTGGCCTTTATGTGGTTTCGCCAATGCTGTCCCGAAAGCCACCAGGGTAATCGACAGGGTGAGAAAGGTAATAAGGATCATTCGCAGGTGTCGCATTGTTGCCTCCGTCTCGTCTGTTTGGCCCCACCGGGATGGCAGGACGATAGCCCCGTCCTACTTTGCGAAAATGCCCATACCATTAAAATTGCCGCCTAAGAGCCTTTGCGCTCTTCACTCCAGGCCTTGTCGAGAAAACGATCCCGGCCAGAGCCATAGCGGTAATATTTGTAACGCAGCGGATTCTTTTTGTAATAGTCCTGGTGATAGTCCTCGGCATGGTAAAAGGTTCCAGCCGGCAGGATCTCGGTGGCAATCGGTGCACTGAACCGCCCGGAGGCCTCGAGTTGCTGCCTGGAATCCTCGGCGAGCAGCTGCTGTTCATCATTAAGATAGTAAATACCGCTACGATATTGACTGCCGCGGTCGACGAACTGGCCGCCGGCATCGGTGGGATCGATCTGCTGCCAGAAGACTTCGAGCAGTTCGAAATAACTGATCACCGCCGGATCGAAAACAATTTCGATCGCTTCGGTATGGCCGGTAGCGCCGGCCGAGACCTCTTTGTAGCTCGGGTTGACTTTTTCGCCGCCGGTGTAGCCCGATTTGACTGAAATCACTCCGGCGAGGCTTTCAAACGGGTGCTCCATACACCAGAAGCAGCCGCCGGCAAAGATCGCCCGTTCCGTTTCAGCCGGGGTCTCGACCATGGTTTCGGGTTTATCCATAGGGTTTTTCTCCTTCGCCGCGAACAGTCCTCCGGCGAGCAGCAGGCCAAGCAGCGGCAAGAGCAGCAGCAAGCGTCTTAACATAGCGTCCTCCTTGTTCGGTTACTTATCCAGCTTGACAAAGGTCAGCGAGGCCGAGTTGATGCAGTGGCGCTTACCGGTCGGTTTTGGTCCATCGCTGAAGACATGCCCCAGGTGCGACTGACAGCGGGCACAGATCAGTTCGTTGCGCACCATGAAATAGCTGCGATCGCTGCGGGTGGCAATATTTTCTGCGGCCACCGGTTGATAGAAGCTCGGCCAGCCGGTGCCGGAATCGTATTTGGTCTTCGAGTGATAGAGATCCAGGCCGCAGGCGGCACAGCGGTAAATACCATGGTCATGGTTGTTCCAGTATTCGCCGCTGTAGGCGTACTCGGTGCCTTGCTGTCGCAGGATTTTGTACTGCGCGGGGGTCAGTTGCTGCTGCCACTCAGCTTTTGTTTTGACCACCGGTGCGCTGTGAAAATACGCCCCTTTTTCAACCGAATAGAGCTTGAGCTGTTCGGAATCGGTCTGCGCCAGGGCATCCTTGCTCTGCCCGCCCGGGGTCAGCCAGAACAGTCCGGCTGCGGCAATTATCAATCCGAGAATCTGCAAGACTTTCATCGTGCTTCTCCTTTATCCGGTAAGCTGCTTTCTACCGTGTATCGATAGGTCCGCACCTCTTGCAAGCGCTCTTCCAGTTGCTTGAGGCTGACCTGTTGTGGGTCGTATTCAACCCGGTTAATCTCCCTGAATTTGTAGCCATCGTATCTTTGCCAAGCCTTGTCCACCTCAATCACTCCGGGCCGCCCTTCCAGGGCAGCTAAGCCGACATCGTATCAGTCAACGGCAAAGGTTGCCTTGGCGTGCAGCGGCTCGGCAGCCAGCGGCAGGACACTAAAACAGAGGCTGCACAGGATCAAGAACAGGATATTTTTGGTCATTTGCTTACTCCTTTTTTCTGACTTGGGTATCAGCCTAACAGATCCATTTAAAGGGCAGGTCAAGGCTGCTTAAAGATTGGGTAAAGATAGCCGTGAGCGATCCTGCTTCCATGATACCCCGGGAGCAGGGTTCGTTGCAGAATGGGAGGAGGTGGTTTAGTGGGAGGCAGGCAGGCGCAGCCAGATGCGGGTCTGGCCGGCATGGCTTTCAGCGCCGACCTGGCCGCCGTGGGCCTCGACCAGCTGCTTGACGATCGACAGGCCGATGCCAGCGCCGCCGTGTTCGCGGGAGCGGGAGCGGTCGGCGCGGAAGAAGCGTTCGAAGATAAACGGCAGGTCGGCCTGCTTAATCCCTTCGCCGCTGTTGCTGATGGCGACCTCGACCGCTCCTGTCAGTTGCCGACCGCTGATCTGCACCCGGCCTCCTGGCGGGGTATAACGCCAGGCGTTTTCCAGCAGGTTGCGCAGCGCCTGCAGCAGCTTATCGAGGTCGGCGTTCAGGTGCAGGTCGGCAGGATCGATCTGCACCTCTAGCTGAATCTGTTTGGCGGCAAAGCGGGGATCAAACAGACTGCGCAGCTGTTCGATCAGAGTGGCCAGCGAAAGCTCCCGGCGTTGCAGAAACGCCTGGGCCGCTTCGGCTTTGCTCAACTGTTGCAGATCGTCGACCAGATGCACCAGGCGGAGAATTTCATTTTCCAGCATGCGGAAGGTTTTCCGTGACGGCGGCACCACGTTGTCGCTTAAGCCTTCCAGGTAGCCGCGCAGATTGGTCAGCGGGGTGCGCAATTCGTGGGCGACATCGGTGACCATGTTTTTACGCAACTGCTCCAGCTGTTCCAGGCTTTCGGCCATCCGATTAAACGCCAGGCCGAGCTGGGCGACTTCATCGTTGGAGACCACCTCGACCCGACTGCTGAAGTTTCCGGAGGCCAGTTCCTGGGAGATCTGGGTCATTTGCGACAGTGGTCGCAGCACCCGTTTGGTCATCAGATAGCTGAGCAGCAAGGCCAGCGCCAGCGCCGCCAGCGCCGCCCAAAGCAAGTAACGGTGGACCGCTTCGAGAAACATCTGGTGGCTGTCGTGCGGCGCGATGGAATAGTTTTCCATCAAACGCATAAAGTAGGTTGCCGCCAGATTGTCGATCGCCAGCCAGACGACCAGAATAGTGACCCCGATCACCGGCACAATATTCAGCAGCAGTTTCCAGAGCAGGCGGTTTTTCATACGCTGGGCGCCCTTTCGGCGAACCTGTAGCCGAAGCCACGCACGGTTTCGATAAACACCGGATGGCTCGGGTTGGGCTCGATTTTTTGCCGCAGTTTATTGATATGGACATCGATCACCCGGTCGACGACCGCCTCTTCATGGTCGTAGAAGTGGCGCAGCAGCTCGGTGCGGGAAAAGACCCGCCCAGGGACCGCCATCAAGGTGTGCAGCAGCTTGTATTCAGATGACGTCAGGTTGATCGCCACACCGTCGCGGCTGACCTTGTGCTTCTCGGGATCGAGACTTAAGGAGCCGTGCTGCAGGATCTGCGTGCTCGGTGCGGCAGGCGGCCGCACCCGGCGCAGAATCGCCTTGACCCGTTCGACCAGTTCGCGCGGGCTGAATGGTTTGACCACGTAATCATCAGCGCCGAGGGAAAAGCCGAGCACCCGGTCAAGCTCCTCCTCACGGGCGGTGAGCATCAAAATCGGCACCTCCGATTCGCTGCGCAGCCGGCGGCAGATCTCCAGACCATCGACATTCGGTAGCATCACATCGAGAATCACCATATCCGGGTGTCGCTCGCGGGCCGCCTGCAGGCCGCGCTCGCCATCATATTCGATCAGCGTGATGAAGTTTTCCCGCTGCAGGTAGGTGGCCACCAGCTCGGCGGTGTTCGGATCATCCTCGACAATCAGCACGGTTCGCTGAGTTTCGTTCATAGGCTACTCCCGATCAAAAAAACGGAATCGTTCTCTTATCTTAGCAGGCAAAGAGAGAATTACATCCCGTAAGTTGCCGGCCGACAGAGTAGGCGGTAAGCTCAATGAATAAAGTCAAAGGAATAACAATGCCGGAGAAATTTACCGCCGCCTACCTGCAACTGGATCAGCAGGAACTGCAGAACAGGGCCAACGCAGCTCAGGCCCGTCTGGCCAGCTGTGACCTCTGCCCGCATCGGTGCCGGGTTGATCGTCGGCAGTCAGTTAAAGGGGCGCGATGTCGCTGCGGGGCGAATGCCATCGTCTACAGTCATGGGTCGCATCATGGCGAAGAGGCACCACTGGTCGGCCGGCGTGGTTCGGGGACGATCTTCTTCAGCCACTGCAACCTGAACTGCGTCTTCTGCCAGAACTGGGAGATCAGTCAAAAGGGGGAGGGGCGGCAGGTCTCTGCCGAGGAACTGGCGGCGATGATGCTCAACCTGCAGGGGATGGGCTGTCATAATATCAACCTGGTCAGCCCCAGCCAGGTCATTGCGCCGATCCTGGCGGCCCTGCTCCTGGCAGTGAAACAGGGATTGTGCCTGCCGATCGTCTATAACAGCGGCGGCTACGACAGCCACAGTGCCCTGCAGCTGCTCGACGGCATCATCGATATCTATATGCCGGATATGAAGTTCGCCGACTCAAAGGTCGCCAAGGAGTATCTAAAGGTCCCAGACTACGCCGAAATCAACCGGGCGGCGGTGCTGGAAATGCAGCGGCAGGTCGGAGAGCTGCAGATCGAAGCCGGGATCGCTCGCCGTGGCCTGTTGATTCGGCATCTCTACTTGCCGGACAACCTGGCTGGCACCCCGCAGATCCTGCGATTTATCGCCACGGAACTGGCAACGAATACCTATCTGAACCTGATGGACCAGTATCGCCCATGTTATCGCGCGACGGACTATCCCCGCCTGGCTCAACGCCCCCAGCGCAGCGAATTTGCTGCTGCAGTGCAGCAGGCCAAGCGGCTCGGCTTACGCCTCGATCGACCCAATTTCGGACTATTTTGAAAAGCTCCTTTTGTCGTTAAGAGTTGGCGCTCTCCAATCTTTCTGTTAGAGTGTGTTTATTTTTAAACTCACAGGCAAAGGAGCAAAGATGTTCACCAAATGTAAAGTGACCTGGCTGGTAAGTGTCCTGCTGCTGCTTGCAACAAGCGCAATGGCGGATGAACTTTTCTCAGCAAAACTCGGCTATCAATTGCTCAGCCCAAGTGGTGAAATCGCCGGGACGGTAAATGGGGTAAGCGAGAAGCTGGATGTTGAGGATGATCTCGATTTGGGTGACAGCGAGAACGTTACCGCCGAGGTTGCTTTTCAGTGGGGCGACTCAAGATTCTCTTTCAACTATCTGCCGATTGAATTCTCCGGGACCGGCACTCTGACGGTAGATGGCAGCTTCAATGGCCAGCCAATCAGCGCCGGAGATAGTGTTCGCAGTGAGCTGAGGGTTGATCTCTACGACTTCGGTTATACCTATTTCCTGCTTAACTTCGACGATCTGCCGACCCGCTTTCAACTCGGCTTGGAACTGGCGGTAAAAGTTGTTGACGTCGAAGTCGAATTCGATAACCGGACCGAGGATTATACGGACAATGAGTCGGCGTTGGTTCCCATTCCGACCATCGGTGCCCGGACCCGTATCGCCCTGGGTGATTTTTTCGGCGTTGTCGGCCGGGTCGGCTATCTTGAATTTGACGGCCACCACTTCCTCGATGCCGAAGCCCAGGTCGAATTTTCTCCACTGCCGATGGTTGGCATTTATGCCGGCTACCGTTACTTCGACATGAAGGTCGACGATGATGATCTGTTTGTCGACACCGACTTTTCCGGGCCCTTTGCCGGAGCGTTGGTGAGGTTCTAGGTTCAATCGGGCAACCAAGAACACCTTCAGGGATAGCGTTGGGCTCAGGTTTACAACAATATCTTACTAGAGAACAGTAGCGACGGCCCCACCTTTCTGGCGGGGCCGTTTTAATGGTGTGCCAGGCATGGCGCGTGGCGCGTAAGCGCCGTCCGGTTGGATGTGGTGTCCAACCGGTGACTTGGGGGTGAAAGTCCCCTGCGGACCCTGAT
>CAMYNC010000051.1 GCA_947259685.1 uncultured Desulfuromonadales bacterium | reverse complement strand
CATGTCGATGAAATGCTTTAGCGCCGGCAACACCTGGCACCAGATAATCAGGGCGAGGAAACCGAGGAACAGGCAGGTGAGAAAACTGACCCCTTCACCCCCAGGCCCACCAGCGGCATAAGCAGATGAAGAGAAACCGGTCAGCAGGATCATGGTGTTGAGTGTGATGCGTTTCATAACGGCCTCCTTAGTAATTAGTGTGTCTTCCTGGCCAGTTAATAGAGCAGCAGTCATGCCAGAAAGCGAATTTTTTTACACAAAAACCATAACCACCTGCTTTTACTGGGTAAGTTTTCCTACCTATCTCACCGCAGGGTTTTTAGGGCCGTCCACAAACGTATAAATAAAATATACTTCCAGTGCCCAAGGAAGGGCTAAAAACCGACCATGGGAAACTGACAACCGCCTGAAATAACTATTTTTTTCAGAAGTGTATACTTTGTGAATAAAAAAATATGCGTTGAATATTTTATTTATCGACTGGATTTACCCCTGCCAAAGGGTTCAGGATACCTTTGGCCGAAGAGACCGGCGGTGAAGAGAAAAACCGGTAAAAACCACATAACCTGCAGATTGGTGGCTGAATTTTACCGGAGGATATGATAAAAATATCTTTATGCTGTTTTATTATATGTGATTTCTTCCCTTCCCAAACCACGCCAGTCTGATTCTATGATCGGGGCCCAGAGTTTGTTCCCCGGCGGCACCTATTTGTAAGAGGGGTAAGTAGCGAATTATGAACGCATCAAAAGGCAGCAAAGTACTCGTCATCGATGATGAAGCAGTTATCCGCGAAGGCCTGCGGCAGACTTTAGTCGCCGAAGGCTATCAGGTCACGGTCGCTGAAGACGGCAAGATTGGCCTCGAGAAATTGCAGAAAGACAGTTTCCAGCTGGTCATCACCGACCTGAAAATGCCGGTCATGACCGGTATCGAAGTCCTCAAAACCATTCAGATTCTCCAGCCCGAGGTGCCGGTCATCATTATGACCGGATACGCCACTGTCGACTCTGCAGTTGATGCAATGAAAAACGGCGCTTTCGACTACCTGACCAAACCCTTTTTACCCGATGAAATTCTGGAAAAAGTTCAGGCCGCCGCCAAACAGCGGGCGCTGAGCCTGGCGGCCCAACCGCTGGAACTTGAGACCCCCAGCTGTGGCGCCTTTATCGGCGGCAGCAAGCAGATGCAGAAGGTTTACCAGCGTATCCTGCATGTCGCACCGACTAACAGTACCGTCCTGATCACCGGCGAAAGCGGCACCGGCAAGGAACTGGCGGCGCGGGCAATTCACCAGCACAGTCAGCGTCAAGATCAGTCGTTTGTTGCCATCGACTGCAACTCGCTGCCGGAAACCCTGCTCGAAAGTGAACTCTTCGGCCACGTCAAAGGTTCTTTCACCGGCGCCAGTCAGACCAAGCCGGGCCTGTTTACCCTGGCCAGCGGCGGCACCCTGTTTCTCGATGAAATCTCCAACCTGAGCATGACCACCCAGGCCAAACTGCTGCGGGTCCTGCAACAGCGGGAAGTCACTCCGATCGGCGGCACCAAGGCCACCCCCATCGACATCCGCCTGATCGCCGCCACCAACCGCAGCCTTGAAGAGATGGTCGAGGAAGGCAATTTCCGCGAAGATCTCTACTTCCGCCTCAACATTATCCCGGTCGATCTGCCGCCGCTGCGCGAGCGCCAGGGCGATACCGCCCTGTTGACCGGCTTCTTTATGAAAAAGTTTGCCGAAGAGATCGGCAAAGAGATCCGCGGCATCACCCCTGAAGCGCGGGTGGCGCTCGATAACTACAACTTCCCGGGCAACGTCCGCGAACTTGAAAATATCATCGAACGGGCCGTGGTGCTGACGCCAGGCGAGCTGATCAGCCGCGATGATCTGGAACTGCCGAGCGATGCCAGCGGTGAGCAGGATGGCGAACCGCAGGATATTCCGGCCAACTCCGAAGAGCTGAAGAAGACCAAACAACTGGTGCGCGAGAAAGCGGTCGAGCCGGTTGAAAAAGCCTTTGTTTACGCGGCCCTGGAAAGAAATAACTGGAACGTCACCAAGGCCGCCGAAGAGACCGGTATGCTGCGGCCGAATTTTCAGGCGATGCTGAAGAAGTATGGTTTGTCGGTAAAAAAGTTGACCTCGAATGAATAATTGAGCCTTAAAGCTCAGCCACGGCGATAGCACAACGGCAAGCGGCCCAACCTGAATCAGGTTGGGCCGCTTGCCGTTTAATCCTGGGGGTTCACATCCTGACGCAGATCAGGCAACCCCTCCCGGAGCAGACAGGCCATCCGGCGCGATACCGGAATTGTCCGCCGCAAGCTCATTGGCGGTCTGGTTTGCCGGCAGCCAGATGGTAAACCGGGTGCCTTTGCCTGGCTCGCTGTGCACCGTGATTTCCCCATCGTGGTTGGAGATGATTCCATAGCTGATCGACAATCCCAGACCGAAGCCTTGCTTGGCCTTGGTGGAAAAGAAGGGATCGAAAATCTTGTCCTGAATCTCCTGGGGGATCCCCTGGCCGGTATCGATCACATCGATGAGGATCGCTTTTTTCTCCGCAGACACTGCGGTGTGGATCTTCAGCGCACCGCCAGCCGGCATCGCCTGGGCGGCGTTGATGAACAGATTAAAAAACACCTGTTGCAGCTGATCAGGATCAGCATAGATCTGCGGCAAATCGGGACAGAAGTCGACCTGGACTTCGATATCCTGAAACAGGCTCTGCTGCGACACCAGATTCAGGCTGTGCTCCAGCACTTCCAGAATCGAGACCAGGCGCTTTTCCGGAATCGATTCGCGGGAGAAATCGAGCAACCCCCGGACAATTTTGGCGCAGCGCTTGGTCTCGGCAATAATCACCTCGACATTCTCCTTTTCCTGCGCATTCAGCGCCTTCGATTTGGCCACCAACGAGGAAAACATCAGGATTCCGCCCAGGGGGTTATTGATTTCGTGGGCGATCCCCGCAACCAACTGCCCCATCGACACCAGTTTGGCCGATTGCACCAGCTGGCTCTGCATCTCTTTGATTTCGGCGGTGCGTTCTTCAACCTTGACCTCCAGGCTACTGGCCAGGGTCTGCAGTTCTTGCTGGGCGTCAGAAAGATTGCTCGCCATCTGGTTGAATTCATGGTTGAGTTCGCCGATTTCATCCCCCGAATCGCTTTCGATCCGGGCCGACAAGTCACCGCTGGCCAGGCACTTGGTATGATGCAGCAGATTGTTGATCGGGATGCCAACCAGCTTTCGGGTAAACAGGTATTGAACCACCGAGAGCAGAATCAGGATGATGAAGGTCAGGGTGAAAATATCGCTCTGGTAAAAGGCCACCTGTTCATTCATTTTCTCCAGGGAAACCACCACCTCGAGGATCCCGAGTTTATTTTCTTCTTCGGTGTGAAAGTGACAGGCCGAAGTAAAGCAATTCGGTTCATTATAGATACCGCGGGTCATACTGAGCAGCTGATCGCCATTTTCACCGGTATAGATTCGGCTGCGCCGCTCGACCGGTGCATCGACCAGCACATCAGCGGCACCGACATGGCAGAAAACACAGCGTTCATCCTTATCACTTAAAGCGGTTTCGATTTCCGCCGGGTCGGTGGAAAATTTGACAATCCCCTCTTTGCCGAACAGCCGCACTTTCTTGATCCGCTCCATCCGGCCAGCCTCGGCGATAATCCGCTGCAGGGTTTCCCGATCATCATAGAGCATCTGATAATAGGTGTTGCGCAGCAGCATTTCGCTGAGGCTATCCGCCTCGTAGATCGATTCCTCGGTAAAGCTCTTTTTCAGAGCCAACACGTGGAGCAGAGCAAAGCAGACCATGATGATGAGAAAGGTGGTACAGGAGAGACCGACATACTTGGTCGACAGTTTGAAGCGCATCCACTTCTCCTTGTTAAGCCACCGGAAAAACCGGCTGCAGGGCAGAGAACACAGCAGCCCACTGCTCTAGCGATCGGCGCGACAGCCCGCAGCAGGTCTGGAACCTGAGGTGAAGAAGGGGGAAGGAAGATAAGACATATAAATATAAATAAAGCCGAAGTATCGCACGATTGATCGGGCAATTCCAGCGACGAAGTCCCAGTTAACGCATTTTTTTCACTTTTCCCACACTGCAAATCGGGCGCTGCCCAGGAAAATTGGACAACAGATTGCCGATTTGGTAACAATATCAGCTTAACCTATTACCTGATTCAGGTATTATCCTTAACAAGGAGTCAAGCAGATGGCTAAAGCAAGCGCGCGGCACATCCTGGTGCCCAGTGAAGCAGATTGCAATACCCTGAAAAAGATGATCGAAGACGGCACCGATTTCGCCGAAATCGCCAGCCAGCACTCCAAATGCCCTTCCGGCAAACAAGGCGGCGCACTGGGGGAATTCTCCCCCGGCCAGATGGTCAAAGAATTTGATGAGGTGGTTTTCTCCGGCGAGGTCGGCAAAGTGCTCGGCCCGGTGAAGACCCAGTTCGGTTACCACCTGATCGAAATCACCAGCCGGACCGAATAGCACCAAGCTCGGCAAGCAGATCAGTCCCAAAAGGGCCCGCCAGGGCCCTTTTTTGCGCATATTTCAGAAATCACCGCTGAACCTTTGGGTGCAGCTCAGATTTTAGCATCACTCATTCAATCCAAGCACTTGCACTCTTCATCCACCGTATACTCACTGATTCAGGTATAATCAAAGCAGGCAAGTGAGTTAAGCATGTTCCCAGCAAATCATCCAAGGAGGAACAGATGCAGAAAACCTGCGGTGTTCTCATACTGATTCTGGGGCTGATCCTGACCGGCCTGACACCCGTCTGGGCCTTGCGCTGCGGCAAGGATCTGATCAGCGTTGGAGATCGCAGAATGGAGGTTCTGCATAGTTGCGGCGAGCCTGATTTTGTCGACAGCTGGGAAGAAAGCCGTAGCGGTCACTTCTATTATTTCGGTCACTGGTACCCCAACACCGAAACGATGGTGATTGAGGAGTGGAGCTATAACTTCGGTCCGAGCCGCTTCATACGGATTCTGCGCTTTGAAAATGGCCGGCTGGAAAACATCGAAACCAGCGGCTATGGCTTCAGGGAGCCTTAGCAGATGGCGCTCTTTAAACGAGAATTTACCGTCTATTCCTCCCGCTCTGCACGGTCAAATGCCACCTGCGCCCCTTGAATATCACCGCGCTGGGTGCGCGCCTGACCGATGATCTGCCAGTTCTTTTTCCGCAGTTGTCTGTTGTCTCCGGCGAGGGCGTTGGATTTCGTGGCCAGGTTTTCCGCTTGCCGATACTGCCCCTGGTCCAGTCGAACGCGCGCCAGCTCTTGCCACAAACTGGGATTGCGCGGCTCGATCCGCAGCGCTCGCTCCAAGGATGCACTGGCTTGGTCCAACTGGCCGGCGGACGTCTGCGCCTGTGCCTTATCCAGCAAAGCCACCACGGCGGTATTCTGCGAAGGGCTCGGCTGCAGCACCGCACAACCCGCCAGGAGCAGCGCTGCGGCCAGGGGTAATAGGCGGCGTATTGTTGTCATCATTGGAATATCCTTTCGAACCAGCCTTTGATCGATTTGCCCAATGAGCGCGACCCGCAGGGTGCGGTCTCGGTCGGCGCCGAGCCGGTAATGAACGGGAGCTTGACAGCGTCACGACACCCCCGGTCACTGAGCAGGCCGGAGACCGAGTCGATCCAGACCTGTTCGATATTATCCAACTCCGGCAGGATCAGCGGCTCGGGGTCCAGCCTGGCCATCATCTCACCCCAAACGGTCATGGCGCCACTGGCCCCGGTAAGAGTTGTCGGTTGGTTATCGTCGCGCCCGATCCAGACCACCGCCAGGCGATCCCCGGTGATGCCAGCGAACCAACTGTCGCGAAAATCGTCGGTCGTGCCGGTTTTCCCGGCAATATCCAGTGCCGGCGGCAGATAAGAATCGAGCCCGCGCGCCGTCCCCTCACGGACCACGTCCTGCATGGCCACAGTCACTAAGTAGGCCGGCGCCCCTTCGATGACCTGCTCCACATTGAGTGGATACCGCTGCAGTGGTTGACCCTCGGCGGTCAATATCTCACGGATCGCCTGTATGGGTGTGCGAAAACCGCCGCTGGCAATCGTTTGATAGATCTGCGTGACCTCCAGCGGAGAAAGGGTGTTCGCGCCGAGCATGCTCGATGCGTACTCCGGCAGGTCGCGTGCCATCCCGAGCCGCTGCAGGTTCGCCATCACCTGGGAGATGCCGAGCTCCAAGCCGAGCCTGGCCGTCGATACGTTATACGAGTTCGCCAGAGCAATCCGCAGCGGCACCTCGCCATGAAATTTCTTATCATAGTTCTGGGGTGCCCAGTCGTCAGTGCCCGGCTGCTGCAGAACCAGCGGGCTGTCGTCAAGCCGCGTCACCAGCGTATACCTCTGCGGTTGTTGCAGGGCGGTCAGATAGACGATCGGTTTGATCAGGGAGCCGATCGGGCGTCGGGCGTCGAGGGCCCGGTTGAACCCCTCAAAGCGTGGTTCACGTCCGCCCACCACTGCCTGCACCTCGGCGTTCTGGCTGCTGGTAACCAGCACCGCGCCCTGCAGGATTTTGGGCTGCATGCCGCGGTCCTTTTCCAGCCGCACCAGGCGTTTGCTCAAAGCGCTTTCGGCAGAGCGTTGCACCCGAGGATCGAGAGTGGTGAAAATCTGCAATCCTTCCGAGCGCAGATCCTCATCACGATAATCCTGCTGCAACTGGCGATGCACCAGGGTCAGAAACGCCGGGTATGGGGATGTGCCGCGAGGCGGCCGGTCGATCACGCCAAGCGGTGCCGCCTGGGCCGAACGCAACTGTCCCTCGGTGATATATCCCTCTTCAGCCATCTGGGTCAGAACCAGGTTCCGACGGTTCAGCGCGCGCTTTGGTTTGCTGCGCGGGTTGAAATAGGATGGTCCTTTGAGCATCCCGACCAATAAGGCCGCTTCGGGAAGGCCGAGATGATTCACTGGCTTATCGAAGAAATACAGGCTGGCCAGCCCGAAGCCGTGGATCGCTCGGTTGCCGTCCTGGCCCAGATAGACTTCGTTGAGGTAGGTCTCGAGGATTTCCTGCTTATCGTAATGAATCTCCAGCAGCAGAGCCATGACCATTTCGGTGAGCTTTCGCCTCAGGGTGCGCTCGGCGCTCAGGTAGAAATTCTTGACCAGCTGCTGGGTCAGGGTGCTTCCGCCCTGTACGCTGCCGCCACGTGCCATGGCAACGATGGCCCGCGTAATGCCCCGCAAATCAATGCCAGGATGGGAGTAAAAGCGGTGGTCCTCCACGGCGATCAACGCATTGACCACCTGCTCGGGTACTTCATCCAACTTCACCAGAACGCGGTCTTCGTTTTTGCCGGGATAAATCCCGCCGATCAGGGCCGGATCCAGGCGCACCAGATCCAATGGTTCTCTGCCGGCGCGGTTGATCAGCGCCCTCACCCGACCGTCAGCGAACTTCACGCTCAAATTGATCGCATCCTGGGGGCCGTCGCCAAAAACAAAGGGGCGCATTACCAGGTCCAGGGTTTGCTTCCGCCAGCGGTAAGTGCCAGGCTCCTGAGGGTCATCCGCGGTCATTTCCGCAGCCGTCAGCTTCAGGCCCGGGTACAGCTCCAGCGGACGAGCATAGACCCTCGCCGGCAACGCCCAGCGTTTGCCCTCGAAACGCGCGCGTACGGTGAAGTCCAGGTAGACCGCGTAGGCAGCAGCAAGCAGCAACCCTGCAAGCGCGAAGATGATAAGAAATTTCTTTTTTGAGATTTGGCCTTTAGCCATCGTTTTTCTGAACCTCCAGAGGAGTGTCTATATGCAATTCACAGCGCCTCGACCATCTCGAATGGTTTTTCCTGCCCGGCGCAGAGTTATGGTCAGCCCATCAGAAACAGCGCCAGCCTCGCTCAACGCTACCCTAACGATTAACCGAAGCAGAATTAAAAATGAAATGCGAAAAGACAGGTTCTTAGGCACGTGAGTTATCGCCTGGCCGAGTATATTCGGCATCGGCTACTAACCGCAACTCAGTATGCCGGATCTAGAGTTCCGGAGACATCCCCAAAGGACGGCGAGGAGCATCTGGGTTGCGTACACCTCGCAGCCCGCTAGACTTAAGAAAGAAAAGGAAGGGAAACATTCATGTGCGGACGATTTGCCCTGGCGGTGGATCTGAAGACCCTGATCGAGGCTTTCGGAATCGAGATCACCCCTGAAAAAATAAAGGATTTGTCGCCGCGCTACAACATTGCCCCTAGCCAGCAAGTGGTCGGTGTCTACCAGGCTGAAGACGGAAGTCGGCAGCTCGATTATTTCCGTTGGGGGCTGATCCCCCACTGGGCCAAGGACGAAAAGATCGGCGACAAGATGATCAATGCTCGTTCGGAAACCGCTGCCGAAAAACCAGCCTTTCGGAGTTCATTCCGTTCAAAACGCTGCCTGATTCCGGCCAGTGCTTTTTATGAATGGAAGAAAGAGGACAAAGAGAAAATTCCCTTCTGCATCCGCAGTCAGGACCAAACCCCAATGGCTTTTGCCGGGCTCTGGGACAGCTGGCTGGGACCGGAGGGCGTCATCCAGTCCTGCTCGATCCTGACCACCGAAGCCAACCAGCCCCTCAAACCGCTTCATGACCGGATGCCGGTGATTCTGCAGCCGGAAGATTACCAGCCCTGGCTAAACCTCCCAATCCATGATACCGAATATCTAAACACCCTTCTCAGGCCCTGCCCGAATGATTTCATCGAAGCTTACGAGGTAGACCGGCTGGTAAACAGCCCTAAAAACGACAATCCGGAATGTATGACTCCGAAAATTTAGCAGACTCAGTACGTTGACGGTTAAGACATGAGCCCAAAAGCAAAAACTTGCCCACGGCAGACAACACACCTTTTTGCCGCCAACCTCAATTTCGGCCTCGAGATCTTTGGTCAGCAGCAAGCTGCGCTGAGTCCAAATTTTGACTTCACCAAACAACCTCACTACACCTTGATATGATTGAGGTATATTTATCAATAGCCAGGCGAAGCTAATTACTTTTCATGGGTTAACAATGTCAATTCACCAGTCTAAAATATTTATCAGCTATGCTCGCACAGACGGAGAGTTCGCTCTAAATTTAGGGAAAGAGCTACGCGCAGCAGGCGCAGACATCTGGCTGGACAGTCTTGATATTGGCCCGGGTGAGCGGTGGGATGACACTATAGAAGAGGCTCTAACTGCTTGTGAAAGCTTTTTGATCGTTCTTTCACCCGCCTCCGTTGAATCAGACAATGTGAAGGACGAACTATCTTTTGCACTTGAGGAAAAGAAGCAAATCATTCCCGTTCTCTACCAAAACTGCCAGCCCCCTTTTCGTATCAGACGCATACAATACAGTGACTTTACCAGCGACTATAATAAGGGTTTAGAGCAGTTACTAAATGCTTTAGATAGCAAACAACCCCAAAAACCTTTGACGAAGATTGATGTTAAAGAGAAAGCTAAGGGAACTACACCAGAGGCCACAAAAGAGATTGAACCTCAACAAGAACCAGAAAACTATTCGGAACCATTGGAAAGAAAAAAAATAAGTGTGAATAGAAAGCTCGCTTTAATCGGTCTGTTGTTTGTCTTAATGTTATCCGCTGGAATATTTTGGATAAATATCGATATGACTCCGCTGACAAGCCAAGAAGAAAAGCCACCGGCAGAAAGCCCTGGAAAAATAGGAAGCCAATCAAGATCTGATTTACCTCAATCTTCAATTATAAAACAGATCAAACCAACAGAAGCTGAATCAGAGTCATCTTTCCCAGAAATAAATCCCTTGCCAATCGATAAACCTTTTGATTTTAGAAAGTTAAACAACTACAAAATTGGAATTTATATAAATTTAAACCGAAATGATTTATTTGATTCAGCTGAAGATATCAAAATCCAGCTTATTAAGTATGGCTTTAAGGGAATAATAGAAATCAATAAAAGAGATAATGAGTTTTTTGAAGAAAAAACATTTCCTCCAAAAACATTTGAAATCAGGTATGACAAAAATACAATCGAGGAAGAAATTTCAAGTAATCTGGAAAATATTTTAAAATCAATATATCCCAAAAAATCGTTTCAACGAGTGTCCGTTACAAACTATAAAAATGGCAAGGTTAGTGTTAGCAAACATTTCATCTCTATTTTTCTTGGCCCTTAATCAATACATTCAAAGCCCCTCAGCAAGCAGTGGAGTACCAATATTGGCGTTTTGATCATCGCTTCATCGTAGGCTATCAGTATTTTCTCGAAGATTTCCCTCCCCCCATGTGAGTGCCGCCGAACGCAGGGGCGACTCCCGAAGAATTTCGATCTTCAAGATTTCATCACCAGAGGTAACTCATTGAAGTCGAGTATTGCGCAACCATTTTTACTGATGAGTGCTGTTTATGGCGATGACCTTCTTCTCCATCAGGTCGAGTAACCCGTCAAAGCCATCGCGTCGGATAATTGCACCATAGCTTGCACGATAGTTGCGGGTCAGGCTTACGCCTTCGATGACGACATCGAAAACCTGCCAGTTTTCGCCCTCCATAACCATCTTGTACTGGACCGGAATTTCAATATCACCGGAAACAAATATAGTATCGATGATCGCCCTGTTTCCTTTTATCCGTTGCTTAAGGTATTCAACAGTACCACCGGAGGAGTCATTTATCCGATTCAGATAGGTCCTCTCAAGGATTTTTACGAAAAGATGGGTAAAACGTTGGCGTTGCCCTTCTGTCGCATCTTTCCAAAAGGGCCCCAAAGTCCTTTGCGCAATCGATGCCGTGTTCAGATGAGTCTGAACCCTAGCGCTTATCTGATCTTTTTTCTCCACAAAACCCAGTTCACTATTGCTCAGAACCTCAAGCACAAAATTGACCATCTCTTCAAGCTGCTCCTGCGGCTGCAACAATGATGACCAGGTATTTGCTGCCAGGCCGAATAAGAGCAGGCAACTGATAAGGATCTGTTTCATATTCGCCCCCAATTACTTTTCCTCCTGGGTAAACGTTTCCAGAATACAACTTATGAACTAAGTCTAAACGACGTACATTGCGGCAAGATGCCCTGGGGGTTACGAAACATGCTTCCCAGCACTGGGGAATAATATGCATGAGAAGATATCCGTACTTTATTTAGTATGAAAATTGTGGTGTTATTCATCAACAAATGATTTAATTTCAAGTACTTATGCAAACAACAAGCCTTCTTTGGTGTTTGACAAAGGGCAAAATGGGAATAAAATCTTGAAAACTGGATAATCACTTTTCGTTAGGTGTCGGCAGCTGAAACCTGTCGTTAGGGTAAAGAAGAGCCGTGTGTGAGAAACTCGCAAGTTGATTGTTTGAGAGGGTCGCTGTTAGGAATCTTTTCAGCATACTCGAATTATAATCATCTGATACGTATGAGGATTATTGGTAACCAGGGTGATAAATAGGAAAATGAAAAAACGAACTTTTTTAACAATTCTGATTAGTTTATTCCTGTTTGGGTGCGCCAGTGTACAGCCCAACCACTCTGGGGTTGGTTTCGTTATCAAGTCGACAGACTTTGGCGACCCATGTACAAATGATCCAGGAAACTTTCCAGTCATCTACGATAATGCTAGCTCTAACAGCGTCGATGTAAGCTTCCAAATCTTCAACACGGGCGGCTCCAACATTTTTGTTGTAGGTACTGGTTTTGTAATCCCGCCGCTCGGACCAAACCTGCGACCACGCGTTATCCGTTTAACGGTCACTCCGGGCGACACGATTAAACTACATGGCCAAACCGGGAACTGTGCGTGGAAAGCGATCATCTGGCCGCACTAACAACAATGGGGCACAACATCCTACACTTTCCAAAAAGCAGAAAACGTTAGTCGTGAATCACCTTTCGGTGTTTTTGAGTGCGGGGTTCACAAAATCCTCCTGCTACCCAATGACTCACCTCAACGTGTATTGATTTCAGCACGCAAGGAGGCTGTCGGACTATTCCATGAGCCGGCTGCCGAATCCATCATAATCACTGGCTTGAAAACAGAGTTTCTGGGTTGCCGCTCCCCATCGCTTGCGCTCTTCAATCAGCTGCAGCAGAAGCATGCCATCGTTGACCAGGCGACCGCCCAACACGTGAACACCCCGCGCGAACAGCGGGTCGGGAAAATAACCGGCGGTCGGCCCCAGCACTGATATATGTTCGGCAGCTGGGCACTGCAAAAGAACCTCCTCAAGGGTATCGTTCAATAATGTCGTACCGGTACAAAGCACTTTATTGCAGCTATTCAATTCGGTCAGGTCCAGAGTCACCGGCAAATTCGGGTAGCGGTCGATCAATAGTTCATTTTTTTCGACGATAACGAGTTCAGCATTGCGGTTTTGCAGATATTTAAGCAACGGCGGGAAAAAACCAACCATCCCCACCCGGTCACCATCCTCAATATTCATCAGTCCGAGTGAATCTGCGGCGATACCGGGAGCGCAGCCGGTGACCCGCATCACATGCTGACAAATGGCGTTAATGGCAGCAAGTCCCAACATGTTTTGTACCGGGTCTGTCCCTCCGAAAGCGCCTGCATACAGTTCAGGACGGGTGCCAATGAACGCTTGTGGCTTTAAGGCCCGGTAATCTCCGGCACTGCTATCGGGCAACAGCACATAGCTTAGGCCCCCAGCACCGCCCTCCAGCGCCATGGCCATAAACTCACAGTCCCTAGGCTGGCCTCCGGCAAAAAAGGGCGGGAACGCGACCCCGACAACCTTTGGAATTTGAAAGCCTGAGGCAATCCCCAAAGCCATATCCCGCATTTCAGTCATAATGCTCATAGGTTACACCTCAGGTCAGTTGGTGGAATCTGATTTGAACGAATCTTCGGCCACCTTCTCCCTCAGGGAGAGGGGACAATCTTCCACGACAGCGGGAGATTGATGCTAATGACCTGATGGAATGATGCCTCTACCCTGCTGACAACTCCAATCAAGCTACTTGACACGATAGACCACCAGCCCCGACTTGCCCTGTATATACTCCAACAGATCTTCGTCAACGACCCGTTTCAGGTTGTCACGCGATGAGGCATGGCGCAGCCTGATACTGTCTTTATCTTTAACAATCAACCCGGTATGACTGACATCAAGACCGGCGTGGTGACTGTAAATACCAACATAGTCGCCCGCCTGCAGCGCTGACAACACCCCCTTATCAATTTCGCTGGTGGGGATATAGGTCATTTCACGCCTTGCGACAGCGATCTCTGGCAGCCAATGAGTCCCGTCGCGCTTAAGATTGAGCTGCTTAACGACAACCTCAACCCTGCCCAGCCCGACATCTGCAGTCACATCAGCGACCATCGCAGCATCACCAGCAACCCAGTCGCTGAAAAAGTGCCGGCGGGTTTCATAGGAAACCTTGCCACCGCGATAGCGGACTTGTTTCAACTGTTCAGGGAAATCGGCAACGTCTGCTGCGCGACGCAAGGCTTCGACCACATCGAGCAAAGTAAAGCAGTCGAACCCCGCCAGATTGATGACCAACTGTTCCGCTTTTTGCGGGTCGCCGATCAGGGTGTCTGCAGCATAGGGTGTATCAATGAAGTGACGGGAGATGGCAACAATCCGGTCGCCGGGAGCATCAATCTGGCCTGCCGTTGTAATGATTTGCGCGAGTTCTGTGTTGCTCCAGCGACCGAGATTGACCAGCTTCTGGTCAGCACCCAGCGCAACGCAAGACATCAGGAAAAAGAGGAAAAATATCGATTTAAGAATTTTAAAAGACATAAATTGAATCCATAGGGAAGTTATAAAGGGGGGGCGACTCGTTTGGCAAGAGTTATGCGGTGAAGCCATCCTTCCAATCCGGTTGTATTTGGACCTGATTGAAGATAAATTGACGCAAATATAATTTCGATATCACGGGGATTTTTCCATTGAATAACGTCTTTATTGTGACGCCAAGTCGTTTGATTAAGAAAAAACGTGACTTTACCGGTGGCATCAAGCATCTCACCAAGTTGGGTTTTAACGTCATCAACCCAGATTTTCCGCAGGCTCTCCCCTCGCCGCAAGAGAAGGCCAAGCAAATCCATGCGGCGTTTGAAGATCCCGGAGTCGATATGATCCTGGCCTTGCGCGGCGGGTACAGTGCGATGAAATCACTCCCGTTCATCGACTTCGAACTGATCAAAAGACACCCCAAAATCATCGCCGGTTTCAGCGACCTAAGCGCCTGGCTCAATCCGATCTTCGAGCGCACCGGGCTGGTGACTTTGCATGCCCCCATGGTGATCAACCTGGGCACACCAACGCCATTCGCGCTTAAGTCGCTGGTGAACGCCGTCAAAGGTTATCCGGAGAAAAATCTGCTCAAAGGGGCCCGTTTCAAGGTCTATAATCCCGGTTCTGCCACCGGAATTCTGAAAGGGGGTAATCTCATTACCCTGACCGCTCTGATCAATACCGACTGGGATATCGAGACCAAAGGTTCGATCCTTTTTTTCGAAGATGTCGATGAAAAGCTGCACGAGGTGGATCGCTACCTTACCCAGTGGATTCTTGCCGGTAAATTGAAAGGGATCAAGGCGCTTATTCTCGGCGATTTCCGCGGAATCAGGAGCAAGCAGGTCTATGACATCCTGGCTTCACAGATGGAGTTGGACTTTCCGGTTATTCACTGTCCTTACATCGGCCATGTCGCGAACAAGATCACCTTGCCGATCGGCGCAGAGGTTGAACTGAATACCGATTGCAAGCATCTCGTGATCAGAAAAATGGCTTTCCCCGGGGGCAATCAATGAACATTCTCTGGTTGATCATGATTTGCGTCAGTATCGTCTTCGCCATTTTTACCGGCAATCTCGAGGCGTTTACCAAGTCCATTTTCGACGGCGCAAAAGCGGCGGTGGAGATCTCGCTTTATCTCCTCGGCATCGTCTCGGTCTGGATGGGGATCACCAAGATCCTGGAAGACTCCGGCCTGATCTACCGGATCGCCCATCTCTTCAAACCGATCATCTCCCGGTTGTTCAAAAACATCCCCGGCGACCATCCTTCGATTACCGCCATCACCCTGAATGTCCTGGCCAACTTGTTCGGGCTCGGCAACGCCGCCACCCCGCTGGGGATCAAGGCGATGCAGGAACTCGAGACGCTCAATGAAGACAAGGGTGTCATCACCCCCGAGATGATGACTTTCATCGTCATTAACACCGCCAGCATCCAGTTGATTCCGTTTTCCGTGATCGGCATCCTGGCCAGCTACGGGCACAGTAATCCGGCTGCGGTCGTGTTCCCCGTGCTGCTCGCCACCGCTATTTCCACCATGACGGCGCTGCTGGTTCTGGCCGCGTTCAGGAAGATTTTCAGATGATCGAATATATTGAATATATCTCACTACTGATTATCCCGCTGTTCATTCTGTTTACGGTTCTCTACGGGGCCGTCAAGAAGGTGCGGGTCTATGAATCCTTCGTTGCGGGGGCCAAAGAAGGCCCGGCGATTATCCTCAACATTTTCCCCTATCTTGTCACAATCTTTGTCGCCATTAAGGGGTTCCAGGCCTCAGGCGCTTTCGACTATGTCCGAAACGCCTTTTACAGCGTCTTTGCCTTTCTGGAGATCCCCATCGAAGCTGTCTCCATGGCGGTCGTCAAACCGCTCTCCGGCAGCGCCTCAACCGCCCTCTTTACCGACATCGTCCAAACCACCGGAGTCGACTCCATGGCCACCCACATGTCAGCCATCATTATGGGCAGCGCCGAAACCACCTTTTACGTGCTGGCCGTTTACCTTGGCTCCATCAGCATCAGGAAAACCCGTTATCTTGTGCCGGTCTGCCTGGTTGCGGATTTTATCGGCATCGTTATCGCTGTTTTCGTAACACGTTGGTTTTTCTAAGTGAAGCAGTGAATTCAAGAATTATCCTGACAGCGGCTTCTGATCCGCAGATTTAAGTCTTAAACTCCTTGGCCCAAGGTTTTACAATCCGTGAAATCCTGAAAATCTGTGGATAAAAAAGATCTTAGGACGCCTATTTTGACTAAGAGGTTCATGAATGTGTAGAGTTCTGGGGATCACCAATTTTGACTATGCAAAACATCAGGACATCATTGCCCGGTTCTGCGAACTCGCCCGCAGCGGCATAGTCATGGCCGAAGACCCGCCCGGACACGAGGATGGCTGGGGGTTGGCCTTCTACCAACAGGGGGAGCTGGTCGTCCATAAAAGCGGCGTCAATCTTCTGGAAGAGACCGACAAAGTCATCGGGATATTAAGCACGGCGAAAAGTTCGCCGTTGATGATCCTGCATTTGCGCAAATCTGCCTGGGCGGACACCTCCAACACCCGGCACGCCCACCCTTTCCACCTAGGCAACACGGTGTTTTTTCATAACGGCGTGGTCTACGACTACCAGGGTCTGATTCCCGACATTAACCTACCGGGACTCGGCGCAGACGCCCGCGATACAGAGGTGTTCTTTTATCACGTGATGAGTGGCAAGGTTCGGGATCTGGGCCAGGCTTTTCTTGATTCAGCTGCGCTTATCCAGCAGAAACACAAATTTTCGGCACTGAACTGCCTGTTCAGTGATGGCGTAAAATTGTTCGCTTATCGTGATTACGCAATGGAACCGGTCTACTACTCTCTCTACAAAGCGTTCTGGGAAAACTCCTGCTTTATTTCATCCGAGCCCCTTGATGAAAACATCCGCTGGGACATGATGGCGAAGGAAGAATTTTTGGCGATGGATTTGGGAGAAATGGCCTGATTAGGCACTACCTTAGAATTGGTATTTTGTCCCCCGCTTCCACTGATTCGGACTCCGAGCTCGTCTACGAGCCGGTGAACGACGGCTGGCCGGGCCACGACGAGCCCGCGTACATCTACCACTGATCGCGAGATCCCCCTCCCAGGGGCCCAACCACTCGCGTGCCTCCGCTTCGGGTCCAGGACTGCATTTCCCCGCCTGAATCGCTAATCGATCTGCCGGATGATGACCACCCCTTGACAGCTCGCGAAGCTTTGGTAGCCTGAATCTTGTGTCCGGCGTCACCCGGATGGGCCGCGTGACGATCCCGGTTTCGACCTCATCCCGGCGACCCTCTGAAAAGCGGCTTCCTATCAGCCAGCTATCAGCAAAGACCCCAGAATGCGGAGGGGATCACTTTGGAAATTTTTCGATTCCGATACAACAGCTTTTTTGATCGCCGTTTCACAGCAGATCTAATTCGGCTTGCTGAGTCCTCCGAAGACCTGAAGTCTATATTTAATTTAGAGTCGAGTGCAATTTATCGCATACCTTTCCCTGATCGGAACAGCATAACCATCACTTTGGTGGACAACAACGAAAGCTTTGTTGTTCTGAGAACGAGCCGGGAAAAACTTTTTGGTTTGGGCCCTCGTATCTATGTTATTGACACAGCACCAATGGCGCTTCTGGCAAAACCATCAGCTGTTGCTGTCTTTAACGGATTCAATAGAGAACCACAAATTTTTGAAACCACGACAGGCAATATTGGATTTGACGGTTCTTTATTCCCTTTTTATTCGGCTTCGAATCTTCGAAGTATGGCGATATTTAACGGAGAGAGTATTCAGGGCCCCGATACCCAAACTACGGTAAAGACTTCCAAGGATTCACGATTCGAAAATGTGTTAGAGATTTCAGACACTGAAGACGGCGACAGCACTGGCGGCCTGGAACTCTTTCAAAGCGGGATCCCGCTGACCGGAGGTTTCCCAGGCACCGACCTACCTATGCCACCAATAGGCACCCCCTACCCCATCCCTCCTATCGCGCCGCCACCAACAATCGTCAAACCGCCCTTAGGCGAATTTCTGTTCTATGGACTCTGTTTTGAATCTACGGTACAACCCTTCACAGTCGGCGGTCTCGCTTGGGGCGGATATAACCAAATTGGGCAGCTCTGGAAATTCACCGAAGACGTTCGAGACTCTTTCAAAAAGCGTGGCTACAAAACGAACGATGGATTGGCAGGCGATCACGCTCCCGATGGCGGCTCCGCAGACACTTTCGAGCGCATGATGACTGGCCTGGAAAATGACTTGGATAAAAACCCGGCCTACTGCAATAGCAAAAATGATCAGCTGGTGATTTTTGTGACAGCTCATGGATATGGTTCAGCCATCGAAGACGTCGCATTTGAATATGACGTAGAAAGTAACAAGAAATCAGGCAGCAGTAACGATATCGAGAAGCGGCGAGAGCGTTACATATCCTACAAACGTTTCTTTAATAAGCTAGCTTCGATCCCACAGATCGCGAAAGATCCTAGCAAAGTGTATTTGATAATACATTCTTGCAACTCAGGGCGCACATATGAAGGAGGCATACTTCCCAAATCACTCAAAGGTTTAAATCTTCTTACTTCTGACAACGCCTTAAAACTTTGCCACATCACACAATTCCCAACAAACATCACAAAGGCATTAGACCGAGGTGCGACCACCTGGACTCAACTGGTTCAAGCTGTGAAAACACTTTCGGCACCTCCTTCGCCTCCCGGCGTGCCTGGAAATGCCACAGTTCAAGGTTGCTTGGCAACTATAACCCTTCAGACTGTCAATTACCTTGCGGCCGACATAGGCACCTCATGGGAATACAACATCCGCTTAGATGGTGTTCTGGGAAAAAATGCAAATAATGTTCAAAGGGTTGCACTGAGCACCCCAACCAATATTGCGGAGCACGAACTTCCCTTTAACACAACCGAAACGCTAAATAAAGTCTTGTACGAAGCATTTTGGAAAGCATGCAATCCGACAAACAAAGTTACCATCGGCTACGAAGTAGAAGCAATCGAACATGACCTGTTCGACGACTCCGAAAAAACGACCGGTACTATCACCTTCTTTTGCAACGGCGGGTCGAAGAAAGATACAGTTACTTTAAATGTCAGCGAGGGAAGCAAAACAGCTCGCCTGGATTTCGTACTCCAAACGTCAACCCAATGTTTATGAAAACTTGCCCGGCAAAGCCGAATTTCAATTTTATGACGAGGAATTCGAAATAGAAAAGGGGACGAGCGCCTCCTATAGTTTATATGCTTCAACAATGGCCAGAACTAAACCCTTTTTGTCGCATATGGTGCCCCTACTGTGGATTACCGAGCAGCTAACTGTCTGGCAACCTCCTTAGCTTCGCCAAGATAGCGGATCGATATCAGCCGCGAGACTGGAATCAACAGGACATCATCATCTTCAGTGTGCAAGGCATACATGTTTGATGAGGATTTGATCAAGGGGCCTGTTGCCATAAGCGGAGCATTAGACCGCCTCGGCCAAAGGCATTCAGATTACCCCTTCATTGCAGAGCTACTAAGAGTTTGCGATGTTGTGGCACATTTTTCCGTTAGCGATGTGTTGGCACTTACCACTTAACCACTACAGCACTGGAGTGAATTTCCTTATGTTCTGCCTCGGCCATGGACTTTCCTTTTTGCACTGCCAAGATAGAGATAAGATAGATAGTCAATAGGGCCAAGGGGTCAAGTCTTGCAATGACATGTTTTTGGCTTTGAAATGCTTGCCCCCTTGGCCCTTTCGGCCGTTGCACGGAAATCCCGGGAACAGGAAACCTAACTCTCTTGGTTTATCGGGCCAGGTATTTTTTTTACCAAAAGCTGGATGGGAAAAACTTGACGACAGCTCCATTCAACAATATATATGATTGAATTTGAACCTTTCAGGAGACGACTATGAAACGGAAAACCATCAGCCTGTTGCTGGCAGCGTTGCTGAGCTGCTTTATTGTCCAGAATGCGGTTGCTCAAGCGATCAACGAACCGCAAATTTCCGGCAAGATCGTTGACGGTCTACGCTTACTGACAATTGTGCCGGATAAAACGAATGATTTTGCTATCTATCGCGGTGATTACATCCAGCTATCCCTGAGCGGCCTTAGCAGTTTTTCCATTGCGATCCCCGAACTGAAGGTTGAGAAGACCTTTCCGGTCAAGGAGGGAGAGCGAGCATATATAAAGATGAAAAAGCCCGGCAGCTATAGCTTTAGGGCTGGAACGGTCAACGGTACCATCCGGGTCATCGAGTACGCGGCAGCATCCTACACCGAGTTGAACGCCGAGCAAGCGGATAAGATTTTACAGAATACCAACCCGCTGATTCTGGATGTCAGAACCAAGGGAGAGTTTCAGCAGGGCTATATTCAGGGGGCAAAACTGCTGCCAGTGCAGGTGCTTCAGAAAGATATTCGGAAACTGGAAGATTACAAAGATCAGGATATTTTGATTTACTGTGCCAGCGGCAATCGGAGTACCGTTGCCTCGCGGTTGTTGATTAAAAGTGGCTTCAAGAAGATCTATAACCTGCGGTATGGGATTTTTGACTGGACAAAGCGTGGCTATTCGGTTGTCCGGTAGCTGATTTTTAAAACCGTCGGGTTTCGACCCTGCAGCCGAATTCATTTTATTTGTATGCGGTAAAGGGTCAGGTCTGACCCTTATATTTCTCGCTCCCCTGTTCTACGCAAAGCAACCAGCTCCGTTGTTACTTTTGCTGTCCTGCAAACTCTTCAGCATTGAAGAAAACCATGCCGACCCGCTCAATATGCTCAAGCAAATTTTTATTATTAATCTGTTGCAACAGAGAAATATCGAAGGAGTAAGGCAAATCCAGATCATCCAAAGCGCTATCAATTGTAAGCAGGAGTGACTTCGGCAGCTCCCCTTGAGTTTTTAAGCTGAGGTCAATATCCGAGCCAACCTTATAAGTCCCCTTAGCACGAGAACCGTAGAGGATCGCCTCGGTAATACAATCGAATTGTGCCAGAACGGCGCGTATGGCTTCGACCACTTCCGGCTTCAGACCAAACAGATCAGCCATTGGTGTCGAGATACTCGGCCAGGGTTTCTTTCAGGGTGACAAATTCCGCATAGTAACTTTCAAAAATGTCCTTCAGGATTTCCTTGGTGACCTCTTCATTATAGGTATGTGATGTTAAAGACCTGCTTTTAATCATTTTCATCCAAACGTCACCATTAATAATCAAGCCTCGCCTGAACGCAGTCCTTATGGCATCCCTGCTCCCTTGAAGTCCTTGTTCGCCTTGATGCTCATAGAAATCCTTCAAAACATTCCAGGCAAGCTCATAATTATACTCAAAAGCCTGAATAACCCCCTGCTCTTCCAATTCGGACAGCTCCCGCTGGGCAATTAAGGCCATGACGTTATCTAATTGCGTCAAAGCCCTTTTGAAATTATCAAAGCGCTGAATCCAGCGAATGTCTTCCGTCATTCTAAGCCTCTATTCCTTCGACCTTAAGAGAATGGCAAGCGTTCACGCAATGCATGGGCCTGAAATAACTAAGCCGTCTTGGTAATTTACCACAGGAAGTTGAAAACTGAAGTAAAGATAGTCCCTTTGAAGCTGAAATCACCTCATGACAATATTCAGAAATCCAAGTCCCCTCGGTGATGAAAACAACCTCAGATTCTGCCTTTATAACAAGTCACTGCGGACAAGTGCATCACCAGATTGATAAAAAGTCATGCAGATGACTCTCTCGACAGCAGCAGGGACAGCCCCTCGCACCGCCGCCGCTATTGCTCTAATAGCTTGCATGATCACCCTGTTGCAGCGACACGTCTGCAGGGACCAATTTACCTAACCCTGAATCAGTGAGTATCCGGCGGCGAATAGCACAAGTCATTGAATTACCTGAGCACGGCAAAAATCACCGCTGAACCTTTGGGTGCAGCTCAGATTTTTGCCGCACTCATTCAATCCAAGCACTTGCACTCTTCATCCACCGTTAACTCACTGACTCAGGCTAACAGCTGAACTTTTGACCTCGATTCGCATCTGAGCTACTTTAGAAGCTCTTTTACCCTTGATATATCTGTAGCAAGTGCAGAAGAAAGATTGAGGATGGATTCTGTCAGCCAGGTGGAAAAGATTATCTGCGACTTCTGGGCATCCGCGCCAAGTAACTCCTTGCATCTCGAAACCGGTGAGAAGGCCTGGGCAAAACCGCATGTCGCCGTAGCGCGGGGGGATGACCCCCTGTTTCTGCGCAACAAGGAGTTGATCGGCCCGTTCCTCTGGACCCCGGAAGAAGCCTATGCGCTGGCATTTCCCGAGGCCCCAGTGCCTGCCAGGGAACTGCGGGTCATCAGCTATGTGCTCCCGCAGACCCAAGAAACCCGCGCCGAGCAGCGCTTGGAAAAGGTGATGCCGGCCGAACGCTGGGCACGCTCCCGGTTTCATGGCGAAGAGTTCAACTGCGACCTGCGTCTGCACCTGGCCGAAACCCTCACCAAGGCAGGCTTTCCCTCGGTCGCACCCGAACGGTTGCCAGGTTTTGGCTACCAGCAATCGGAGCGCTTCGGTCTGGCCTCTAACTGGTCGGAGCGGCATGCGGCCTTCGTCGCCGGGCTCGGCACCTTCAGCCTCTCCGATGCGATGATCACCCGTTGGGGAAAAGCGGTCCGCTTCGGTTCGGTGGTGGCGCGCATCAATCTGCCGGCGACCGAGCGAGTCTACGGCGAGGCTCAGCATGCCTGGTGCCTCTGGTATGCCAAAGAAACCTGCGGTGCCTGCGCCAAGCGCTGCCCGGCGGAGGCAATTACCACCGCCCAAGGGCACGATAAGCAGGCCTGTTTCAGCTACATCCGTGAGACCACCGCACCCTATGCGACCAAAACCTATGGCACCGGAGCCACGCCTTGCGGCCTTTGCCAGGTCAAGATCCCCTGCGAAAGCCAGGTTCCTGAGGCTTTAATCTAAAAACCTTGAGTCTGGCAATGGTTAGCTTTACCGGCTGGGACCAGTTCGCTTCAGCGACTGGCGGATAAAGAGGATCGTTGCTTTCGCCAGGATGACAGCTGCCGATGAAAAAGTTGCTTGGAAAACTGATGGACCTGATGACCAACCCGCAGCGACCAACCGATACCAAGGTGGTCGTGGAACCCACTGTTTCGCTCGCAAACAGCCTGCAGCCGGGCGAATCGATCCTCTGACAGCTAAACGGATGAGCTTACGCGATCCCAAAGTTCCGCCCCCTGGGCGCAGCGCGACCCGCTGGTTCCTGTTCCTGAGTTTCTACCAGCTGCTGCCGGTCATCTGGTACATGGCGGTCGCCGGCGGCTTGGCTCCCGGCAGTTTCCTGTTTGCTGCCGGGGTGGCCAGCCTCTTCTCCGGCGACAGTGACGGCTTCGCCATGGCCGCCATCCTGCTCGCGCCGGCGCTGCTCGGCGGCCTGGTTTTTTATCTTGCTGCCTGGTTGCTGGCGGCGCTGATCGGCAAGCTGCGCCGGCCGCTGGCCCGGACTCTGGTTCTGCTGGGACTGTTCTCCGCCTGCCTGATCGCGGCGATGCAACCGATCTTCATCAGCGGCGGGCACAGTAGCTCGTCTGCCTACAGCCTG
Organism: uncultured Desulfuromonadales bacterium; assembly: GCA_947259685.1. The sequence continues at coordinate 7,235 of CAMYNC010000051.1, read as the reverse complement.
TTTGATTTCGCCAAGGTGCTGGGAGAATTCAGGGTTCCGGCCAGCTGGACCATCGGCTACTTCTCCGCCCAGGGACTACTGCTGCTGGGCCTGCTGATCTACCAGCAGCTGGTCGCCGACCGGCCGGCAAGTTCGGTGGGAAAATACCTGTCTCGGCGCCGCCTGCGCCGCCGGCTGATCGCCGGCAGCCTGGTGGTTTTACTGCTGACCCTCGGTTGGACCCACCGCACCCTGCTGTTCGTCAAACCGCTGGCCGATCTCGGCTTTGCCTCGGCCCAGTACCATTTGGCAATGGTTCTCAAGGAAGAATCGATCCAACGCTACGGCCGACCCGCCGGCTACCAGGACTGGCTGATCCGCGCCGCCGAACAGGGGCACCTGAAAGCGGCCCAGGAGCTGGTCCTGCATCCACGCAACCGCGAGGAAAAACTCCGTTGGCTGACGGTCGCCGCCGAGGGGGGGATGGCCGATGCCCAGTATCAACTCTATAACGAGCTGCGCAAAGCCGCACCGGGGGTCGAATCAGGCAGCAGCGCAGCTGACTGGCTCCGTGCGGCCGCCGACAACGGCCAGGCCGAGGCCCAGTTCGAGCTCGGACGCGCCTACCTGAGGGCCAATCCGGCACTGACGTTGGCGAAAGATCCTGAGCTGGCCCGCTCATGGTGGGAGCAGGCGGCTGAAAACGGCCACGGCAAGGCACTGACAGAACTGGCCTGGCGCTATGAGAAGGGCGCCGACGGCTTCCCGCGCGCTCCGCAGCGGGCAATCGAGCTTTACCGGCAGAGCGCTGCTGGTAATCAGACCGGCAACAGCGGTCTGCAGCAGAGCGTGTCGATGGCCGCCGATCAGTTGGCCCGGGCCGAGCGGCTCGCCGACTTCGAGGCACGGCTGGCGGCTGGCGATCCCCAGGCCCAGGTCAAACTCGGGCGTGAGCTGCTGCAGGTCGCGAATGCCACTCCGGACACCCGCGGCGAAGGACTGGCGCTGCTGGAACAGGCCGCCGGCCAGGGGGAGGCAGAGCTGCAATATGAACTGGGCGGAATCTTCCTGTTCGGCCGCCACGGGTTCGAAATCGACCTGCCGCGCGGGCGCAGCTGGTGGGACCAGGCCCTGGCACAGAATCACCTCAAAACCATGGAATATGTTGCCCCGGCCTACCAGGATGGCCGCTTTGGCTACCCGGTCGACCTGCTGAAATCCAAAGCGCTGGTCAGCAAACTGGTCGAGGCCTACCGGGACGGGGTCTACGGGGTCGCCCCGGACCCGGCCAGGGCGCGGCGCTGGAGTGACGAGTTGAAGTACTTTGCTCGGCTCTTTGAGCTGGCCGGCGGCGACTATCAGTCCCCGGTCGATCTGCAAGGCAAAGCCGAGGCCGGCGATCCGCGCTCCCAGTACCAGCTCGGTCGCCAGATGCTGGTCAGTGGACCGGTCGAGCAACGCCGGCAGGGTTTGCTGTGGATCGAACGGGCCGCCAAGCAGGGAGACGCCGAAGCCCAGTACCGGCTGGTGACTTATTTTGAGAGCCAGGCCGGCATCATGCGCAACGATCCGGCCCGCGGCCTCGCCCTGCTCAGCGCGGCGGCGCAGCAGAATCATCTGCCGGCCATGGGAACCCTGGCACTCGCCTATGAAAAGGGCCGGTACGGGTTGACCCGCGACTTGGAACAGGCGCAGCAATGGTACCAGCGGCTGCTCCAGGCCTATGATGAAAACAGCTACCAGGGGGAGATTGACGAACGGTTTATCCCGTTCAACCGCCAGCGGCTGATCTATGCCACCCAGGCACTGGAAGCAGAGCAGGAGAAGGCCCGCCGCTATGAAGCCGCCTCACCGCTGGAGCGGCAGATCATTGAAGTCGAAGAGCGCTATCGGCTGCAGTACCAGGACGCCGTCAACGCCCTGCCCCGCGACAGCGGTACGCGGCCAGGAAAACTGCAATTTCGCAAGGAGATTGACCGGTTACGGGGACAATATAATCGCCTGCGTGATGCCGAAATCGTCCGGCTTAAAGCGGGAGACTGAATCAGGATTTACCGGGTGGCATACCTTCGCAGGGGCCGAACCTGACCAACCGACTGCAACATGACACCCGCCGGGGTCGAGTCAAAACAATAAGTAGCCAAGCCTTGGATATTGTAAAATATATCTAAAGGAATATTGACCGGTGGCTGTCGCTCCGATAAATCACCATCCGCAGAACAAAAAACGCCCCAGACTGCTTACACAGGCCGGGGCGCTCTAAAAATATGTACGCTGCAATTCTGCTTTTCCTCAGGGGTTGTAGCTTACCCTTCAACAGTAAAATCGCCTAAAGGTTGGAATTTGACGACAAATCGAGCCTTCGGAAGCTCTCTTTTTAAACTGATGTTCGTTGTCCCGGAATTCGCAGTGCCCGTTTATCCCTCTTCTTTCAGAACATAGCCCACGCCACGGACGGTATGGATCAGCTTTTTACTGTAATCCCGGTCGACTTTTTTGCGTAGATAATTGACGTACACATCGATAATGTTGGTGAAAGAATCAAAGGTGTAATCCCATACGTGCTCAGCAATCATCGAGCGGGTCAGAACCTGTTCGGGATTCTGCATGAAAAATTCCAGCAGCCCATATTCTTTAATCGTCAGGTCAAGCTCATTGTTATCGCGCCAGACCTTATGGCTGACCGGGTCGAGACGCAGATCTGCATAAAAGAGTTCCGCACCACGATCCTGAGTTCCGCGCCTAATCAAAGCCCTGGAGCGGGCGACCAGCTCAGCAAAAGCAAATGGTTTTGTCAGGTAGCCATCACTGCCGGTGTTCAGCCCTTTGAGGATGTCTTCCACGGTATCTTTGGCCGTCAGGCAGAGGATCGGAGTGGTAATCTTTTTCTCGCGGATCTCCTTGATGGCGGTAAGCCCGTCTTTTTTGGGCATCATGATGTCCATGAGGATTAAGGCATAAGCAGACTTCTCCGCCATATTGACCCCTTCGTCACCGTCATGAGCGAGATCAACGTTAAAACCCTCTTCCTCCAGCCCTCGTTTGATAAAATTGGCAACTTTTGTTTCGTCTTCGACGACTAGAATACGCATCTGGCCTCCTGTTGATAATATTGAGAATGTGACAAAGCGGTCACGCTGGCGCAATGATTTGATGGAAATTTTAATTTCAAGGGATAAATTAACAGGCAGGAAAAAAGGATGCAAGGGAAGACTAGACCCTTTTAATAAAAAATGTGGTTTTTCTCAATTTACCTGCGGATTGGCTATTTTATGACATCCCGGCAACGTCCCCCCCTTGTCCGGGCGAAAAGCAGTGGTGTAGCCTTAAACCTGATTCAGGTTAAAGAATAATCCGATAGCGAGGTGACCAGCATGGGCTTACTGGTAAACGGGCATTGGCGGGATCAATGGTACGACACCAAAGCAACCAAGGGAGAATTCGTCCGTAAACAGTCGCAGTTTCGCAACTGGATCACTGCCGACGGCAGCGGTGAATTTGCTGCTGCTGCCGGTCACTACCACCTGTTTGTTTCGCTGGCCTGTCCCTGGGCCCATCGCACGCTGATCTTTCGCCGCCTGAAAGGTTTGCAGAAGCTGATCGGCCTGACGGTGGTCGAGCCGTTGATGCTGGAAAACGGTTGGCAGTTGGGCGCCGCAGCCCAAAGCACCAGCCCAGTAAAAGGCATCGACTATCTCTATCAGCTCTACCTGCAGGCCGACGCCGACTACAGCGGGCGGGTCACGGTGCCGGTGCTCTGGGACCAGCAGCGGCAGACCATCGTCAACAACGAATCGGCGGAAATTATCCGCATGTTCAACACTGCCTTTAACGCTCTGACCGGTAACCAGGCCGATTACTATCCGAGCGAACTTCAACAAGAGATCGATCAAATCAACGAGCGGATCTATCATGGTGTCAATAATGGCGTCTATCAGGCAGGTTTCGCCACAACCCAGGCGGCTTATGAGCATGCCTTCGATCAGCTGTTTGCGGAACTGGACTGGCTGGAAGAGCGGTTAGCCAGCCAGCGCTACCTGGTTGGTGGGCAGATTACTGAAGCCGACTGGCGGCTGTTCACCACCCTGATCCGCTTCGATGCGGTTTATGTCGGCCATTTTAAAACCAATCTCCGCCGGATCGAAGACTATCCGCAGCTTGCCAATTATCTGCGCGACCTTTACCAACAGCCGGGGATCGCCGAAACGGTGAATTTCGAACAGATCAAGGCCCACTACTACGCCAGCCATAGCAACATCAATCCGACCCGAATTATCCCCAAAGGACCCAAGCTCGACTATGCCCGGCCGCACGACCGAGAACGTTTCGACTGAGGGACAATTAAAAACTCTCTGCGGAGGCGCGCTTCCAGACCTTTCGATAAAATTCCGGTACGGGTTCCTGCAACAGGGCGCCCGGTTTGGGACAGGGATAGATATCGCCCAACGGCTGAATCCGGCTCGGCCCGGTTCGCCGATAGATGTGCCAGCGCAGCCGTTCCCGGTCGCCGCCGTAGCCGGAAAGCCCCATCAGTTCCAGCGCGGCTTTGACGGTGGCCATTTGGAAATTGGCCACCCGCGGTGCCTTATCGGCCACTACCAACCCTTGGGTGAGCCGTAGCGCCTGGGTCGCAACCCCGGTCGGGCACTCATTACTGTTGCATTTGAGCGCCTGGACGCAGCCGAGGGCAAACATCATCGAGCGAGCTGCGCAGCAGGCATCGGCACCAAGGGCCAGGCGCACCAGCAAGTGGAAGCCGGTGGTGATTTTTCCCGCCGCGATTATCCGCACCTGCTCCCGCAGACCGACCCCGATCAGGGCGCTGTGGACAAAGGACAGCCCGTCATAGAGCGGAACGCCGACCGAGTTGCTCAGCTCGAGAGGCGCGGCTCCGGTCCCCCCTTCACCACCATCGACGGTAATAAAATCGGGGGTGATCCCAGTTTTGAGCATCGCTTTGCAGATACCCAGGAATTCCCGCATATCGCCGAGACAGAGCTTGAAACCAACCGGCTTACCACCACTGAGCCGCCTTAATTCGGCGACAAATTCCAGCAGTTCAAGCGGAGTACGAAAGGCCGAGTGACCTGGCGGCGAGAGCACATCCTGCCCCAGAGGCACATCGCGGATTGCGGCAATCTCCGGCGTGACCTTGGCGGCCGGCAGGATCCCGCCATGCCCTGGCTTAGCCCCTTGAGAGATCTTTATTTCGATCATTTTGACCGCAGACTGTTCCGCTCTTTTAGCGAAGGTTTTCGAACAGAACTGCCCCTTTGAATCGCGACAGCCAAAATATCCGGTGCCGATCTGCCAGACCAGGTCCGCGCCACCTTCCAGATGATAGGGACTGATTCCTCCCTCGCCAGTATTGTGATAGAAGCCGCCCTGCTTAGCCCCCTGGCTGAGGGCCAGAATTGCATTACTGCTCAGCGCACCGAAACTCATCGCCGAAATGTTAAAGATCGAAGCCCGGTAGGGCTGGCTGCAATCCGGTCCGCCGATCAGCGTCCAGCCAAGCTCAGGGTTCGGCTCGCTGGGCAGGATTGAATGATTGATCCATTCATAGCCGATCCGATAAACATCCCGCCGGGTGCCAAAAGGCAGCGTATCCAGGGTCTTTTTCGCCCGCTGATAAACCACTGAGCGCTTTTCCCGGCTGAAGGGGTGTTCTTCATCCTCGGCTTCGATGAAATATTGATAGATTTCCGGGCGGATCGATTCGAGCAGAAAGCGGAAATGCCCCAGCACCGGAAAGTTGCGCAGAATCGTATGCCGGGTCTGGCGCATATCGTAGGCGCCAAGCGCGGCAACCCCAGCCAGCGGCAGCAGCAGCCAGAAAAAACCGCTCTGCCAAAGACCGAGAATCAGAACCAGTCCGCCCAGAACCAGCATACTGATGATAAACAGCTGTCCTGACCACTTCTCTAGCATCTGGCGTCCTCCCTGCCGTTCGGTTGAACTTGGATGAACTCAATTTGTTTTCGACGGCAGCTTGATCACCGCCATCTTCGCTTGCAGCATATCGTGCATTGTGTAGCCGATTCCGCCGATGCCATAGCCGGAGCTGTGCCGTCCGGCAAATGGCATCCAGTCGGAGCGGAAGGCAGTATGCTCGTTGACCATCACCGCCGTGGCATCGAGGCGTCTGATGCTGTCCAGCGCCGTATCAAGATTGTTGGTGAAGATCGCTGCCTGGAAGGCGACATCCAGACTGTTGGCCCGGGCAATCGCTTCCAACCGGTCGCTGTAGGGATAGACGGAGAGAACCGGCCCGAACAGCTCCAGAGTGGAGACCTTGCTATCAGCAGGCGGATCATAGAGGACCGTCGGGGCATAGAGTGACTCACTGATCCGTTTACCGCCACAGAGCAGTTCCGCCCCGGCAGCGATCGCCTCCTCGACCCATTGATGAACCCGCTCCACTTCCCGGGTAAGGATCAGGGGGCCAACCTCGGTTTCGGCCAGAGAAGGGTCTCCGACCTTCAAGCGACTGGCTCCCTGAGCCAGTTGTGCGGCCAGTTCCCTGGCGATATCTTGCTGGGCAAATACCCGCTGCACCGAAACACAGACCTGTCCGGCGTGGTAGAAGCCTCCCTTGAGCAGGGCCGGGACCACTTCGTCCAGATCAGCCGATGCGTCGACGATTGCCGGAGCCACCCCGCCATGTTCCAGGGCACAGCGCACGCCGGGAGCCAGTTTGCTGCGCAACTGCCAGCCGATCTGCGCCGAACCGATAAAGGAAAAAAAGTCGATGCGCGGATCGGTCACCAGGGTCTCGGCCACTTTGTTATCGCAGATGATCGCCTGGCACCAGCCGTCCGGTAGCCCAGCTTTGGCCAGCAGTTCCAGCAACCGCAGACAGCTGAGCGGCGTGGTCGAGGCCGGTTTGACAAGGGCCGGGCAGCCGACCGCCACCGCCGGAATCAGCTGGTGTACGATCAGGTTCAGCGGATGGTTGAAGGCGCTGACCGCCAACACCACGCCAATCGGTTCCATGGTGGTAAAGGCGAGCCGACCGCTGGTGGCCGCGGTGAGGCCCATGGGGACTTCTTCGCCGCGCATCACATGCAGAAGCTCTTTGCCGGCCAGCGCGACGCCGTCGATCGCGCGGGCCACTTCGATCCGCGCATCGGTCAGCGGTTTACCCCCTTCCAGAGCGATCAGCTCCGCCAGGGCTTCCGCTTCGACCTCCATCAGCTTGCCGAGTTTGCGCAGGATGGCAATGCGCCGGTGCGGTTCCAGCCAAGCGTCGCGAT
>CAMYNC010000050.1 GCA_947259685.1 uncultured Desulfuromonadales bacterium | reverse complement strand
TGTAGGAGCTAGGTTCGAATCATGCTGATTCTCAAATTTTCTGAAGCCAACTTTGAGGCCGAGTTTCGCCGTATTGAGCAGCGGGCTGCAGCGGTGCCGACTGAGGTCGAGGAGACCGTTAAGACGATTATTGCTGATGTTCGCCAGCGCGGTGACCAGGCACTGTTTGAGCTCACTGCCAAATTCGATCGTTTAGAGCTGACTGCTGAGAGCATGGAAGTTTCTACTGAAGAAATCGATGCCGCGATGGCTGAGGTCAGTGCTGAGTCGCTGTCGGCATTACAGCTGGCTGCCGAACGGATTGCCGATTATCACGCCAAGCAAAAGCAGGAAACCTGGCTGTCGACCGATGAAGATGACATTCTGGTCGGGCAAATGGTGCGCCCGCTGGACCGGGTCGGTATTTATGTCCCCGGTGGCAAGGCCAGCTATCCCTCTTCGGTGCTGATGAACGCCATTCCGGCCAAGGTGGCTGGGGTCGAAGAGGTGATCATGGTAGTGCCGATGCCGGGAGGCGAAATTAATCCGCACGTATTGGCGGCAGCACGCATTTCCGGGGTCGACCGGATCTTTAAGTTGGGTGGCGCCCAGGCGGTTGCCGCATTGGCTTTCGGCACCAAGAGCGTACCGCGGGTCGACAAGATTACCGGGCCGGGAAATATTTATGTCGCCACAGCCAAGCAGTTGGTTTTCGGCCAGGTCGATATCGATATGATCGCCGGACCGAGCGAAATTCTAGTGATTAACGACGGCAGTGGCAATGCTGCGCACATCGCCGCCGATCTGCTCTCTCAGGCCGAGCATGATGAACTTGCCTCGTCGGTACTGGTGACCAGTTGTGAAAAAATGGCGGTAGCGGTGCAGGCCGAAGTTGAAAAGCAACTCAAGGAACTGAGCCGCGAAACCATCGCCCGTCAGTCGATCGATAATTACGGCGCAATCATTCTGGCCCAGGATCTTGGCGAAGCGATCGCTTTTTCCAACCAGATCGCCCCTGAGCACCTGGAGCTGGCTGTCGATAATCCCTTTGCCATCTTGCCGCAAATACGTCATGCCGGCGCGATCTTCATGGGCCACCACACCCCGGAAGCGGCCGGTGATTACCTGGCTGGACCGAACCACACGCTGCCGACCGGTGGCACGGCGCGCTTCTTTTCGCCGCTGTCGCTGGATGATTTCGTCAAGAAATCAAGCATTGTCTCCTTCTCGGAAAATGGTCTGCGGCGGCTTGGCAAGGAAATCGTCCATATCGCTGAACTGGAAGGGCTGGAGGCGCACGCTAAGTCGGTCTCGATCCGGCTGAAGAAATAGATAGGTTTTCTGTAGGGGCGAGACATGTCTCGCCCGCCGGCGGCATATCTGCCGCCCCACTTGTAATGGAGACTGACATGGCCCGTGCTGCAAAAATCGATCGCGAAACCAAGGAAACCAATATCAGCATCGAGCTGAACCTGGACGGCTCCGGCCAGCACCACATCGAAAGTCCGGTGCCCTTCTTCAATCACATGCTCTCTGCAGTGGCACGCCATGGTTTCTTTGATCTGACCGTCAAGGCGACCGGTGACATTGAAATCGACGCGCACCACACCGTGGAAGACCTAGGGATTGTGCTTGGCGAAGCCTTCAAACAGGCCCTCGGCGATAAAGCCGGGGTGCGCCGTTTCGGTCGCGAGACCATGCCGATGCATGAAGCCTTGGCCTCAGTGGTGATCGACTTCTCCGGGCGCCCTTTTCTGGTCTTCAACGTTGAACTGCCAAAAGCCAAGGTTGGTAATTTCGATACCGAACTGGTCGAGGAGTTTTTCGTTGCCTTCTGTAACCACTCCGGCGCCAATATCCACGTGAACCTGGCCTATGGTGACAACCTACATCACATCATTGAGGGAATCTTTAAGGCGTTCGGTCGTGCTCTCGATCAGGCGACCAGCATCGATCCACGGATTCAAGGTGTAATGTCGACCAAAGGGAAGTTAGAATAGCTCATGATCAACATCATCGATTACGAAATGGGCAACCTGCGCAGCGTTGAAAAAGCGTTTGAAAAGCTCGGTTTCGAAGCGCGGGTCAGCGCCGACCCAAGCGACATCGGCAAAGCCGATAAAGTCGTGCTGCCGGGTGTCGGGGCCTTCCGTGACTGTATCAATAACCTGCGCGAAGCTCGTTTCGTTGAGCCGCTGCTGGCCCATGTGCAGGCGGATAAACCACTACTCGGCATCTGCGTCGGTATGCAGATGCTTTTCGATGAGAGTGAGGAGTTCGGCCGCCATCAGGGCCTTGGGCTGATTCCTGGCAAGGTGGTGCGCTTTCCCTCAGGGATGGTTGAAGGCGGCGAACGGCTAAAGGTCCCACATATGGGCTGGAATAATATCAGCCTGAAAAAAACCTCGCCGCTCTTCAATGAAATTGCCGACCAGAGCTTTGTCTATTTCGTTCACTCCTACTACTGTGCGGCGGAGAACCAAGCCGATGTGGCCGCCAGTTGCCGCTATGGCGAGGTCGAATTCTGTGCCTCCATCTGGCGCGACAATATTATGGCGACCCAGTTTCATCCGGAGAAGAGCCAGGATATCGGTTTGCAGATTTTTAAGAATTTCGGAGAGCTATAGGGCTGTTAACCGCAGAGAACGCAGAGAGCGCAGAGGTTTTTTAGAGTGGAATAATCACTCTGCGACCTTTGCGCTCTCTGCGGTAAAAGGATTTGATATAGTGATCATTCTACCCGCAATCGATCTTAAAGAAGGCCGCTGTGTCCGCCTGGAACAGGGCTTGATGGATAAAGATACCGTCTACCATGACGATCCGGCTGCCCAGGCGCGGATCTGGCAGGAGCAGGGCGGTGAGCTGCTGCACATCGTCGATCTCGACGGTGCCTTCGCCGGGGTGCCGCAGAACAAGGCAGCGATTAAGGCGATTGTCGAGGCCATCGATATCCCCTCTGAACTAGGTGGTGGAATCCGCGATATGCAGACCATCGAGGCTTACCTGGAGCTTGGAATTGACCGGGTGATTCTCGGCACTGTCGCGAAGGAGAATCCAACCCTGGTCGAAGAGGCTTGTAAAAAGTTCCCTGGCCAGATTGTCGTCGGTATCGATGCCATGAACGGTCTGGTGGCCGTGCGTGGTTGGGCCGATGTCACCGAAAAGCTGGCGACCGAGATGGCTAAAGAGATGGAAGGTTTCGGCGTCGAGGCGATCATCTACACCGATATCGCCCGTGACGGCATGATGCAAGGGCCGAATATCGAGGCGACCAAAGCGCTGGCCGAATCGATCAATATTCCGGTGATTGCCTCTGGCGGTCTCTCGACCCTGGATGATATCCGACGTTTAATCGCCATCGAAGCCTCTGGAGTGACCGGGGTGATCACCGGCAAAGCGATCTATTCCGGCGCTATCGATCTGCGTGAAGCGGTCGCTTTGACAAAACAAAAGCGGATCTAACCGCCGAGGACGCAGTGGAAACATTTTGATTCTCTCTGCACTCTCAGCGATCTCTGCGGTGGAAAAGGTTTCTGTCCATGTTAACGAAACGAATCATCCCTTGTCTCGATGTTAAAGACGGCCGGGTCGTCAAAGGCGTCAACTTTGTCGGCCTGCGCGACGCCGGTGACCCAGTCGACGCGGCAGAGGCCTACTGTGAGCAGGGCGCCGATGAATTGACCTTTCTCGATATCACCGCCTCAAGTGATAAGCGTGGCATCATCCTCGATGTGGTCCGGCAGACAGCGGAGCGGGTTTTTATGCCGCTGACCGTCGGTGGCGGGGTGCGCGAGGTTGCCGATATTCGTAACCTGCTTAACGCCGGGGCCGACAAGGTCTCGATCAATACCGCGGCAGTAGATCGGCCTGCATTCGTTCGCGAAGCAGCGCAGCGATTCGGCAGCCAATGCATCGTCGTTGCCATCGATGCCCGCCGGGTCAAGGGATCTCGTCCCCAGGCCTGGGAGGTCTACACCCACGGTGGCCGCAACCCGACCGGTATCGACGCCATCGAGTGGGCGAAGCGGATGGCGGAGTACGGCTGCGGGGAGATTCTGCTGACTTCGATGGACTGCGACGGCACCAAGGATGGTTACGATATTGAACTGACCCGCGCGATCAGTGATGCGGTAGAAATCCCGGTGATCGCCTCCGGTGGGGTCGGTAATCTCGAACATATCCGCGAAGGCTTGGTTGAAGGTGGCGCCAGCGCCGCATTGGCAGCCTCGATCTTTCACTTCAAGGAATATACCATCGCTGAGTGCAAAGACTATCTTCAGCAACATGGCGTGCCGTCACGGATTTAAGGACCTTGATTATGTCGTTAAGCGAACAGTTGAAATTTGATGAAAACGGCCTGATCCCCGCCATCACCCAGGATGCCGAAACTGGTGAAGTGCTGATGATGGCCTGGATGAATGCCGAAGCGGTCGAGCAGACTGTTGCCACCGGCAAGGTCCACTATTATTCCCGCTCCCGGCAGAAGCAGTGGATGAAGGGCGAATCTTCCGGGCATCTGCAGATCGTCAAGGAAATCCGCTTTGACTGCGACAGCGACTGTCTGTTGATCAGCATCGATCAGCATGGTGCCGCCTGCCACACCGGTCAGCGCTCCTGCTTTTATCGGGTTTGGGGTGGCGAGGTGCAGGAGGTGTCCGAAAAGCTTGTCGATGCGGCCTCCGTCTATGCGCGTCAGGATATCCTCGAGGCGCTCTACAACATCATCCAGGAGCGTCGCCAATTGGGCGCTGGGGAAAAATCCTACGTCAAGTCACTGTTCGACAAGGGGCTCGACAAGATTCTCGGCAAGATTGGCGAAGAAGCGACCGAAACCGCCATCGCCGGTAAAGGCGGCAATAAGCAGGAGGTCATCTACGAAGTCGCTGACCTGTTCTTCCACGTGTTGGTGTTGCTCGGTTTCTACGACTTGCCTCCAGAAAGGATTTACGCTGAACTGCGGCGCCGATTCGGCCTGTCGGGGATTGAAGAGAAGGCGAGCCGGACGAAATAGTTTATCTAGCAACTTAATAGGGGGTTGCCGATATTCGGGGCCCCTTTTCCATAGGTGTGATCTGGACAACTTTTAGGATAGATATCCTGATTCCAGACCGACCCCGGTTGGGACTAACAGGAAAAGAGCAGCATTTTCTGTCCCGCCGGCGAAACCCATTCCGGCACCATACTGACCACCCAGCCCGACTCTTCACCCATTGCGACCATCTGCGTCCTGAGATAGTAGAAGCCGAGATGTGGATGTGAGTTTTTGAAATTCGGAACCGGCCGGGAAACCTCGAAAAAGGAAGCGTAGAATTTGCAGTCTCTTCCTGTATGGTCGGCAAGGTTCGTCAAGCATCGCCGAATATCGTCTTCAGTGAGGTGAGAGAATAGCGAGACTGCAATGGCATAATTCGGTCGTTTGCTAAATCGATCAAATTCGAAGTCGTACGAGTAAACCATTTCCGGCGCTTTGGCTGAGATGACCTCTAGCTCCAGATTGTGTCGGAGTCCCATTTCCACCAATTTTTCCTCACCCTCCAGCCCTAGATAGTTGCCACGATCAAGGTAAGGAATTGCAAACTGTCCACCGCGTAAAGAACCACAACCGATGTCACAGAGAACATCCGTCGGTTGTATCCCTTGCTCCAAAAGAAAATTAAATTGCACCAGGCCTTGCTCGGCATAGCAATTAGGCTGTCCTACATAGCCGCGATGGCCCAGTTGTCGAATGCCGCTTTTCCCCTGCTGCTTGAAGACCGGAAGACCACTGTCAAACAGGGCGACTTCGAAACGGCGCCGGATCGTCCATGGAACAATTCTCGATACTAGATTTTTAGCTATCCCCATTGTGCCTTGCCGCGCCCTTTCCTTTAATAGACCGCAAAGGGTGTGAAAAAAACGTTATTCCATTTGACCTTGAGATAGCGATCACTCTAATGGCAAGTTCTAGCCAATAGTCACGTTAACGGACCGTAGTCTCCGTATTTTCCCCAGCGGAAATACTCACTGATCAGAAAACAGAGTTTCACTGACCTGTTTCCCCCACATTGCTTTGTTTTCCCCGTAGGACTTGTTCATAAATCAGTTCTACCTGTTCAGCGGTCTTACCCCAGGACATTTCAGAAAGAACAAATCCTCTTGCATTTTCAGCGTATTTTTTTCCCAGGCATCGGTGGTCCAGTAGCCTAATGATGGCATCTGCGAAGGCTTTGGTATTACTGTTCTCAACCACTAAGCCGTGTTGCTCATGCTCAAAGTGCTTTGCCGACCCTTCGAAGCTAACCACTGGGGCACCAGCAGCCATGTAGTTCAATAGCTTCTGCGGTAGTCCGTCGCATTCGGTTCTTGGGTTTAAGGCAATCGCAGAACTTGCCAGTTGCCTCGGCAAGTCCTTCAGCTGGCATGCTCTAAGGTCGATATTCTCGCGAACACCTAATTCTCTGGCTAGGGCTTCATAGTTGCTAAAGTCGCTGTCTGTCAGCATCTTGAGTCGAGTATCGGGACGTTGTTTGCGTACCTCATGGAATGCCTGCAGGAGTAAATCGATTCTTTGGTAAGGGGCAAGATTGCCAGCAAACACAAGGGTATTGGATTGTTCCGCAAGGTGACGAGTTGGTACATCGACATTTTCAAACAGTTCTAGCTCTACCCCGTTGGGAATTACTTTTATCTTTTCAGGGTTATAACCATGGTGTTTGGCCAACTTATCATTAATGTCATCGGACACAGCAATGAGCTTGTTGGCAAAGCGAGGCAGGATCTTATCGCCTAAACGGCCCAGTTTTTTTTTGATGGTTAAAGGATATCTTTTGCCATAGTAATGCAATTCAGATTCCAGCAATGTGTGAATATCAAATATCAAGGGCTTTGCGTATAGCAGGTGGGCGGGCCAGGAAGCTATCATACCTTCAAAATGGTGGGCATGAATAATATCAATCCTATGGTGGCGCAACACTGACATAACTCGATACGCTAATAGCACATCGAGGACTAACAATTTCTGGTAACTGGGACCAGCTGAGCGCTTTTGGTAGCTTTTAACCGTTGGGATACGGTGGATTCTAAAGGCGTGGTTCTCAATTGGCTGGCCTAAATGATAAGTGACAACGTGAACCTCATGCCCCCGTTCTACCAATGCCTCAGCCATTCTGAGGATTCGTGTTGGAGTTCCCCGCGGTTCCGGGAAGGGGCAGGCTGCGATCATGGCAATGCGGTAGAACCCCTTAGGCACTTATCTCCTCCGTTGAGAGCTTCCTTCTTAGGCGTAACCTTAATAAGTATAGGTCGCTGCATGGGTATGTCCAACGCAGCATGAGGACATATTTGCCGGTATTTTATAACGCTTTATCCTGCTGAGATGAAGGCGGCACAGTTAACTTGCTGAATATTGAGGGACGTATGCTTAGCTTTTGCACAATGCGTAAATAAAGGTAACATCTCAGGAGTATTAGATTGCCTGAAATGGCGATAGCGGCGCCGGTAATGCCGAATAAAGGAATTAACAGTAAACACAGGGCTATTCCAGAGCCAGCTGCGACACAGAAACCTATAGCGGTAATGTTTTGATGCCCTGTCATATTCAATAGGCCGGTGAGTGGGCCGAAGGCAGTTACAATACAGAAGCCGCAAACAAGAATGATCATGGGTAGGTAAGCCTCAGTAAAACTAAGGCCAAAAAAGGCTAGGACAAATTCGCCAAATACTATTAGGAACAAACTCAGCGCTGCGGTGAAACCAAAACTCAAGCGACTTACTCGTACAACGAGCGGTTGCAATTGGTCGTACTTGCCTTGCGTATGTAAGGCGGAAATTTCCGGCTGGAGAACGGCATCGGCGGTTAGATTAATGAATGCTACAAGGGTTGCGGTCCTTATGGCGGCGGTGAGGAGTGCAGTATCCGCTGGGTCCATGAGTAAGCCGACCAGGAATATTGAGCTGTTGTCGAGAACGACATAGGAGCCACTGGTAATAAAGAAGGGCCATGAGGTTTTAAACCAGCGACCAACTTCCCGCTCTGCGGGTGCGCTCTTTACAGATCTTTCGAGGCCGCGCCGCAGAGAAATTAACAACAGTATGCCAGCAACGACATAGGATCCAATCGAGGCAGCAATGAACAATTCGACCGGCGTGTGTGGAACCGTCAGGGTAAAAAAAGCGGCTATGCTTATCAGAACAATTGGTCGAAGCATTTGTTCTGCTGCAGTCGCTAAGGGCATTCTTCGAAAACTGCGGGCAAATGCGCATTGCACGATAAAGAAAGCATTAATGGGCACGCCCAGGGTAGCAACCAAAAGCGGGGTTCGGTAGTTTGCGTTAATAGTGTCGTTTGAAAACCAATAGAGTAGGCAGTACATAAGAAATACCAGCAGTCCTGATGCGAGGGGAATTTTGCTGGCAAAGCGTAAAAAACCAATAAGTTTAGCCTTTGCACCGGTAGCGAGGTACTGAGAAATAAAGCGTACACTGCTACCTTGCCATCCAAGTGCGGAAAATACAGACAAAGTCCAGCACCACACGATGGCAAAACTATAGACACCAAAGGCTTCAATTCCCATCCAGCGTGCTAGAAGAATCTGGGTCAAATACAGCAGGAATCCACCGGATATGCGAATAATAGCGACTGCGCTGATTGATCGTACTACCGGGCCAAGCTGTTCATCACTGAGATAGGCCGCTATGCGGTCATTCAACGCCTTCTCCTTTTTTGTGGCTGTTAGCTGGGAAGGGATCTGGACTGGTAATAGAGTTCGAGATAAGGATCTAGCCTGGGTGAACGTGCATCTCTCCCTCACCCTTGAGATTTTGTTACCGCTGCATTAATAGATAGTAGCATACCTGTGATAGCTTAAATTTCTGCTATAACTGTCTTTTGTGGTGCGGTTGTCATGTGGGCAGCAAGGAAATTGATCAACCGACCAATAACCCGCAACTGCGTAGAGGAGAGGGGCTAATTACTAAGAACAATACAGAGCAATGGCCACAGGCGCAGCAGCGTCCCTCTGTCGGTGCTGTGGTGGTAAATTATAACGACGAGAAGCGAATACTCAAAACACTCTCGGCGTTATTTAATCAGGATTATCCGCTGCAGCATGTGATTGTCGTTGATAATGGCTCAGCGGACGGAAGTCCGAGCAAAATTCGTGAGCATTTTCCCGCAGCAACCTTGATAGAGCTTGGCCATAATCTTGGCTTGTCGACTGCGAGAAATCGAGGGTTGAATGCTTTAACGACAGACTTAGCCCTATTGCTCGATAGTGATGTTTATGCGCAGGTCGATTGCCTCTCTTTGCTGGTGTCAGCCCAACAACAAGAGCAGGCCGTTTTGGTGTGTCCTCGCATAAGATTGTTCCCCGAACGCGATACCGTACAGGCTGAGGGGGCTGAAATCCACTTTATCGGCACTATGGCATTACGGCATGCTTACCTGGCAGTTGATCAAATTTCTCCCCTGAGGACAGAGGTGAATGCCTGTATTGGTGCCTGCATGTTAGTTGATCGGCAAGCAGTGTTAACGGAGGGCGGGTTTGATGAACTGTATTTTTTCTACTTTGAGGACCTTGAGTTTAGTCTTCGGCTCAAAGCCATGGGCCATAAGATTGTCTGCGAGCCGGCCGCGCAGGTGGTTCACGACCGCGGCAAAGGAACGGTAGGTCTATCCTTTCGAGGCACGGAACAATATCCGCAGCGGCGGGTCTATCTGGTTATGAGACATCGTCTACTGACTCTGTTTATTCATTTCCAAGGTCGAACGCTATTCACATTGTTTCCCGTTTTACTACTTTATGAAGTTGCAACTCTGTCGGTAGCACTCTTCCAGGGGTGGTTTCGACAATGTCTCAGCGCCTATGTATGGTTGTTTGAGAATAGGGCGACCATCATTCAGCGGCGGCAGGTTATGCAGCAACGTCGGGTCTGCAGTGACGCGGCAATACTCACTGGCGGCCCCTTACCCTTTGCCCCTGGTTTTATTCGTTCCCCCGTCGCCAAATTTGCGGCCAATTTACTCTCTTCGGTTTGTGATGGCTACTGGCGAGTGGTGCGACGATGGATACCATGATTGCCAAATAAGGGGATAGTCGATGAGTGTTACTCACACATCAGGAGCCTCGGTGTCAGTCGTCATTCCCTGTAAAGGGCATGCTGCGGAACTTACTGAATGTCTACGGTCATTGCTGCGGGAAGATACAGGTGTTGATGTGGAGATTATCGTTGTTGATTCCGCTGCAGATGCTGGAGTACAGGCTGCGGTGAAGCAATTTGTGGGGGTAAAAATTGTTAGCAGTACGACTGATTTAAATGCCGGTGCGGCGAGAAACCTTGGTGCACAACAAGCGCAGGCAGACATTCTGGCCTTTATTGATGCCGATTGCAAAGCTGAGCCGCAATGGTTACCGGCGTTGTACGAGGGTTTTAGTCAAAACAAAAAACTCCTTGGTGGACCGATCCTGAATTTCAGCCCAACGACGGCAATCTGCATGGCGGATAATTTACTGCAGTTTTCTGACTTTGGCGTCGCGCGCGCTGATGGTAACGCAGAGCATTTTCCTAGCTGCAATATGGCCATTAAGCGCGCTGACTTTTTCGAGCTCGGTGGCTTTCCCGCAACTGCAGGGGAGGATGTTATATTTTGTCTGAAGGCACAGGCGAGATGGCCTGATGGCCTGTACTTTATCAATGCAATGCGTGTGCGTCATCATGGACGAGAGCGCCTGGCTCAATTTTGGCGGCACCAGGAGGCCTTCGGCTTTGTCAGGGCATCAAAGAAACTCTTGTTAACGCCTATGCAATTGAGCTTAGGGAAAAGTGCCCTTGCGCTACCGGCGGTTGTTGTAAAGCGTTTAAATTATATTTTTTGGCGTGTCGTAACCGGGCACAGGCTCGGGTTCGCTAAGACCTGTATGTTGTTGCCTTTAATGGTATTCGGTCTCACGGCATGGGCTGTGGGTTTTCGGCGCGGTTGTTTGAACGCCTTCGACGCTGAGCATGTGGCCGAGATAACTTAAGGAAGTTACTTGAATCGCTATTTGAAGCCAGCGTGTTGATTTGTTTCCCCCATTTTCACTGACAACTGCAATCGGCTTTGTATAATGAGAGTGTGAGCAAGGCGCGATCAGAAGATACCTTCTTTGCCTATCCTTAAAGCCCTTGGAAACGAGGACTGAATGAAATTACCAATGGTTTATGCGGCTAAGAAAAGGCCTTGGATTCAAAACTCCGGAGCAACTAGGTGACGACGACAGGGCTGCGACGACAGCTTAATCCGTGAAACAGTACAAAGTTGAATCCGCACTTTTATTTCAGAAAATGGGACTTAACCAACTGTCATTCAGGTCGAACCCTACTTACAGGATTGTGCAGTGACAGGAAAGTCGAAGCAGAGCTCGATGAATCGAAATGCTAGTGCCGACAAAATATTAATGATCGGTCTTGATGCTGCGGAAGTGAATCTGATTGAACGCTGGTGTCAATCGGGTGATCTTCCCAATATAGCTGCCTTAAGAGCAAAGGGTTTTTTTACGCCCCTAACGACGACCGCAGATTGGTTGGTGGGATCCCCTTGGCCGACCTTTTACACTAGCACGTGGCCCAGTGAACACGGTTTTTATCACTATCTGACGTGGTGTCCCGAGTTGATGGCGACCGTGCGGCCCAATGCGGATTGGTTGCCGCTAAAACCATTCTGGCGCGAGTTGGGGCAATTTGGTAAGCGCGTGGTTAGTATTGATGTCCCGCTGACCTATGCGCCTGAGCCTTTCGATGGTGTGGAGATTTCGGGATGGGCGACCCATGAGCTACTGGTACCACCCGCGGCCTATCCCGCATCAACCATGGAATGGATTGAAGGACATTTGGGTGCATCACCACGGGATGACGAAGAATATGTCAAGTTGCCGGCTACTGGATTACTCGACATCCGTGACCAATTAACAACGTTGACTGAGCGTGCGGCTGAATTGGGACTTGAGCAAATGCGCGAACAGTCGTGGGATTTATTTCTCCTCTGTTTTTCGGCAACCCATCGCGCGGGGCATAAATTGTGGGGACTGGATGGCCTGGCCGGGGAAGCCAGTCCCCCGCAGCAAGAGCAACTAAGAAATGCCTTGAAAGAGGTTTATATCGCTTGTGATACAGCGATCGGACGCTTGGTGCAGGCAGCTGGGGATGAGACCTCCATACTACTGTTTTCATTACACGGTATGGGGGCCAATAATTGTCGCTGTGACATTTTGCCAGCAATGCTAAACCAGGTTCTAGCGCCGAAGCCGGAGAATCACGTAAATCTTGGGAAAGGATTATCTGTAAAGCGGTTACGTGAAGCCATCCCGGAGCGCTTGCGATCGCAAATCAAAAATCGATTGCCGATGGAGGTGCAGGATCGCTTAACGGCATTCTGGCGAACCGGGGGGATGGACTGGCCTAGAACCCGTGCCTTTGCAATGTTTAGTGATCTTTACGGTTATGTTCGGATTAATGTACAGGGTCGGGAGTCCGCTGGTATCGTTACGCCAGGGCCTCAGTTTGAACAGCTTTGTGAGCAGATCAGCGAGGGGCTCTACAGTTTTGTCGATGCCGATACCGGTGAGCCAGTGGTTGAGGATATCACACACGGCCGAAGTTTGTATCCGAATGGAATAAGGCAATCGTATTTGCCGGATCTTATTGTGCGTTGGAACGACCAGGCGGCATCCAAGCATCGTCAGATAGTGTCGCCGCTTTATGCTGATATTGACTGGCCGACGCCGGGTTCGCATCCCTCGGGACGTAGTGGTAATCACCGCGGTAAAGGCTTCCTTATTGCGTCCGGGCCGGGAATCGTCGTTGATAAATCGGATGAAGCGAGGGCTGAAAGGTTTCATATAATGGATTTAGCACCAACGGTATATCAGTTGCTAAATCAACCGGTACCTAAGTCTTTTCAAGGTAAACCGATATTCAAAGCGCGGACTACACCTAAATGACCTTTATCAACGCCAAAGCACTCGATCAAAACAGCTGTATCGACGCTGATGTCTGCATTGTGGGTGGTGGTGCTGCGGGCATTACTCTGGCCCGTGAATTGGCCGGCCAACCCTATCGGGTGGTGCTACTGGAGAGCGGAGATTTGCGTTTTCGCCACCCACCGCAGTTTTTATACCTCGGTGAGAACGTCGGCACTGATAACTTTTCTACAGCTAAATCACGGCATCGCATGTTTGGTGGTTCCACCTACAACTGGGCAGGCCAATGTGCCCCGATGCAAAACCTCGATTTTGAAAAACGTGAGTGGATACCGAAAAGTGGTTGGCCCTTCGATTTCGCGCACCTAGAGCCCTATTATCGACGTGCTCAGAGTGTTTGTCGATTAGGACGTTATGATTACACCGCGAAGGCTTGGGGCGGGCAAGAGAAGATCCTGCTGCCAGTCGATAACCAGTCTCTTGAGACCCTTATTTATCAATTTTCCCATCCGCTAAACTTTGGTGAGATATATCATGAAGAACTCGCCAATGCGGGCAATGTTGATATTTACTTGAATGCAAATGCTATCGATATTGTGCTGGACGCACAGGAACATAAGGTGAGTTCTCTGAGTGTCGCAACCCTTAACGGACGACGTTGTGCAATAAGGGCCAGGGTGTATGTACTGGCTGCTGGGGGCATCGAAAACCCAAGGTTATTGTTGGCCTCAAACCGAACAGTTGGCGCGGGGATTGGCAACCAATATGATCTTGTCGGTCGCTATTTTATGGATCACCCCTATTTTTTCAGCGGCTATTATGAACCTGCGCACGCAAACTATGATAAGAATCTGCATGTGATTGAAGACTATGGCCGCATGGGCTGGGAGCAGCGGATCGTTGCCGGATTTTCTTTGAGCGAAAAGATTCTTAGAAAAGAGCGGTTGAATGGCTGTGCGGTTTATTTTATCCGTCGACCTAATTTTAAATCGCAGCCGGAATATTTTTCGCCGGCTAGTAAATCCTTACAACAGCTGGTTGATGTTGTTATGCACAACGAGCTGCCAGACGGGCGGTTGAAGCAGCATCTAGGAAATATCACCACGGGCTTCAAAGACATTCGAATCACCCTTGCGCGTCGATTGGCTGAGCTTGGCAATCCCCAACCCAGAATAGCGCTGCGAGCGGCCTTGGAAACGAGGCCTTATAGGGCGAGCCGCATCAGTTTGAGCGATCGGCGCGATCACTTAGGTATGCCGCGGGTGCAGGTTGACTGGCAACTTGACCCTCAGGACCTTCAGGGGCTGATACGGTTGCACGAGATTATGAAAAAAGAGTTCCACCGGCTTGGTTTGGGTGAACTGGTCATTGACCTCGCTGAGAACGAATCGGGCTGGCCAAGTTCAATGAGCGGTGGCAAGCATCATATGGGAACAACGCGTATGCATGTTGATCCAAAATGTGGTGTTGTCGATAGTCAGTGCCGCGTGCATGATGTCACTAATCTGTTTATTGCAGGCAGTTCGGTGTTTCCGACGGCAAGTTTTGTAAATCCAACCTTTACCATTGTGGCACTGGCAATTCGTTTGGCGGATCATTTAAAAGAAAATTGGGTCTGACCCTGCCACGCTTGCTATTTACCTATAAAAACTGCAGAACTTAACCACTCTCGTCCAATCCCTTGGGGGATGACCGCGCAAATCTGATAAAATAAAGGATCTAAAGCCCATACAAAGGCAAAGGACTTGAGAGACTTCTGAGCCCTCCGTTTAGAGGGGTGGCCGCGGAAAGTAAAAAAAATCTGCCTATTTGAGTCTTTTTCCAGCGGCTTGGATTCATTGATATTTTTTTTCGTGAGCTGGTAGCATCCTCAGGTGTTGCCAGTTTCTTATTGGAGCTAAGAAACCAATGTATGATTTTCTGATCATCGGCGGCGGAATTGTCGGCGTGTCAACGGCCTGGCAGTTGCAAGAGCGTCACCCGCAGAAGAAGATTTTGCTGGTTGAAAAGGAGTCGAGTTATGCCGCCCATCAGACTGGGCATAATAGTGGAGTTATCCATGCCGGAGTCTATTATGCCCCGGGCAGTCTCAAGGCAAAGTTCTGCCGTGAAGGGGCCCAGGCCACCGTTGATTTTTGCCGCCAGCACCAGATCCCTTATGGCCGCTGCGGCAAGCTGTTGGTCGCCACCAGCGAGCTTGAATTGCAGCGGATGCAGACCTTGTTTGAACGCTGTCAGCAGAACCAGATCGAGGTTGAGCTGCTCAGACGTGAACAATTACGTGAACGGGAGCCGAATATTACCGGGTTGGGCGCCATCTGGGTGAAGGCGACCGGAATTGTCGATTTTCAGCAGGTCACCGCAAAACTGGCGGAGCAGTTTGTCAGCTTGGGTGGAGAGGTGCGGCTAGCGACCGAGGTCACCGGGCTGACGGAAGCAAATGAGCGCGTTCTGGTGCAGACGACAGCCGGCCAGTTTGAAACCGGCTACCTGGTGTCTTGCGGCGGCTTGATGGCCGACCGGTTGGTCGGGATGCTCGGCATTGCGGCCGATTTTCAGATCATCCCGTTTCGCGGTGAATACTATCAACTGCCAGAGAAGCACAATCAAATCGTCAATCACCTGATCTATCCGATCCCCGATCCAGAGCTGCCTTTTCTTGGCGTGCATCTGACCCGGATGATCGATGGCAGCGTCACCGTCGGCCCGAATGCGGTGCTCGGCTTCAAGCGCGAAGGCTACGGCAGCTTTAATTTTGATCTTGGCGATACTTTGGAGATGTTGCGCTATCCCGGGTTCTGGAAGGTGCTACGGAACAACCTGCGCTCCGGGCTTAAGGAGATGAAGGATTCGCTCTATAAACCGGGTTATCTGCAGCTGGTGCGTAAATATTGTCCGCAGCTGCAAGTCGAAGATCTGCAGGCTTATCCGGCCGGCATCCGCGCCCAGGCGGTCCGAGGCGACGGCAGCCTGGTGCATGATTTCCTCTTCGCCGATAGCCCGCGCAGCCTGCATGTCTGCAATGCACCATCGCCTGCGGCAACCTCGGCGATCCCGATCGGCAATTACATCTGCGAACAGGTTGCCCAGCGCCTGATCAGCTAATCGGTCTTTTTCTTCTCCATAAATGGCGTCAGCAGTTCGATCGGCAGAGGGAAGAGAATGGTCGAATTTTTCTCGGCAGCGACTTCCGTCAAGGTCTGCAAAAAGCGCAGTTGCAGGGCGCCTGGTTCGGCAGTGATCTGTTTGGCCGCATTGGCCAGGCTTTCAGATGCTTCCAGTTCGCCTTTGGCGTGGATGACCTTGGAACGTCGTTCCCGTTCTGCTTCCGCCTGACGGGCCATCGCCCGTTGCATTTCAACTGGCAGGTCGACGTGTTTGATTTCGACGTTGGAGATCTTCACTCCCCAGGGGTCGGTTTGTCGATCGAGGAGCTGTTGCAGCTCTTTGTTGATTTTGTCCCGCTGTGACAGCAGTTCATCCAGCTCGACCTGGCCCAATACGCTGCGCAAAGAGGTCTGCGCCAACTGACTGGTCGCGTAGAGGTAGTTTTCAACCTCGATCAGCGCTTTCTCCGGTTGCAGCACGCGGAAATAAAGCACCGCATTCACTTTGATCGAGACGTTATCGCGGGTGATGACATCCTGCGGCGGGACATCCATCGCCACAGTTCGGAGGCTGACTTTCTTCAGCTGGTCGACAATCGGAATGATAAATTTCAGACCTGGCCCTTTGACGCTGGAAAAGCGGCCGAGCCGGAAGACCACACCGCGCTCATATTCCAACAGAATACGGATCGCGGAGGCGATGATAACGACCAGAAACGCCAGGGCGACAATCCAGAAAAAACCGACACCGAGTCCGAACATGGGTTAATCCTCCGTTTCTTGGGGGGCAATAGATGCTTGGGATGATTTTCCTCTGACTTCCAGTTCCAGACCATCCAGCATGCGGATCACTTCCACTTCTTCACCCGCAGTAATCGGTTTGCTGGAGCGCGCCTGCCAGTATTCACCATGGACAAAGACGCGGCCTTTGCCAGCGCTGATTGCATCGATGACCTCGCCAACTTCACCGACCATTGCTTCCTGGCCGGAAGTGACCGGTCGCTTTTGCGCCTGCATCACCATCCACACGGCAAACAGGAAGAAACTGGCACTGACCGTTACCGTGGCGGCAATCACCGCGCTGGAAATCTGCAGATAGGGTTCGCTGCTGTCGATCAGCATCAAGGAGCCGAGGGTCATGGCGATCAGACCACCGATTGAGAGCATGCCGTAAGAAACCACCTTAACTTCCAGGACGAAGAGCACAAAGGCGAGCAGGATCAGCAGCACACCGACATAGTTCACCGGCAGGGTCGAGAGGGCAAAAAACGCCAGCAGGATAGCGATGGTTCCGATCACCCCGGGGAGGATCACGCCGGGCTGGGAAATCTCGAAGAAGATGCCGAGGATGCCGAGCATCATCAGCAGATAGGCGATATTCGGGTTGCCCAAGGCGTTAAGGATCTGCTGGCGCCAGTTCATCTCGGCCACTAATAGCCGGGTGCCGGCAGTCGAGAGAAGCTTAATTTTCCCCCCGCGGAGGTACTTTTGTTGATCCAGTTGCTGCAGCAGATCAGCGACGTTTTCAGCAACCATGTCGATCACACGTAACTCCAGGGCTTCCTCGGCTGAAATAGAGACACTTTCGCGCACCGCCTGTTCTGCCCATTCCTGATTGCGGCCGCGTTGTTGGGCCAGGCTGCGGGCATAGGCTGCGGCATCATTTTCCACCTTTTCCATCATCGTCTTGTCCGGCTGGCTGCCGCCACCAATCGCCACCGGATGGGCGGCGCCGATATTCGTTCCCGGCGCCATAGCGGCAAAGTCGGCCGCCAGGGTGATCAGGGCGCCAGCTGACGCCGCCCGCGCTCCTTGGGGGCTAACATAAACGATGACCGGGATGGCTGAATTCAGTTCCGCCTGAATGATGTCACGCATCGCGGTGTCCAGCCCACCGGGGGTATCCAACTGGATGAGGATGCCGGCTTCCTGGTTGCGGTTGGCGATATCGATCTGTTCGGCAAGAAATGATGCGGTCACCGGATTGATCGCCGAGGCGATACTCAGATGCCGTATCACTCCTGCCGAAGCGTCGCTGTTTGGCGCTTCGGCCTGGGCCAGAGAAGGCAGACCAATCAGTATGAAAAGCAGTAACCAGCGCATGGTTCAAGCTTACCGCTGTTGCGGAAGCTGTCAATTTGTCTGCCAGGCAAAGTGCGCGGAAGAAAAGCGTATTTTGCTGCAAAAGAGCGCTTGCTTTGCGCGTTGAAAATAAATATACTGCGCAATTCGTTTAAAATATGGGTGCCAGAGTTCTCTGCGTGCCCTCTTTGTGTGTCTATTTGCTGTCAGGAGCAGGGTCATGAGTCTCAAAGAGCAACTCAACGCAGATATGAAAGAGGCGATGAAGGCCAAACAGTCGGAACGTCTCGGGACCATCCGTCAGCTGCGCAGCGCGATTAAAAATAAAGAGATCGATTTGGGCAAAGAGCTGGATGATGATGCTGTCATCGCGGTGATCGGTACCCAGGTCAAGCAGCGCCGTGAAGCGGCCCAGATGTACCGGGACAACCAGCGGCCTGAGCTGGCCGATAAGGAAGAGGCTGAGCTGGCTGTGCTGCAGGCTTATCTGCCGGCCCAGTTAGGGGAAGCGGAGATCCGTCAGATTGTCACTGAGGTGGTTGCCGAAGTCGGGGCAAGCTCGCTGAAGGATATGGGCAAGGTGATGCCACAGGTGATGGCTCGCACCAAGGGGGCTGCTGAGGGCAAGCTGGTCAATCAGCTGGTTCGTGAACTGCTTAGTTAGGCGGCAGCGGAGCTTCGGGTGAGTCTGGTCGATATCGTTATTCTGGTGGTGCTGGCGTTTTTTCTGCTCAAGGGGGTGCTGCGCGGCCTGCTGAGAGAGGTTTGTTCATTGCTTGGTCTGGTGCTGGGCGGTGTTTTGGCATTTGTTTACCATCTGCCGTTGGCCCAGGTTCTTCAGGATCGCATCAACCTGCCGGCGCAAGTGTCAGTCTGGGGCGCATATCTGGGGATTTTTCTGGTGACGATCATCCTGTTCGGGGTGCTTGGCTTCGTGTTGCATCGGTTCGTTAAGTTGATCTTCCTCGGTGGTTTCAACCGTCTGGCCGGAGCATTCTTTGGGATTGCTCAGGGGGTCGTGCTGCTGTCAATGATGATGCTCGCGCTCAACTCGTCGATCGTGCCGGATGCGGTAAGGGCCAGCGCAAAGAACTCGCAGCTGGCACCACCATTTGAACAGTTAGGTAAATCGATCTTTGCTGGCAGCCGCGACCTGGTCGGCCGCTGAGCGCAGCTATGCTCTGCAGCGAGACCGCCCTTGAGCGGCTTGAATATCCGCGTTTGAAGCAGCTGCTGGCCGGACAGACCCAATCGGAACCGGGTCATTTGCTGACTAGGCAGTTGCAACCGTTGACCGATGAGCAGCAGGTGCTGAACGCCTTAGCTGAGGTGGACGAAGCGGTTCAGCTGCTGATCGATGGTCAGGCTCCGCCACTGGGTGGCTGCTGGGACCTCCTGCAGATACTGGAATCGGCCCAGGCTGAAGGTAGCTTGATTGCTGCCGATGGTTTGCTGAAGCTTGCCCAGTCGCTGCAGGTTTTTGCTGAGTGCCAGCGTTGGTTCCGTTCGTTGCCGCAGTTGCCGCGCCTGTTTGGGTTGGCTGAACAGTTGCAGTCCTTACCCGAATTACAGCGGCGTTTGCGGGATTCTCTCGGACCGCGAGGTGAACTGCTTGACAGCGCCTCCTTCGAGCTGGGTGATTTGCGTTACCAGATTCGCCAGGCTCGCAGTCGGATCAAGCAGCAGCTGGAGCAGCTGCTGACGGGGGAGCAATATTTCAGCTGCTTTCAGGAGCGGCTGGTGACCATGCGCAATGGTCGCTATGTGGTCCCGCTTAAGGCCGATTGCCGTGGCCAGCTCAAAGGGTTTGTCCAGGATGAGTCGGCCAGCGGGCAGACCCTCTACCTGGAACCGGCCCCGGTGCTTGAAGGGAATAATCGCCTGCAGCAGTTGCTACGCGAGGAACAGCGCGAAGAGCGGCGGATTCTGTTGCAGCTGGCAGCTCTGGTGCGCCGCGATACGACTGCAATTCGCACCAATCAGCAGCTGTTGGCGCGCATTGATCTGCGCCTGGCGGCTGCCCGGTTGTCGCGCAGCTATCAGGGTTGCCGGCCGGAACTGGTGGCCGAAGCGGTCATTGAATTAAGACAGGCGCGGCATCCATTACTTATGGAGCAGGATGGGCGGCTCAAACCGCAGCGGGCGGTGGGAATTGACCTGTTGCTGCCGCAGAATTGTCAGGCGCTGGTGATCAGCGGTCCGAACACCGGCGGTAAGTCGGTGGCACTGAAAACCCTTGGCCTGCTGTTGCTGATGGTGCGCTCGGGTTTGCATATTCCCTGCCATCCGGACAGTCGCCTGCATCTATTTGAACAGCTGTTTGTCGATATCGGTGATGAACAGAGTATTGCTGAGAGCTTGTCGACCTTTTCCGGCCACCTGGTGCGGATCCGTGACATCCTGGCCCAGGCTGACGCTGAAACCCTGGTGTTGCTGGATGAAGCCGGGACCGGGACCGATCCGGCCGAAGGGGCGGCGCTGGCGCAGGCGGTGCTCGATCAGCTGGCTGCATCCGGGGCAAAAACCGCGCTGACCACCCATCTTGGGCAGTTGAAGATCTATGCCCACAGCCAACCGGGGGTGGAAAACGCCGCAGTGGAATTTGATCCGCAGACCCTGGCACCACGCTATCGACTGCGTTATGGCATCCCTGGTGCCAGTAGCGCCATGGCGACCGCCAAGCGGCTTGGCCTGCCGGAGGCGGTGCTAACGCGGGCTGAAGCCTATCTCGGTCAGGGAGAACAGGACAGCACCGCACTACTGACCCGGCTGAACAACCAGCAGCAACAACTGGAGGCCGAGTTGGCCGAGGCGCGCAAGGCCCGACTGGAGGCCGAGCGTGCCCAGGCGCTACGGCGCGAACAGCTGTTACAGCTCAAAGGCAAAAAGCGTGAGATCCTGGCCGGCGCGACCAAGCAGGCCGAAGGGTTGATCGGCGCGACCGAAAAACATTTGCAGCAGCTGCGCAAGCGGCAAACCGCAGCGGCCAGTCCACAGCAGTCGGTTGCCGATCGTGAACTACTGGCCAGCGCCCGGCAGGAGCTAAAGCCTTTTCAGCCTAAACCGCGCCGCCAGGCGGTGGTTCCCGCTGAACTGAAGGTTGGCGAGCTGGTGCGGATCAGTGCTCTTGGCACGGAGGCGCAGGTCGAAAAGATTGCTGGCGATAAGATTGAACTGCTGGTTGCCGGCAAGCGGATGCGGCAACCGTTGCGCGCGCTGGAACAATATCAGCCGCGTCGTTTTGCTGGCGGACGGCCATCTGCCGGGCTGATCACTCGCAAGGTTGCCGAACAGTTGGTAGGCTCGCAGTTGAAGCTGGTCGGCCAGCGGGTTGATGAGGCGCTGCCGCAGCTGGAACGGTTTATCGATGATGCGCTGCTGCACAATCTGCGGCAGGTCGAAATTATCCATGGAGCCGGAGAGGGGATCCTCCGCCGAGTGGTGCGCGAGTTCCTGGCCAGCCAAGCTGGCGTCAGCGCATTTTACGCGGCGCCGATCGAGCAGGGGGGAGAGAATATCACCATCGCTGAATTGGGTGACCGATGAGTGGCCAGATTGCCGAGGGCAAAATCAACGAGGTCCGCGACCGGACCGACATTATCGAGTTGGTTTCGCAGTATGTCTTGTTGAAACGCTCTGGGGCCAACCATATGGGGTTGTGCCCGTTTCACTCGGAGAAATCTCCTTCGTTCAGCGTGCACGCTGGCCGGCAGTTTTTCCACTGTTTCGGCTGCGGCGTCGGTGGTGATGCCTTCTCCTTTTTGATGAAGATTGAAGGCCTGGCCTTTCCCGATGCGATCCGCCGCTTGGCCGAGCGGGCTGGGATCGAGGTGGAAGAACAGCAGCTATCGCCCGAGGAGGAGTTGCGCCAACAGCAGCGTGAACGGTTCTTTCGGGTAAATGAGGTAGCCGCCGCTTATTTTCATCAGATGCTGATGGAGCACGTGCAGGGAGAACCGGCTCGCCAGTACCTGAAACAGCGCGGTTATGGGCGTAAGGCGGCGAGCGAGTACCAACTCGGCTACGCCCTGGACAGCTGGGAAGGGTTGACCAGGCATCTGCAGCAGCAGGGGGTCGATACCGAGGATGCCCGAACCCTGGGGCTGATTCGGCCGGGCAAGCAGGAGCGCGGTGATTACGATCTGTTTCGCGGGCGGTTGCTGTTTCCGATTTTTGATCTGACGGGGCGAGTGGTCGCTTTCGGTGGCCGGGTGCTCGATGACAGTAAGCCGAAATATATCAATTCGCCCGAATCGTCGATCTACCACAAAGGGCGGGTGTTGTTCGGCCTTTATCAGGCCCGGCAGGCGATGCGTCAATCAGGTGAGGTGATCTTGGTGGAAGGCTATTTCGATCAATTAGCCCTCTGTCGAGCTGGCTTTCCGCAGGTCGTCGCGACCTGTGGGACCGCGCTGACCAGCGAGCATGCGCGGCTGTTGCAGCGGTATGTCCAAAAAGTGCTGTTGCTGTTCGATCAGGATGCCGCCGGTAAGCAGGCGACCTTCAAGGCGATGGCGGCGTTGCAGGAAGCGGGGCTGCCGACTGCAGTGATCGAGCTGCCGAGCGGTGATGATCCTGATTCCTTTGTCCAACGGCAGGGTGGCGAGGCTTTTCAGCAGCGTTTGGAGCAGGCGCGACCGGCAATGGATCTGTTTATGGAAGATCTGCTGCAGGCAGCCGGCCCCGGGGTTGCAGAACGGGTGCGTGCCGCCGAGGCTATTCTTGAACGGATCGGCGGGTTGAGCAGTGAGCTCGAGCAGGATCTTTATTTGAAAGATCTGGCCGAACGCAGTGGTATCGACCTGCAGCTGCTTAAGGTGAAGCTGAATGAAGCTGTTCGGCGGGCTTCCCAACCGCGCAGCACGGTGTCTGTTGCGGTTTATCCTGAGCCACCAGCAGATTATCCGCAGCCGATGGATTATGGGGATACTGGTGAGCCTTATCCGCAAAAACCGGTTGCGGCTGCCGAACCG
>CAMYNC010000049.1:32756-52659 GCA_947259685.1 uncultured Desulfuromonadales bacterium | reverse complement strand
CATATTTCCGGATGGACACTACCTAACCCGGAGAGGATCAGCAACTATGCCCAAGCAGCAACTTGAAAAGGGACAAACCCTGCACGGCTTCAGGGTTGACGATATCACCGACCTGCCCCACCTGAACCTGACGCTGATTCAGCTCAGCCACCTGGGCACAGGCGCCCGTCTGGTCCACCTGGCCTGCGAAGACCCCAACAACCTGTTTGCTGTCGGCTTTCGCACCCCGCCCCAGGACTCTACAGGGGTGGCCCATATTCTCGAGCACACCGCCTTGTGCGGCTCGAAGCGCTACCAGGTGCGCGACCCGTTTTTCTCCATGCTCAAGCGCAGCCTCAACACCTTTATGAACGCCATGACGGCCAGCGACTGGACCCTTTATCCCTTCTCGAGCCAGAACCGCAAGGATTTCTACAACCTGCTGGGAATCTATCTCGATGCCGCCTTCTTCCCCCTGCTCAACGAGCGCGATTTTCTCCAGGAAGGCCACCGGCTCGAGTTCTCCGACCCCAAGAATCCGGACTCGCCTCTGAGCTACAAGGGCGTGGTCTACAATGAGATGAAGGGGGCCATGTCCGACCCCTCGTCGCTGATCAGTCGCCGCCTCAACCGGGTGCTCTTTCCGACCACGACCTATCGCCACAACTCGGGTGGCGAACCGAGCGACATTCCCGAACTCAGCTGGCAGCAGCTACGCGACTTTCACGCCCGTTATTACCATCCGAGTAATGCCTGGTTTTTCAGCTCCGGCAACCTCGATCTGGCTGAGTTGCTGGCGACGGTGGAGGACCGGGTGCTGCAGCATTTCGATCAGCTCGAACTTGACAGCGAGGTGCCGATTGAGGAGCAGCTGACGGCTTCGAAGCAGGTCACCGAGCCCTATCCCCTCGATGCCGGACAGCCGCTGGAGGGGCGTTCGATGGTGCAGCTGGCCTGGTTGACCTGCGACATCAACGACAGCTTTGAACGGCTGGCGATGTCGCTGCTTTCGACCCTGCTGCTGGGCAATCCGGCTGCGCCGCTCTACCAGGCGCTGCTTGATTCCAAGCTTGGCGCCAATCTGGCGCCGGGGGTCGGTTATCATGATGACAACCGCAGCACTTACTTTGCCGCCGGACTGCAGGGCACCGACCCTGAGCAGCTGGAGGCGATCGAAGCCCTGATTCTGCAGACCTTGGAACAGGTTGCCCGGGACGGGTTTTCGGCTGAGCGGATTGATGCCGCCATCCACCGGTTGGAATTCTCCAACCGCGAGGTCAGCGGCGACAGCTATCCTTATTCTTTACTGCTGTTGATGCGCCTGATCGGTCCCTGGATTCACGGTGGCGATCCGCTGGCGGCGCTCAATTTCGAAGAAAACCTGAGCCGTCTGCAGCAGGAACTGGCAAAGGGACCCTTCTTTGAGAACTTGATTCGCAGCCAATTGCTCGATAATCCTCATCGGGTGACCTTGCTGCTAAAGCCGGACACCGAACTGGGACCGCAGCAGAATGCTCAGGTGCGCGCCGAACTGGATAAGATTCAGCAACAGCTCAGCAACAGCGCTAAGCAGCAGTTGGTCGAGCAGGGCCTGGCGCTGAAAAAGGCCCAGGAAGAGCCGGAAGATCTCTCCTGCTTGCCAACCCTGGAGTTGACCGACGTCGAGCCGGAGGAACGTCCGGTCGCCGTTATTGAGGAAAAACTGCAGGGGGTGAACAGCTGCTGGTTCGATCAGCCGACCAATGGCATCGGCGTGGTCGCATTGAATTTCGGCTTGAACGGTTTGTCCGACCAGCAGCTGAGCTATCTGCCGATCTTCAGCAGTCTGCTGACCCAGGTCGGGGCCGGCGGTCGCGATTATCTGCAGATGGCCGAGGCGCTGGAAGCCGTCACCGGCGGGATTTCGGCACGTACCTCTTTGCTGGATAATCCGCAGAGCCTGGATGATTTTACCGCCAGCTTTGAAGTCAAAGGCAAGGCGCTGGTGCGCAATTGCCGGCCGCTGTTTGCGCTGCTGAAGGATTTTTTACTCAGCCCTGACTTCAGCGACCTGCAACGGATTCATACCGTGCTGAATCAGCTCAAGGTGTCGCTGGAAAATTCGATTCCCCAGTCCGGGCACACCTACGCGGCGCGGACTGCCGCGGCCTGCCTGACAGCAGTCGGCCGGCAGCGGGAGCAGTGGTCGGGGCTTTCCCAGGTGGCGCTGATTAGGCAACTGGCGGCCAAACCGGCGGAGGAATTGACCGACTTGGCCGATCAGCTTCAGCAACTTGCCAGTCAGCTGTTCAGCCGTGCCGAGCTGCAAACCGCGGTGACCGTCGAGCAGCAGAACTTCGTTGATTTTCGTACCGAGTTGAAGTCTCTGGTCGGCTCCCTGCCGGCGGCGGCGGTCGTGGCGAAAACGGCTGAAGGCGGTTTTACCCCACAGGCCAGGCGGCAGGGCTGGATCTGGTCGCTGCCGGTCAATTACGTGACCCGGGCGTTTCGCGCTGTCCCCTTTAATCATCCCGACAGTGCCGCACTCACCGTGTTGTCTAAGCTACTGCGGGCAGAATTTCTGCATCGTGAAATCCGCGAGAAGGGCGGTGCCTACGGTGGTTTGGCCAGTTACAATTCCGAGGGCGGAATCTTTTCCATGCTCTCTTACCGCGATCCGCATATCCTGCGGACCCTGGATATTTTTGAGCAGGCGATCGACTGGGCCGCTGGTGGTGAGTTCTCCGATGAGTCGGTTAAGGAAGCGATCCTGGCGGTTTTCAGTGATCTCGATAAACCGCTCTCACCAGCTGGTGCCGGTGCTCAGGAGTTTGCCAACCTGCGCCAGGGGATGACTCTGAAAATGCGTAATCGGATGCGCCAGCAGCTGTTGGCGGTCGATGCCGAAGCGATAAAATTGGTGGCCGATAAGTATCTCAAGCCGGGGGGCAGTGCTGTCTCGGTCCTGGCTGGTGAAGCGGCTTTGCTGCAGGCGAATGAGCAGTTGGGAGAACAGGCGCTGGAGCTACAGAAGATCTGAAGCTGTAGGGGCGAGACATGTCTCGCCCGCAGTGCCCGTATCTAATCCCGGGCGCCATATATGGCGCCCCTACGAAAGAAACGAACCAAATGCCAAACCAACAATTTTTTGCCACTGCCGCCCTCGGCCTTGAGCCGCTGCTGGCGGCAGAGTTGCTTGAGCTGGGGGCGACCGAGGTCAAGGAAGAGCGGGCGGGGGTGCGCTTTGCCGGTGACATGCGCACCGCTTACAGCGTTTGCCTCTGGTCGCGACTGGCCAGCCGAGTGCTCTTGCCGCAAAGCAGTTTTCATGCTCCTGATACGGATGTTCTTTATGCGGAAGTACAGAAGCTCGACTGGGCGGAGCATCTCTCCTGTGGCAACAGCTTTGCTGTGGATTGCACCATCGTTCGTTCGGCAATCAACCATACGAAATATGCAGCTCTGCGGGTTAAGGATGCCATTGTTGATCAATTCCGCAGCCGCAGCGGCGACCGACCTTCCATTTCGGTGAAACAACCTGACCTGCGCATCAACCTGCATCTGCTTAAGGATCAGGCGACCCTCAGCATCGATCTGTCCGGTGATAGCCTGCACCGTCGCGGTTACCGGATTGACGGTGTGCATGCGCCGCTGAAAGAAAATTTAGCTGCGGCGATCCTGATCCGAGGTGGTTGGCCGCAGATCTGTGCCGCGGGCGGCGCGCTGGCCGATCCCATGTGCGGTTCGGGGACCCTGCCGCTGGAAGCGGGGCTGCTCGCCACCGATACCGCACCCGGTCTGTTGCGCGATTATTATGGCTTTCTTGGTTGGAAACAGTATGACGAGACGCTCTGGCAGGAGTTGCGGGAGGAAGCACTCCAGCGACAACATCTCGGTTTAGCGCGCAAGCAGGCACCGATCGTCGGCTTCGATGGTGACAGCCGAGCGGTCAAGGCCGCCTGGGAGCATGCCCGAAACGCCGGCTTGGATAAAATCATCCATTTTGAAAAGCGCACCTTGCGGGAATTCAGTGCTCCGGCCGGGGCGACCAGCGGGCTGCTGGTCGCCAATCCTCCCTATGGCGAGCGGCTTGGCGCGGCCAACGAACTGCCTGCTCTTTACAATCTGCTTGGCGAGAAAATGGCCAAACACTGCGGCGGTTGGCATGCAGCGGTGATCACCTCCAATCCACAGCTCGGTCGTTCCATCGGCCTGCGCGCCGGTAAGATCAATACCCTTTATAATGGTGCCCTCAAGTGTCAGTTGCTGCAGTTCGAACTGGACAAAAGGAACCGCTGGCAATCACTTGCCGAAGGGGCCGGGCGAGCGATGAAAAAGGAGCTTTCCGCTGGTGGGGAAATGTTCGCCAACCGTTTGCGCAAGAACCTAAAAAAAATTCGCAAATGGGCCAAACGGGAAGGGCTCGACTGTTATCGGCTCTATGATGCCGATCTGCCGGAATATGCCGTGACGGTTGATATTTACGGCGATGAAGTGCATCTGCAAGAGTACCGTGCGCCCAAAGATATCGACCCCAAAAAGGCCGCCGAGCGGCTGCAGGATGTGCAGGATGCACTGCCGCAGGTCCTGGAGATTGCCCCGGAGCGGGTGCACCTGAAGATTCGTCAACAGCAAAAAGGCAGCAACCAGTACGAAAAACAGGCTCAGCGCGGCATCCTCAAAGAGGTGGCCGAAGGCAAGTGTAAATTCCTGGTGAATTTGACCGATTACCTCGATACCGGTCTGTTTCTTGATCACCGTGCGACCCGCCAGCTGGTGCAGACGATGGCGGCTGGCAGCCGCTTTCTTAACCTGTTCGCTTACACCGGCGCGGCCACTGTGCATGCTTTGATGGGGGGCGCTGAGGCGACCACGACCGTTGATATGTCACGGACCTATCTGGAGTGGGCAGAGAAAAATATCGCCCTGAACGATTTCGATGCGGCAGCCGAAGAGCTGATCCAGGCCGACTGTCTGGTATGGCTTGATGGAGTACAGAGGGAACGAGCCGGTGCCTTCGATCTGATTTTCCTCGATCCGCCGACCTTTTCCAATTCCAAGTCGATGGCCGGCACCTTTGATGTCCAGCGCGACCACGTTGAGTTACTGCAAAAAACTGTCAAACTGCTGGCAGCGGAAGGGACACTGATCTTTTCCAACAATTTGCGCAATTTTAAAATGGACCTTGAACAGTTACCAGAACTTGAGATCGAAGATATCAGCCGCAGAACCATACCACTCGATTTCGAACGCAACCCACGGATTCACAACTGCTGGTTGATCCGCAAGAAGGCTTAGGGAGACACGCCATGTTTGAACTCGATCCACGGCTGCAGCAGGACTGCATTGTTCTGGGAAATTTTCCCCTCTGCCGCTTGTTGCTGATGAACGACGCAAGCTATCCCTGGTTTATGCTGGTCCCACGCCGGGAAAAGAGTCGTGAAATCCATCAGCTAAGCGAGGCCGATCAACAGCAGCTCTGGCAGGAATCGGCTTGGCTGGCGAGGTGGATGGAGAGCAGTTTCAACTACGATAAACTGAATGTCGCTGCGCTGGGGAATGTTGTCAGTCAGCTGCATCTGCACCATGTCGGGCGTTCGCAGGCCGATCCCTGCTGGCCGGGACCGGTTTGGGGGCAAGCAGCGCCGGTCCCTTATCCAGCCGCAGAGATTGAAAAAATTGCTCAACTGGTCAGCAACGATCTGGCCGAATACCTGGAAGACTCATAATAAACAAACTGCTGCTTTAAATATTCGGCTGGCGACTCATCACAACTCTGACAGACTGTGACGTTTAGACCGACGAGGCGGTTTTGGATGGAAAATCATCTATGCCGAGCTCTATGATTTCTCAGATCTGAAACCACTTGCAGGACATCAAGTTTTTTCCAGACAGCGGATGCCTCACTCCCTCCGTTTTTGACATCTCCATACCTTTGTCTTGACAATAGAATATAAAATTGAAACAATGAGCACCCATTAATTTAACATTGGGTGCAGCTATGGCTAATCAAGAAAAACTATCCCTCTCGCGTATTGAACAGGACCCCAACCTGCTGCTACGGCTGCTGACTTATCTGGCGCTGGTTTCGATGCTGTCGATTTTGTCGCTGACGGCTTATGGGATTTATCGATCTTCGGTCGCCGATGTGCTGCGGATTGCCGAAGATGATGCCCTCCGCATCGGCCAGGTCATGGTGGAGCAACAATACCGTTATCTGTTCAGTGGTGACAGTGCCGGGGTTTCGATCAGCTCAGAACACCTGACCATGTTCGACGATCATGTGCGCGACTTTCTGCACCCTTTCGGCATTGTGAAAATCAAAGTTTTTTCCCTTGATGGCACCATTGTCTACAGTACGGATAAGAAAATTATCGGCAAAACAGTCATGGACAATCCTCGTTTAGAAAGAGCGCTACGAGGAGAGGTCGATTCTCATCAGGAAACCAAAGATAGGGTCATTGACCTGGCCGAAGAGCAACTGCTCGATGTCGATGTCGTTGAGACCTATCTGCCGGTCAGAGACCTTGCCGGTGAGGTGGCCGGGAGTTTTGAGCTTTACCTGGATGTCACCCGTTACCGGGATGAAATCACCAAGCGGGTCAGCGCAACGGTCGGCATCCTGGCCGGCATTTTGCTGGGAGTTTACGGCCTGTCGTTCATCGTGGTTAATTTGGGCGCCCGTCAGTTAAAAAACTTACTCGCCCGATTGCGTCAATTGGCGGTGACCGATCCGTTGACCGGAATTTTCAATCGCGGCGCGGTGCTCCATCGCGCCGAGGAAGAACTGTCGCGGATGGAGCGACGCAAGGCTGTGGAAACCGGGAATTGTCTCGGCGTGATCATGATTGATCTGGATCATTTTAAGCGGGTTAACGATAACTACGGCCATCAGGCTGGCGATGAAGTGTTGCGCGAAATGTCCAAACGGGTCCGCAACTGCTTGCGTGAATACGACATTTTCGGGCGCTACGGCGGCGAAGAGTTCCTGGTCATGGTTCCCGATGGGAATCTTAAGAGTACGCTGGTGGTTGCGGAACGGATCCGCCATGAATTAATCAAATCACCTTTTATCGTCGCTGAACATCAATTAGCTGTGACCGCCAGTTTTGGGGTGACCTGCTGTTATGATCCTGCCGAAGGCATTAGTGCCGCGCTGGAAAGGGCCGATGTGGCTTTGTATCAGGCGAAGGACAATGGTCGGGACCAGGTGGTGGGTAAAGATGATCCGGAAGCTGAAACCGCTGTTGTCTAACGGGTTGAGGATTCAGTCATGGTCGCAAACTCGGAACTGGCTGAGAACAAAGCAGACCAAGAGTATTGATCTGCCGAAGCATGGCTGCTGCAAGAGGAGAGCTGAACATTGACTGAACCTGTTGCCAGGGATTTACTCGGATCCTTCAAAGATCTACCGCTGGCTGACCTGACCTCCTGGCTGGGCAATCGGCAGAAAAACGGTGTCCTACAGGTTAAAAATGGTCCGGTCCGTAAAGAGTTCCGTTTTCGCCGCGGCCGCCCCTATTTTTTCCGCTCTAGCCTGCCAGGAGAACAGCTTGAAAATACGCTGGCGCAGTTGGAGATCGCCGAGCTTGAGCGCCTGAAAAGTCTTCGCGCCGAAGCCTTACGGCAAAACATCCCCTACGGTGATTTTCTGGTGCGGCAGCTACCGATCCCCAAGTCCGAATTACGCTCAATAGCCGACCAACTGCTCTATCTGGCCTTGGATGATGCCATGCAGTGGCAGGGGGGCGATTTTCGCTTCCGCTTCCGGTTACCCGCCTTTAAAAATACCGCCAACCAAGCAGTGCCGGCTGCTGCAGAGACAGCAGCACCAACCGTTGCCGCAATTCTGGCCGATGAGGAAATTTTCAAGGAAATCGGCCAGCAGATCATGGATGGTAAGGTGGATATTCCGCCGATGCCGGATACCTTGCTGCAGGTGCAGAGTTGCCTCAGTCAGGAGGACTGGTCGCCACAAAAGTTGATTAAAATCATCATGGCCGACCAGATTCTGACCTCAAATATCCTCAAAACTGCGAACTCCAGCTATTATGGACTGGCGACAAAAGTCAGCTCTTTGCAGCACGCCATCGTTCTGATGGGAATCCAAACCATCCTCGGGATTATTACCCACCATGCTTTAAGTGGCAGCTTTGTCAAAGAGAAGCAGGCGATCCGTTTGGTGCTCGATCACAGTTTCCACTGCGCAATCTTGGCACAAAAAGTCGCCGCCATGACCGGGTGTGATGCCGAGGAGGCCTTTTCCTGTGGCCTCTTACACGACATCGGCAAGACTGTTCTGTTTAGCCGTTTGGCCGATTATGACCTGCCTGAAGAAACCAAACGAGGTTTAGTCGAACGCTTCCACGTTGAGGCCGGGGTCCTGATGGCAGCCAAGTGGAATTTGCCGGAACTCGTCATTGAAGTCGTCGAGCATCACCACAACCCGCTAAATGCGAGCAACTCGCGCCGGCTGGTCGAGGTGGTTTTTCTGGCGAATGCTCTGGCCCACCAGCGCGATGACCTGGAGGATTTACAGCAGAACTGCTGCAGTATCGACTTGGAACGGGTTGACTTTGCCGCCTTGCGGGAAATCCTGGAAACTCTGAAAAAAAACTAACCTTTCTCCTGCCCCTGGCTTGTCAGGCCTGATTTCCCGGGGTAGACTTAAGCCTATCGTTATCATCCTCAGGGCCATGCCATTATATCTTTCCGTTGACCTTTCAAGGTACTGCCATGAGAACTGTTTCGGAGGGGCTGAGAAGAGTCGCCGTATCGGCTTTCTGCCTGATTGTGCTGCTGGGTCCGGGCAAAGCTCCTGCAGCGGCTGACACTATTGTTGGTCAGCTGCCGCTGACTGCCGCTGAAACCGCCTTTCTTGAACAGCATCCCCTCCTGAAAATCGGCGTCGATACAGACTATCCCCCCTATAGTTTTCAGGCCGCTGATGGTCGTTATCGTGGCGTCGCCATCGATTTTATCGAACGGATTTCGCAACTGCTTGGGGTAAAAATAGCCATTGTCCCCCAGCTCAGCAGGTCGGAAACTCTCGAAGGGGGGCAACGGAAAACGATCGATCTGATCGCCACGGCGGTGCGCACTGAAAAGCGCAAAGGTTATTTAGGTTTCAGTCAGATCTATATCCCGACCCCGTTGGTGGTGATGACCCGGGAGGACGATTTTCGCATCCGTCAGCCAGAAGATCTTGCTCGAAAACAGGTTGCCTTGGTCACCGGCCATGCCTCCACCGAGCGGGTTTTAGCTGAACACCCTTTGGTGACACCACTGCTGGTCGACTCGCCCTT
The DNA here is from genome assembly GCA_947259685.1 of uncultured Desulfuromonadales bacterium. The sequence goes on along the minus strand of CAMYNC010000049.1, from coordinate 43,396 downwards.
GGCAGGTCTGCAGGCCCTTGTCAGTGGCCGGGCCGATGCCTACGTCGGCATTATCGGGGTAGTTTACTATCATATGCAACAGCAGGGGATCAGTCGTTTAAAAATTGCTTCAGCCTACGACCTGATCACCAACGGCCAACGTTTCGCGGTGCGCGATGACTGGCCATTGCTGACCAGGATTATGGACAAAGCGCTCGATGCCATCCCTGACAAGGAAAAGCGACAGATTATGCAACGCTGGGTACCTCAATCGCCGCCGCGGACCTTGGGGGGGCGGGTGATTCTCACTCCTGAGGAGCGGCAATGGTTGGATGCTCATCCGAATATCCGTCTTGGTATCGATCCCGAGTATGCCCCGTTTGAATATATTGCTGATGACGGCGAGCTCAGCGGAATTTCTGTAGATTACATCGAACTGCTCAATCGGCGGCTTAACGCGAGTATGGAAGTGGTCCGCAATTTGAGCTGGAATGAGGTGATTGCCAAGACCAGGAAGAAGAAAATTGATGTGCTGCCTACCGTCGGTAAGACGGATGAGCGGCGGAACTATCTGCTTTTTACTCAGCCCTACCTCGATTTTCAGCGGGTGGTGATCGTTCGTACCGATCAACCGTTTATCAGTGGCCTGAAAGATCTGGCCAGCTGGCAGATTGCGGTGCAGGCGAATACTTCGGATGCCGGTTATCTGCAAGAAAATACTAATCTTGAATTGGTCGAATATCCAACCCGACAGGCTGCCCTCAAAGCGCTCTCCGGAACTGAGGTGGATGCGTTCGTTGGCGATCTGGCCTCTTCGAGTTATTGGATTCGCAAGCTCAGTTTGACGAACTTAAAAGTGGCCGCGCCGGTTGAATTGGGTGGCCATAAACTTCACTTTGCGGTGCGCAAAGACTGGCCGCTGCTGGTGCAGATCATCAATAAGGGGCTGGCGACAATCAGTGATGAAGAGGCGGCGAATATTCGGCAACGCTGGGTTGCTATCGATTACGATCCGGGGATTTCCGCCGAACAGGTGGCCGTTTACATTGCCCAGATTGTCAGCGTGGCATTACTGATCCTCTGTGTCACACTGTTCTGGAATTACCGGTTAAAAAAAGAGGTTGCGCGGCGCCAACGGGTCGAAGAGGAATTGAAACGGCACAACGCTTTCGAGCATTTTGTCGCCGAGACGTCCGCCCACTTTATCGCCATCGATGCGGAAGAGATGGACGCAGGAATTTTTCACACCTTGGAACGCTTGGGCCGGTTTCTGGGGGTGGACGCCAGTTATGTTTTTCTTTTTTCGGAGACTGGCGAGCAGTTTTCCTGCACCCATCTCTGGAACTCGGGAGAAATAGCCACCCGGCTGGACAAATTGCAACAGCTCAAGGTGGAGAAAATCCCCTGGTGGATGGCGCGGATTAAATCGGGAGAAGAGATTGCTTTGCGGGCATTAAGCGATCTACCGCCGGATGCAGGTCGGGAGCATGAGTTGTTAACTGCCATGGGGATTGCTGCCCTGGTCAATGTCCCGATGCTCTTTCGTGGCAAACTGATCGGCCTGCTGGGAGTCAGCTCCAGCGAAGAGCGTGAGGGTTGGAGCCGCACAGAAATCGACCACTTGGAATTGGTCGGGCAGATTTTTACCAATGCTCTGCAGCGCCGTCGCATGGAAATGGCCTTGCAATATGCCACTCAGCAGGCAGAATCGGCCAATCGCACCAAGAGCGCATTTCTGGCCAGTATGTCGCATGAACTGCGCACACCGCTGAATTCAATCATCGGTTTTCTCGGTCTGGTCATCGCCGAACTTTCCGGTCCACTGAACTTTGAACAGCAAAAACAGTTGCGGATGGCCAATGGCAGTGCTCAGCACCTGCTCAATTTGATCAATGATATCCTCGACATTTCCAAAATAGAAGCTGGGGAACTGAAGGTAGAGTACCGAACCTTTGATATGGTGGAACTGGTTGAGCAAACTTGCGAGAGTCTGCGGCCGCTGGCCGAAGAGAAGGGATTGCCGCTGGAGGTAGAAATTTCTCCAGAGGTTGCGGTGCTGGTGAGTGATCGCCGGCGGGTCAGTCAGATCCTGATCAATCTTTTGAACAATGCCATCAAGTTTACCGAAACTGGATCTGTTAAGGTTACCTGCGGGGTGCTTGCGGACAAGTTGATTACTTCGGTCTCAGATACCGGCATCGGTATCCATGAGGCTGATTTGCAGAATCTTTTCAACCCCTTTCAACAGATTGACACTGGCACCAGTCGCCAATATGAAGGGACCGGGCTGGGCTTGTCGATCTGCCAGCGAATTCTGGAATTACTAAACGGCTCGATTTGGGTTGACAGCCATTTTGGCAAAGGCAGCTGCTTTACCTTCGAACTACCGATCGGTCAGCGGGAGGACGCATGAGTCAGAAAATTCTAGTGATCGAAGACAACGAACAGAACATGTACCTGACGACCTTTCTGCTGGAGAAAAATAATTTTCAGGTGTTGCAGGCGCGAAATGGTGCCCAAGGGATCGAATTGGCGAAGCAGCAGCTTCCGGATCTGATTCTGCTCGATATCCAACTGCCGGGAATGGATGGCTACCAGGTGGCGCAACTGCTGAAACAGGATGGTGAACTGCAACTGATCCCGATCGTCGCGGTCACCTCTTACGCCATGGCCGGTGATCGGGAAACGATTCTGGCCGCCGGCTGCAACGGCTATATTGAAAAGCCGATCGATCCACAGACCTTTGTCGCTGAAATCAGCGAGTTTTTGCCGATCTAAGAAAGGAGGGGACCATGGCAAAAATCCTGCTTGTCGATGATGACCGTCACAATCAACTCATCCTGCAGCAGCTGCTGGTGGCCGAAGGCTATCAAGTGGCCTTGGCCGATAATGGTCAATTGGGGCTTGAAGTGGCGAGGCGGGAGCTGCCCGATCTGATCATCAGTGATATTTTGATGCCGGAGATGAACGGTTTTCGCCTCTGCCTGGAGGTTAAACAGGATTCCCAGCTATCCCGGCAGCCCTTTGTATTTTATACCGCGACCTTTGTCGAACAGGAGGATGAAGATCTGGCCATGAGCCTTGGCGCCAGCCGTTTCGTTATCAAACCAAAGAATAACCAGCAGTTTTTAAGGATTATTCGGGAAGTCCTTGATGATTACCATCTGGGTCGGTTAGAGGTCCCGCAGAAGCCACCGACTGCCGATGACCAGCTGCTGCGGATGTATGAATCCAGCATGGCGCGCAAGCTGGAACAGACCATTGAGCGGCTGAGAAAGGAGCGGCAGGCGCTGAAACTCAATGCCCAGCGGCTGAAAGAGGCACAGCAAATTGCCCACCTTGGACACTGGGAACTGAACCTGAAAGACCGCCAGCTGCGCTGGTCGGATGAAATTTATCGTATCCTTGGCGCGAAACCGCAGGAGTTCCCGGCGGCCTTTGAGCATTTTTTACAGCTGGTCTGTCTGGAAGATCGCGAGCTGGTCAGGCAGACCTTTGATGCGGCCCTCAGCCGGATGACGCCTTTTTCCCTCGATTGTCGACTGTGGCTGGCGAATGGTTTGCGCTATGTGCAGTTACGGGGGCAGACCCAATGTGATGAGCAGGGTCAACCCAGTTATGCCATCGGCACCTTACAGGAGCTCACTGCGGCCAAGGAAGCGGAAATCGAAAAATTAAGTCTCCAGAACGAACTCTTTCAGGCGCAAAAACTCGAATCGCTCGGTCGCTTGGCCGGCGGGGTTGCCCACGATTTCAACAATATGCTGACCGCCATCAGCGGTAACGCCCAGCTGATCGGTCTGCGTCTCCCTGATGAAGACCCATTACGGCGCTATCTTGACGTTATTCAGGACGCGACCCAAAAGGCCGCCGGGTTGGTCCGCCAGTTGCTCGGATTCAGCCGCCGACAAATCAACCTTCCCAAACAGCTTAATCTGAACCTGGTAATCCTCGAAATTACGCGGATGCTGGAGCGGGTGATCGGGGAGAAAATTAAAATCGAAACCGATCTGGATCCGCAGGCCTGCGTTATGCTGGCTGATCAGAGTCAGCTTGAGCAGGTGATCATGAATCTGGCGATAAACGCTCGCGATGCCATGCCTGAAGGAGGAACCCTCAGCCTATCGACTTCGAATCGTCACTTGACGGAACCAGAGCTGAAACATTACCCCGGGCTTTGCCGCGGAGACTATCTATTACTAAAAATAGCGGATACCGGTTTCGGGATCAGCCCCGATCATCAGAAACTGATCTTTGATCCTTTTTTTACCACCAAGGCTGAAGATCATGGCACCGGTTTGGGGCTGGCAACGGTTTACAACGTGGTCAAACAGCACCAGGGGCATATCTGGGTGGAGAGCCACCCGCAGAATGGGACGGTTTTCAATATTCTGCTCCCCTGCAGCGGGACCTTCTGCCCGATGGCCCCAGAGGAGCGGGAGACGGTCCGTTTTGAACGTGGCAACGAGACCCTGCTGTTGGTTGAAGATGAAGCCATGGTCCGGGAAATGATGTGCACCGGCCTTGAAGAGTTAGGCTACCAGGTTTATGCTGCCGCCAATGGTATGGAGGCGGAAGCTCTGTTCGCGGATCATCCAGAGATCGAGCTGCTCCTGACCGATGTTGTTTTACCGCTCAAAGGAGGCTGCGAACTGGCCGCAGCGCTGCAACAGGAAAATCCGGAACTGCAAGTGCTGTATATGTCCGGCCATACTTTAAAGACAGTGATGGAACAGGAGGGGTTGGCCAGCGAGGTAAATTTTATCAACAAGCCGGTGACCATTGATGCGTTGGCGCAGGCAGTGCGTCGGGCGCTGGATGATTGACGTAAAAAGCCCGATCCATGTCAGGATCGGGCTTCTGGCCGGTTATTGCCGGGTCAGGGAACGATATCTGATCCGGTGAGGCTGATCGGCATCCTTGCCGAGCCGCCTTTTGCGGTCCTCTTCATATTCCGAATAATTCCCTTCGAACCAGACCACCTGCGAATCCCCCTCAAAGGCGAGCATGTGGGTGGCGATACGATCGAGGAACCAGCGGTCGTGACTGATCACCACCGCGCAGCCGCCGAAGTTTTCCAGCCCCTCTTCCAGCGCCCGTAGGGTGTTGACATCCAAGTCGTTGGTCGGCTCATCGAGCAGCAGTACATTGGCTTCTTCGCGGAGCATCTTAGCCAGATGCACCCGGTTGCGTTCGCCGCCGGAAAGCACGCCGACTTTTTTCTGCTGGTCGGAGCCAGAAAAGTTGAAGCGGGCGACATAAGCCCTGGAATTTACGGTTTGACCGCCGAGCTGGAACATATCCTGGCCACCGGTAACCTCTTCGAAAATGGTCTTTTTGCTGTCCAGGGCGCGGCTTTGATCGACGTAGCCGAGCTTAACGGTTTCGCCAACTTTGAAGCTGCCGGAATCAGCGGTTTCTTGACCCGTGATCATTTTAAACAGGGTCGACTTGCCGGCGCCATTAGGGCCGATAACACCGACGATGCCGCCCGGTGGCAGATTAAAACTTAGCTTGTCGATCAGCAGCCGCTCGTCGAAGGCCTTGCTGACCTCCTTGGTTTCGACGACAACCCCACCGAGGCGTGGACCTGCCGGGATATAGAGTTCGAGAGTTTGCTCCTTCTGTAGCCCTTCATTGCCGAGTAGTTTTTCATAAGAACTGATGCGCGCCTGACTTTTGGCGTGACGGCCTTTGGGCGACATGCGGATCCACTCCAGTTCTCGCTGGAGAGTCTGCTGGCGCTTGCTTTCGGCTTTCTCTTCTTTGCGCAGCCGCTCCTGTTTCTGCTCCAGCCAGCTGGAATAGTTGCCCTTCCAGGGGATCCCCTGACCGCGGTCCAGCTCGAGAATCCAGCCGGCAACATTGTCGAGGAAGTAACGGTCGTGGGTCACGGCAATAACGGTGCCGGAGTAGCGCTGCAGGTGTTGCTCCAACCAGGCGACGGTTTCGGCATCCAGATGGTTGGTCGGCTCATCCAACAGCAGGATGTCCGGTTTCCGCAGCAGCAGTCGGCATAGGGCGACGCGGCGCTTTTCACCACCTGAGAGAGTCTTGATGGAGGTTTCGGGAGCCGGACAGCGCAGCGCCTCTTCGGCCAGTTCCAGTCGGGAATCAAGGTTCCAGGCATCGGCCGCATCCAGCTTGTCCTGCACCTCGGCCTGCCGGGCCAGCAGCTTGTCCATATCGCAATCGGGATCGGCAAAGGCGTTATTGATCTCCTCGAACTCGGCCAGCAGCTCGACGATCTCCTGCACCCCTTCCTTGACGACTTCACGCACGGTTTTATGGTCATCCAGTTGCGGCTCCTGCTCCAGGTAGCCGACAGAGTAGCCGTCGGATAGAACCGCTTCGCCGTTGAAGTCTTTATCGACCCCGGCCATGATCCGCAGCAGGGTTGATTTACCGGAGCCGTTCAGACCGAGGACACCGATCTTGGCACCGTAATAGTAGGATAGCGAGATGTCTTTGATGATCGGCTGTTTATTGTAATGCTTGCTGACCCGCATCATCGAATAGATAATTTTTTTCGTATCTTCGCTCATGGGCACACCAGGAAATGTTAAAGGTTGAAAGAAGGAGCTTGTATAGCATTTTGCCGGGGCCGGCGGCAAGCTCGGATCCGAAGTGCCGTGCTGGGCTAATCGGCCAGCGCGAACTGTCCCTGCTGATCAAGCTGCTGCACCGCTTTGAGCAGGTTGCGGGTCAACAGCGGGTGAAGGGCGGTACCGGCCTCTTCCAGCATGATTGCGGCAATTTTATTCAGGTCCATGCCGACCCGGTAGGAACGGTTGGTCCGCAGGGCATCGAAGAAATCGGAAATAGTGGTCATCTGGCTGCAGAGGTGCTGTTGCCAGTTTTTCGGCACTTCCGGGTAGCCGTTCTGATCGTAGCGCAGGTGGTGTTCGTAGGCGGTGATCACCGCCAGCCGCGGAATGCCGGGGGTGTTGACCAGGTATTCGGCACCCAGCTGCGGATGCTTGCGCATCTCCAGCCACTCCCGGTCGTCTAGCTTGCCCGGTTTCTGCAGGATCTCTTGAGGGACGAACAGCTTGCCGATATCGTGCAGCATGGCGGCAATGCCGATGTCGTGCAGCAGTTGGCCTTCAATGCCGAGCATGCGTGCCTGGGCGATGTTGAGAATGCAGACATTGGTCGAGTGGGTGTAGGTGTATTCATCCATATTGCGTAGCGGCGCCAAAGCCAGGAGGGGGTTGCTCTGCTCGGAAAAGGCGTTCACGAAGCTGCCGACAATTTCGCTTAGCCCGCGAACGTTGAGTTGCCGACCGGCCCGCACGCCCTGGTAAAGATCCATGAACCTGTCCAGTTCTTCAGTCTCAATCTCTGCCAGCTCGGGAAATTGCTTAAACAGCTCCTTGGTACTTTCATCGGCACCCTGCTGCACACTGTGAACTTCGACCCGGCCGAAACGGACATGTTCGCTGGAGGTGGTTTCTTGGCTTTCTGCTTCTCTGCCAATCAGGGTCGCGACCAGTTGCAGTAATTCTTCTTCTGGTAATCCCTCGCGCAGTTTTAGGTGACCGATCCCTTTTAGCTTTAACGCCCGGATCAGTTTACTGACGGTCAAGTCAGTTTCTAAGGGGGCATTGTCGAAAATCAACTGATCTTCAACCAACATCAGTGAAATTTCCTGATGTTCGAGAAAAATCTGTTGCAGGTGCTCCAGCGCTTGCTGGCAGAGAAAGCTGACCTGCTGATGCTGTAGATCGTAGAGCCTGGCAGTCGCTATGGCGGTGGTCAGACGGCGAATGAAGGCGAGCATCTCTTGGTTTATGGTCACATTCATGCTGTGCTCCTGACCAGTTCTCTGAGTTTTTCGGCAGCAAGTTTCGATAGTTCGCCGCGGCGGGACAGGGCCAGCTGCTGTAGTAAGGGTCTAACCGCCTGGAAAGGATAGCGATCCAGATGAGTGAGAATTTCCAGCTGCAATTGCTGCAACCGGGCAGAGCTGAAGAGCTTTTTACTGAACAGCAGTTCGCTCAACGCTGGCAGGGCCTCTTCACGGCCGATGATGCCGAGGGTTTTTATGATCTGAAGTTTCAGCGGCAGGCTTTGCTCGCTCAGCTTCTCTGCCTTCAGGAGGCTGATCAGGCGCTCGGAGATTGCCGGATCGATGCTCAGCTCTGCCAGGTGAATGGCGTGCTTGCGCAGAGCCGGATCGTTGCTGTTGAGCTGTTTGAGCAGCAGGCTGTTGGCCCGGCTGCGGTCATTCTGAAATAATAATGTCAAAACCTCCTGATTGACGCGCAGGTGAGGATGGCTCTCCAGCGGGGCGATCGTCTCGAGGTCGACCGATTCTTTTTGCAGCCGCAGCACGGCAATCAGGTTGCGGACCAGATACCAGCGTTCATCCTGCAGAGAGGCATAGATGGCGCGCTGGGAGGCGCGCCCCATGCTGACCAGGGTATTCAGATATAATCTCCGCAGGGTCTTATCCGGCTCATCGGCCAGCTGGCGGACCAGGGTTTCGGCAAAGGCCTCGCCGGTGGCCTGGATGTAGGCACGGATCTGAACCTGTTTCTCCTCCCCCCAACGCGACAGGTTTTCCAAAACCTCCTGCTGGAACTCCGGAGCGTGCAGGGTTTCGAGGAGTTCCTGGCTGTGTTGGGGATCCTGCTGTGGACCTTGCCGATATTCCAGCAGGGCGCAATGCAGGTCTTTTAAACCGACGAAATCACCAACCTCTAAAAAATAGTGTGCCAGATCGATCAGGTTATGTTGCAGTCCGGCGATCTGTTCAGCGGTTAAATCGCCCGCCAGCAGTTGGAAAATGATCGCGCAGCTGTGCCGTTCGGTGGAGAGTTCCGCCAGACCTTGTAACAGCTCTGCCACCTGATCTTCAGGGAGTTGCAGTTCCCGGTCGAAGGAAACGATCCGATCGAGAGCTTGCTGGTAGCTTGCAGGGGTAAACTTTTCGCTTGCCTCTTCGCGAAAGATGGTGCGCAATTGCTGGGCGGCATCATCTGTTTGTTGCTGCTGGCCGCTGGTCATGGATTGCTGGTCGCTGCCCTGGTGGTGACTGGAGAGCTTTCCGAGCAGGTTCAGCATCGTGTCAGAAATCTTCAAGCGGTCTTGATTCACTTCTTGCAGCGATTCAAGCACTAACTCTGGCGGGAAGCTTTCCAGAACCTGTTTGCCGATGACCTGATGCTCAGCAAGGTTCTGAAAGGTGCTGCCGAGGAACTGGCGTTTCAGTTCCGGAGTTAACTGGTTGATCAGATTGCCGAGCTGATTGCTCAGCTCGGCAGTCTGATCAAGGTTCTGTAGTTTGCCGATAAAAGAAGTGATTGCCTTCTCGTAGTGTTGTTCCTTTTGCTCTGTCTCGCCGGTAAACTTCTGGTTGAGAATCTCAGCGACGATCTTCGGGTCAAAATTTTCAATGCTTGATCTTTTCCCAAAGGTCGGATCGAGAGAATCGCTGAGCAGGCCAGCGAGAAAATCCTGCCAGAGGGGCAATGCTTCAGCACTGATTTCCAGCCGGTCTTCATCTGTGGCGTGCAGGCTGCGGTAATCGAGAGCAGTGATATCGATATGGCTGACCTGCAATTGTTGCAGCAGGCTGTCAAATCCGCCACTGGCGGCAATGGTCTGACGGTCGGCACGCAGTAACTGGTTGACGCTGACCAGTTCACTGGCCGTTGGTTGACGATGGAAATGGATGGCAGCGACCCCAACCTTGGACAGTGCCGTGGCGAAATCCCGATACACCGGGTTGTTTTTGTCCAGCCAGTTCTGTTCGAACATCAGCGCATTGCTGGAAATCCCGAGGGTCAGCGTTTCATTGAACTCGAAAAGCTGGTCAAGCAAGGCCAGAACCTTTTCGGTCGAACTGGCGATCATCGGGTGGCCGGGCGGGTAGGTGGAAAGATGACGGCGGGAAATATTCAGTTCGTAAATGAAATCAGATAGAAGCTGGGTGTCCAGATCTGGTCCTGATCTCGATTTGTCCTGCAATGTCAATTGACCCCCTGCTGCGTATCGCCTGCGAGTTTCAAGTTTATTGCCTGCCTTCAGAATAGTAACATTTCACGAGAATTTTAGGAAATACCTGCCTGAGTCGCAACGCTGCGGCTTTTGTCCAGTTTATTGAGAACCTGGAGGAAACCATAGGTCAGTTGGGGGTGTAGTTTATTCCCACTTAATTTGAGCATGATGTCAGTAATCTCTTTTAGCGATAGCGATTCTTCGTAACTGCGATGAGTCCGCATTGCATCGTAAGTGTCTGAAATTGCTGTCATGTATGAACAGAGGTTCTGCTTCCATGGGCGACTGGGTTGGGGATAGCCGCTGCCGTCATAGCGCATGTGATGTTCAAATGCAGTAATGATTGCCAGTCGGGGAACGCCAGGGGTGCCGAGCAGGTACTCTGCACCCAGCACTGGATGCTGTTGCATAATCTCCCATTCTTCTTCATCCAGAGCGCCACGTTTACCGAGAATATTTGGCGAAACAAACATCTTTCCGACATCGTGCAGCATGGCGGCGATGCCGATATCGGTTAAGAGCGGCCCTTCAATCCCGAGCAGCCGTGCCTGGGCCAGATTAAGCAGACAGATGTTGGTGGAGTGGGTGTAGGTATATTCGTCCATCGACCGCAGCGGAGCAATGGCTAAAAAGGCTTCACTCTGGCTGCTGAACGA
>CAMYNC010000049.1:23481-32739 GCA_947259685.1 uncultured Desulfuromonadales bacterium | reverse complement strand
TGACGATATCGTTGATGCCGTTGATGTTGAGTTGTTTGTTGGTCCGCACGCTGTCGTATATTTCCATAAATTTATCAAGCTCATCGTCGGCAATCTGGGCCAGCTGCAAAAAGGCGGCTTCGGCCACCCCTGCGTCCCGGTGGCGGACGGCCACCTTGCCGAACTTGATATGTTCGCTGTCGCTGACCTCCTGCTGATTGCTGGACCGCTTGCTCAACAGGCCGACCAGATTGATCAATTCTTCGGCGTAAACCCCCGTCTCGATTTGTAGATGACTGATCCCTTTAGCCTGCAAAGCGCGCAGCAGACGTTGTACCGCAAGGTTTTGCGGCACCGGCTGGTTGGCAAAAATCAAGCGGCCATCAATAACTTTGAAAGTCAATGTCTCATGCTTATTCAATAGGCTTTTGGCTTCCTGCAGCGCCTGCCGGCAGAGTCGCTGGACCTGCAAGTGGTCAAGTTGATAAAGCGCAGCGTTGGTCGCCGCTGTTGTCAACTGGCGGATCAAAAGTTGGACCTGTTTCTGTTCAGCAGAGCTCATGCTTCAATCCTCTGCAGCTGCAAAAGCTGCTGTCTGGCCAGTTTCGCCAGAACTCCTTGTCGGCCGCTGGCAAGTTGCTGTAAGAAGGGCTCCGCCAGACGGTAGGGAAATCTGGCGATACTGAGAATAATTTCCTGCTGAAAGCGTTTTTGCCGGCGGTTAAGGAACAGGCGGTTTTGACTCAGCAATTTTCGTAGGACTGTCAGGCTGGTTTCGTGGCCGATTCTTGCGAGACAGCTCAGAAATTGAATTCTGACTTCGAGGTCGAGATCGGAAGAGATTTTTTTTTGTAAAAGTTCATGCAGCCGGAACAAAACGGCCGGATCCTGACTCAGATCGGCAACCTGAGCTGCTGCTTGTAGGTTGTCAGGATTCTGGCTGGAAAGTTCTTTGAGCAGCTGGCGATTAGCAGTCGCCGGATTGACGCGGAACAACAACCGCATCGCTTCCTGACGGACTCGCGGATGGGGGTGGTCGATAAATTGATGGACAATTTTCAATGCCGGACTCTCTGGCTGCTGGCCGAGCACGACCAGTAGATTGCGCACCAGGTACCAGCGCTCATCGTTCAAAGCCTCAGTGATCATTTGCGTTGCATCGGCACCGATCCGTTCCAGGCACTCCATCCAAACCCAACGCAGCGCGCGTTTTGGTTCGTTGGCCAGTCGTTCTATCAGAGGTTCGCTGTAGGAACCACCGACCACCGCAACATAGTCAATCAATTCGGAGGCTTTTTCCTTCCCCCACAGCTCGATTCCGTCAAGGACCTCGACTATAAAACTCAGCTGGGTGTGATTGGCCAGCACCTGCTCATCGAAGATCGTCGCGGTTGAGCGACCACTGTGCAGAAAATCGGCCCAGCTTTGGTAAATCTCTCGCAGGGTGGCGAAGTCGCCGGTATCCAGAAAAAAGCGTGAAAGTTCAAGCAGGTTCCGTTGCAGGGCCGCTTCAGCCTCAAGGGAAACGCGGTTTTCGAGCATTTCGAAGATGACCCCGCAGCACTGACGCTCAATCTCTTCAGCCTCAATGGAGGCTTTGAGTTGCAGTTTCCGCTCTTCGGGGATAATTTTAGAGAGGTCTTCGTCGAGGATATCGCGCAGAGCCCCCTGGTAGGAAGAAGGCATGTAGAGATCATGATCCTCTTCCGAGAAAAGCACATCCAGGCGCGCTCTGATGATGTCTTTTTCCAGCGGTTGATCATTGTCAGGGTGCTTGTCGAGCAAGGGACCATGCTCAGCGGAAAGTCGCTGGACCAGCTTGAGCAGGCGTGAAGATATTTTCATCTGCTGCTGGCTTTGCTTCTCAAGGGTTTCCAGTAAGAGATCTTTGGGGAAGTTGCTTAACAGCGTTTCGGCATTATCCGGCTGCTGATCAAGCTCTTCAAAGGTGCTGTCGAGAAAGCTTTGGCGCAGTTCCGGGGTTAGTTTCGCCAACAACAGGGGGAGCTGCTGAATTGGTCTTTGTGCCTGAGGCAGTTCAGATCCGCTCTGCAGCATTCGGGAGACAAAGGTATCCGCCACCTGCTCCTGCCTGCCTGGGACAGTTTCGCCAGTGAGCCGCTGGTTCAGAACTTCAGCCACCAAGGTCGGATCCAGCTGTTCAGGCCAGTTGAAAAGGGTCCCTTCCACATCGAGGTTGCCAGTCAGAAGTCCCTGCAGAAAATTCTCCCAATGGCTTTTGTCAGCGGAGAGCTCAGCTGCCTGGCTGCTGTCGCTACGTTGAAAAGCGGCATAGTCGATCGGCGTGATCTCAACCTGGTCGATCTGCTGCTGGCGTAGTAACTCAGAGTAGCCGCCGCAGGCATCGATAACCTCTCGTTCAGAACGCAGCAACTGATTGAGCCTGAACAGTTGCGCAAAGGTGATCCCCCGACTGAAGCCGAGCACAGCGATCCCCAGGGAATACAAAAAACCGGCAAAATCCTGAAACGTCCGATTCTCTTTGTCCAACCACTGCTGATCAAGCATCAAGGCCTCAGGAGCCACGCCGAGGTGGAGTTCGCCTCTTTGTTCGAGCAGCAAATGCAGCAGCTCCAGGGCTTTTTTGTGACTGATGGCGATCCGCGGGTGCTCGGGCGGGTAAAGTGACAGATTCCGTCGAGCGATATTCAGCTCATAAATAAAATCAATCAGGCGCTGATTTTGCTGATCGGTTAACGCCTGTAGTTTACTTGCCGGGTTCAAGTGGCCCCCAAAAAAAGTGGTCTAGGTTCGTTGCCGGATTTTATTATACCTGACTCCGTGGGTAAACGGTGGATGCAGATTGTAAGTGTTTGGATTGAATGAGTAAAACAAAATCTTCGTTGCTCCCTAAGGTTCAGCGGCGATTATTGGAGTGCGCAGACAATTCAATGACTTGTGCTCTTGGCCAGGGCTACTCGCGGAGTCAGGTTATAGCAAAAAACACCATTAGGCTGAGGCTGAAGCACTTGCCTCTGCAGCATCTTGCAATGAGAGACTTTTGGTGCTAGGGTTTGGACCGTGAATTCATGCTTAAATCAGGTACATATCATTTATGAGTCCTCGCGAACTGTTCGAGGTTGAAGATGCTGTGCTGGCTGCCCAACTGTTTGGCCAGCAGAACCAGCATCTCAAGCTGATCGAAAAAAAGCTTGGTGTTCGTCTCGGCAGCAAGGGGACCTGTCTTCACCTGTCTGGGGAAGAGCCACAGGTCCAGATTGCGGTTCGCTTGCTAGAAGAACTCTGTGCTTTGCTGCGCGAGGGAATGCCGCTCTATCCGGCCGACATTGATTATGCCATCCGGATTCTTTCCAGCGATTCGACGACCAACCTCAAAGATATCTTTTTCGACACGGTTTTTGTTTCGGCCCGCAAGAAAATCATTGCACCGAAAAGCCTGGCGCAAAAAACCTATATCGACAACATCCGTCAGAACCACGTGGTTTTCGGTATCGGTCCGGCGGGCACCGGAAAAACCTATTTGGCGATGGCGATGGGCGTTGCCGCCCTGATGCGCAAAGAGGTCAGTCGTATCATGCTGGTGCGCCCGGCGGTCGAGGCGGGTGAGAAGCTCGGCTTTTTGCCTGGTGATCTGGCGGAAAAGGTCAATCCCTATTTACGACCGCTCTATGATGCGCTCTACGATATGATCGAATTGGAAAAAGCCCGCAACCTGGTCGATACCGGGGTTGTCGAGGTGGCACCCTTGGCTTTTATGCGTGGGCGAACGCTTAACGATGCTTTTGTGATTCTGGACGAAGCGCAAAATACTACCGCCGAGCAGATGAAGATGTTTCTCACCCGACTCGGCTTCGGCAGCCGGGCGGTTGTCACCGGTGATGTCACCCAGATCGATCTGCCGCGTGATGCACACTCGGGGTTGCTGCATGCGATGGAGGTCCTCGAAGGGGTGCCTGGCATCGCTTTCAGCCAGTTTACTGATGTTGATGTGGTGCGGCATCCGATTGTGCAGTCAATTGTCCAGGCCTACCAGATTGCCGAACGTCGGGTGCTCAAGTCTGGACGTCGGGGGCTAGGCTAGTTTCGATTTTTAAATCGGGACTTGAGGGATTATGACGAAAAAAGAGCGGGAAAAAATCCGTCGCCGGCGTTCGACGGTTATTGGTGATGGCATGCAGGGTCTGCGTAATCGGCGCAAGGGCAACTTCGGCTTCTGGCTGCTGCTGGCTCTCGGCTTATTGCTGACGCTGATTATTGTTCCCAAAGGCGGGTTTATTCCCGATTATCATTCACCGGGCGATATTGCCTCGCGCGATATTAAGTCGCCGCGGGAGCTATTGGTTGAAGACACACCCCTGACCGAGGCCAAACGTGAAGAGGCTTGGGCCGCGGTACCGCCGGTCTACGATTTTGATACCACTGCCGGTGGCAAAGCGGTCGACCGACTCCGCCAGGGCCTGACCTTGCTGCAGTATGCACAGACCGGCTTTGAGCCGCCGATGCAGGAGGAGTTGTTGCCGCAATTGGAGTCTGATTTCGGGGTGCCGCTGACCCTCGCCGAATATCAGGCTCTGCTGCAACTGCCGTACGATCAACAGATCTCGGAGTTGGCTGGAAATTTACTCAGTAAGGTTTTTAACCAGCCGATTGTTGCCAACCTGCAGGTTTTTCAAGCAGACAAGGAGCGTGGCATCCTGGTCCAGGCACTGGTTGGCGGTGAGACCCTCAAAGAAAACCGTGCTTCTCAAGCGACCGGTCTGAGTGAGGCTCTGGAGCAGGCCAAGCAGCTGCTCAGCGAGATTCCCAACCTGAACGCTGTGCAGCATCAGACCCTGTTGAAACTGGTCCAACAGCAGCTGCGCCCCAACCTGACTTACAATCAACAGGAAACTGAAAAGCGTCGCCAGCAAGCCAAGAATGAGGTCAAGCCGGTGCTTTTTCAGGTGAAAAAAGGTGAGATGATCGTCCGCGAGGGAGAACGCTTGACGGCCGATCAGATTATGAAGTTGCGGGCGATCCGCGACTCCGGTCGTGACAACCGCAGTTTACAGACGGCGATGGGTTTGTTGATCTGTATTCTGCTGATCATCTATATCGGCTTTCACTTCGCCCAAGGGAACATCCGCAAGTTCCGTCCCGATTCGCGCGATCTGCTGTTTCTGTCGGCGGTCTTTTTGGCGCTGTTTGCGTTGATTAAGGTCGCTATTTTCATTGCTACCGGGCTTGGCAATACCTTCGCCTATGTCGATTCCACCGCTTATTACTACGCGATTCCTTTCGCTATGGGGGCAATGCTGGTGCGGATCGTTCTCAACTCGGAGATCGCTCTGCTGTTCGCAGTTCTCTGTGGTCTGCTGGTTGGGGTGCTGTTCGGCAACAGTCTGTTCATGGCACTTTATGCCCTGGCCAGTGGCCTGGTTGGGGCCAATGGCGTGCGCCAATGCCAGGAGCGGACCTCCCTTTACACCGCAGGGATGTGGGTGGGATTGACCAACGCCGCACTGTTGATCGGGATTCATTTTCTTGCCGGGCGCAGCCTGGAATTGCAACTGGCCTGGAAAGTCTGTTTTGGTTTATTCGGCGGGCTGCTCAGTGCGGTTTTCGTCAACGGCACGATCCCCTTGGTGGAATCCTTTTTTAAATACACCACCGACATTAAACTGCTGGAACTGGCGAATATGAACTCGCCGATTTTGCGGCAACTGATGGTCGAGGCGCCAGGAACCTATCATCATTCAATTCTGGTCGGCAATCTGGTCGAGTCCGCCGCCGAGGCGATTAGTGCCAATCCGTTGCTGGCACGGGTGGCCGCCTATTACCACGACATCGGCAAAGTCAAGAAACCGCTCTATTTCATCGAAAATTCGGGCGGGCAGAGAAATCGACATGACAAGCTGGCCCCATCCATGAGCGGCCTGATTCTGACCTCGCATGTCAAGGATGGCGTCGAGCTGGCTCGAGAACATAGGCTGGGTGCCGAGTTGATCGATATTATCCAGCAGCATCATGGCACCGCGCTGATCAAATTCTTTTATGATCGGGCTAAAACCCAGACCGACGCCGACCTGCCCCAGCCGGATGAGCGGGATTATCGTTATCATGGCCCCAAACCGCAGACCCGGGAAGCGGCCCTGATCATGCTGGCTGATGCCATTGAGGCGGCCAGCCGGACCCTGCAGGACCCGACTCCGGCGCGGATTCAGGGAATGGTTCAGAAATTGATTAATAATATTTTTATTGATGGCCAGCTGGATGAGTGTGAGCTAACCCTGAAGGACCTTCATCTGATCGCCAAGAGCTTCAACCGGGTCCTGGCCGGTTCATTCCATCACCGGGTTGATTACCCGGAGCCGGTACACATTGTTCGGGAAAAAAATGACCGGTGCGACAAAGAGCCAAGTTTCGAGAAACCATTGGGAAAACATGAGAATTCAGATCGAGAACCGCCAGAAGAAACAAAAGATCCTGAAGCGCCCGCTGCGAAAGATAGCGCAGAAGATCTTAAACGTCTTGGCATATCCTGAGGCGGAACTGTCGATTCTGATTCTCGATAATAACGGGATTCAGGAGATTAATCGCGATTATCTGCAGCGGGATCGGCCGACCAATGTTATCTCCTTTGCCATGCAGGAGGGCGAGGGGGCGGCGCTGGTGCCAACCTTGCTTGGCGATGTGGTCATCTCGGCCGAACGGGCCGCCAGCGATGCTGCAGAAGCTCGGATCCCTTTTGAACATGAATTGGTTTTTTTGTTATTGCACGGTATTTTGCACCTGATTGGTTATGACCACGAGCGGGGCACAGCTGAACAGGCAGCGCAGATGGAAGCGCGGGAACGGGAAGTTTTCGATCTGTTGAAGCAAGAGTTTCTGGCCACTCATGGCTATGTACCGAATTGAAGCGAGGATCAAGCGTGGAAAGCGATAATTCGCAGGATTCCGGAAACTGGTCGTCCCGGCTGCGGCAACTGTTCCGGCATCGACCGCAAGCCAGTTCCGAAGAGGAACTTCAGGAGCTGATCGATGCTTCTGAGCAGCAGGGGATCATCGACCAAGAGGAAGGAGGCATGCTCCAGTCGATCCTGGAACTGGATGAAACCATCGTCCGCGAAATCATGGTCCCGCGGACCGATATGGTCTGTGCCGACTGCGAACAGCCGCTCAGTAATATTCTGAAGGCAATTCTTAAGTCTGGGCACTCGCGGATTCCGATCTATCGAGAAAATAACGATAATATTATCGGCCTGATTTACGCAAAAGATCTGCTCCGTTACTGGGGCCAGCCCCTCGATGATATCCCCCTCGAAGATGTCCTGCGGCCTCCTTTGCTGGTCCCGGAATCGAAGCTGGTCAGTGAGCTGCTCAAAGAGTTCCGCGAAACCCGCGTGCATATCGCAATTATCATTGATGAATACGGCGGAACCTCCGGGCTGGTGACGATTGAGGACCTGATTGAAGAAATCGTCGGCGATATTCAGGACGAATATGACCTGGAGGAAGAATGGATTGTCGAAGAACCGAACGGCAGTGTGCTGGTCGACGGTCGCTTGAATATTGAAGATTTTGAAGAACAGTTTGACGTTGCCGTGGAGCGGGAAAAATTCGACACCGTTGGCGGCTATGTGGTTGAACAGCTGGGGCGGGTGCCGGCTGCCGGTGAACGGGTCAATATCGGTGAACTGGAAATGTTGGTCGTGCTCGGCGATCAACGGGCTATTCGCCAACTGAGAATCATTGCCAACGACAACTCTACTGCCGCAGTCGATAACTGATTCGCATGCCTCGTTTTGATCGTACCTGCCTGATTTCGGCCGGCTCAGGGCTGCTGTTAGCGATAGCTTTTCCCCGCCCGGACCTTTATCCACTGGCCTGGATTGCCTTGGTTCCGCTGCTGCTGGTAATGCGGCAGCGTCCTTTTGCAGCTGGATTTTCAGCCGGTTTCGGGTTTTTTTCCGCGGTCCTCTACTGGTTGAATATTGTCATGACCACCTATGGTGGTCTGCATCCGCTGCCCTCACTGTTTGCCTACCTGTTCTTGGTTCTCTATCTCGCTGGATTTTTCGCGGTTGCCACCTGGGCCAGTTGTCGGCTGGAAGCTGGTCTGAAATTACCTGTTCTTCTGACGTTGCCGATCCTCTGGGTGGCCTTGGAATATCTCCGTGGCTTACTGTTGACCGGCTTTCCCTGGGCTCTGCTCGGTTACTCGCAGCAAAATTTTAGTACTGCGATTCAAAGCGCAGATGTCACCGGGGTGTACGGGGTCAGTTTGTTGCTGGTGGCGGTTAATTGTGCCATCGCTTGGGTTTTGCGCTGCCCACGGCAAAAAATTGCCTGGCTCGGGGTTGCGGCCACTCTGCTGGTTTGCTTGAGTCACTTCGGCTACGGGTTCTGGCGACTGCAGCAGCCGCTCGATCAGCGCGAAGATCAGCTCTTGCTGTCGCTGGTACAGGGAAATATTGATCAGTCGATCAAATGGAATCCACAACATCGCCAGGCGACCATCGAAACATATCAGCAACTTTCCTTGGCAGCTGCGGAGGAGGGTCCGCAGCTGATCATCTGGCCGGAAGCAGCAACGCCGTTTTTTCTGCAGGATCCTTTCGACCTGGCTGATCAGGTTCGTCAGGTGCCCCTGCAAACCCAGAGTTATTTGCTGGTCGGCAGTCCGGCCTACGAGCAGACCTCTGCCGAAAAATACCGCTATTTCAACAGCGCTTTCCTGCTTTCGCCAGAGGGCCGGGAGCTTGGCCGCTCCGACAAGATCCATCTGGTGCCCTTCGGTGAATATGTACCCCTCGGCAGTATCCTTTCGTTTATCAATAAGCTGGTGGTCGGCGTCGGCGACTTCTCTCCAGGGGTGGTTAACCCGCTACCGCTGAACGGGCATAAGCTTGGAGTGCTGGTTTGTTACGAAGCGATTTTCCCAGAGCTGGCGCGCGATTATGTCCGGCAGGGGAGCAGCTTGCTGGTCAACCTGACCAATGATGCCTGGTTTGGGCGTTCCTCCGCCCCTTACCAGCACTTGGCGATGACGCGCTTTCGCGCGATCGAAAACCGTATTTGGATTGCTCGGGCAGCCAACACCGGAATTTCCGCACTGATCGCTCCTTCGGGTGAGATCGAGTTAGCGGGCCCCCTTTTTGAAGCGGCGGCCTTAACTGGCTCGGTTGGGCTGGGGAGTGAACCGACCTTATATACTCGCTTCGGCGATCTGTTTGCGCTCTTTTGTTTGCTGATTAGTGGTTGTACCTTGTTGCTGTTGCTGCTTGTTGAGCGGCGAAAGCCTGATTAAGCGATATT
>CAMYNC010000049.1:0-23367 GCA_947259685.1 uncultured Desulfuromonadales bacterium | reverse complement strand
TGAAAGTCAGTTATACTTGATAGTTCAGAGCCTGTATCGATCAGGAGACAGAACTATGAGTATCGGCCGATCATCTCTGCAAAAAATTACCCTTCTTTTACCTTGGTTATTTTTCCCGCTGATTCTTTGGGCGGCTGATATCCCTCCTGCTGAACTGGCCTGGGGCAGCATGACCATGGGGGTTTTCGGTGGACTGGCACTGTTTCTGCTCGGTATGGAGCAGATGACCGATTCCCTCAAGGCCGCTGCCGGGGCACAGTTGCAGGGCATTCTGGCCAAGCTGACTTCCAACCGCTTTAGCGGTGCGATCGTTGGCGCCCTGGTGACTGCGGTGATCCAGTCCTCGTCGGTTACCACGGTGCTGGTGGTCGGTTTCGTCAGTGCCGGGCTGATGAGCCTCGGCCAGTCGATCGGCGTCATCATGGGGGCGAACATCGGCACCACGATCACTGCGCAAATCGTGGCCTTTAAAGTTACCAAGCTGGCTTTGGCGTTTATCGCGGTCGGTTTCGCCTGTCTGTTTCTGTCCCGCCAGGAGAGGTTCAAGCATTACGGTGGCATTCTGCTGGGGCTGGGGTTGGTCTTCTTCGGCATGAACGTTATGAGCGAAACCATGCATCCGCTGCGCAGCTTTCAACCCTTTCTCGAGTTGATGGTGCAGATGGAGAATCCCTTCTTCGGTATTTTGGTCGGGGGCTTGTTTACTGCTCTGGTGCAATCCTCATCGGCAACCACCGGAATTGTCATCGTCATGGCCAGTCAGGGGTTTATCGCCCTGCCGGCGGGGATAGCCCTCGCCCTTGGAGCCAATATCGGCACCTGTGTCACAGCGTTACTCGCTTCACTTGGGAAACCCCGGCAAGCGGTGCGAGCGGCGGTGGTGCATGTCATTTTTAATCTTGCTGGAGTCCTGATCTGGATCGGCTTTGTCGATCAGTTGGCGACCCTGGCCCTGCAGGTTTCTCCACAGCATCCAGAGCTGATCGGTTTTGCCAGAAAGGCCGCAGAAACCCCGCGGCAGATTGCCAATGCCAACAGCTTGTTTAATGTTGCCAATACCTTGCTGTTTATCGGCTTTACTCCCCTGTTGGCCAGGCTGGTGACCCGATTGGTCCCGGAACGAGAGCGGAAGGTTGGGCAGGCGATCGTTAAACCGAAGTATCTCGATGAACAGCTGCTTGACACTCCGACTGCGGCTCTCAATCTGGTCCGGTTGGAGATTGGCCAGTTAGGGCAACAGATTCAGTTGATGCTGGCAATGTCGCGCCGGGCATTAGAGAACCGCGATATCGAAATGTTTCGCGAGATCGAAAAAGCGGACGATGCGGCGGATATTCTGCATGCTGAAATTATTGCCTATCTGAGTAGGGTTGGAAAACGGCAGCTGACCAATGCTGAAGCGCAGGAGTATTACCAGCTGTCGCAGGCTACGGATACTCTGGAAAGTATTGGTGATGTGCTGGAAACCGACTTGTCTGAACTCGGCTTAAAGATGATTCAGCACAATCTTCAGCCAAGTGAGACCACACTGATCATTCTTTCAACCCTGCATGAAGAGGTTTACCTTGCTTTGGAGGCCTCGGTTCGAGCCATTGTCGATAATGACCAGCGGGCAGCTCAGGAAGTGATTGCGCTACGTAACGCGATCAATCAGGGAGTTGAAGCTGCCTTCCGACGTAAGTCTGAGAGCCTGGCGGCCAGTGGTCTGGAGCGGCTAGAAACTTTGCAGATGGAATTTGAGGTCACCGACAAACTGAAGCGGATCTATTCTCTGACCAAGCGGATCGCACGATTAATTCTCCCCCGAGAGGTCTGAAGTGGCTGTCGTGGCGCCGCTTGGAATTGTCGATTGACATACCCGCTGATTCGCGCAAGTATCGTTCATTTTGGGCAATGTTAAAGCAAAGGACATCAGTATGGAAAAAGCGACCGCGATCATCCCAGCCCGCTACGCGTCGAGCCGTTTTCCTGGTAAACCGCTGGCATTGATTAACGGTCTGCCCATGATTCAGCATGTCTGCCGCCAGGTTGGACAGGCAACCAGTGTCGAACGGGTGATCGTCGCTACTGATGATAGCCGGATTGAAACTGTAGTAAGGGATTTCGGTGGTGAGGTGCTGTTGACCCGGGCCGACCATCCCACCGGAACCGATCGGTTGGCCGAAGTTGCCGCCCGGATCGACGCCGAGCTGATTGTCAACGTGCAGGGCGATGAGCCATTGCTCGACCCGCAGATGATCGATCAGGCCGTGGCGCCACTCCAGCAGGATGCAAGTATTAAAATGGGGACTCTGGCTGGCCGTATTGAGCAGATTGACGACCTGTTCAGCCCCAACGTGGTCAAGGTAGTCAAGGACTATCAAGGCTTGGCCCTTTATTTTTCGCGCGCGCCGATTCCCTGGGCGCGAGATCTGACCCGCGAACAGTTGGCCGAACAATTGTCGCAACTCGGTTATTTTCGGCATATCGGTCTCTATGTGTACCGGCGCGAGTTTTTGTTGCAGTATCCGACCCTGCCGAAAACCCCATTGGAAGAATTGGAAAATCTTGAACAACTGCGGGCTCTTGAGCATGGCGTGAGGCTGCATGTGGCGGAAACCGAATTCGATTGCCACGGGGTCGATACCCCTGAGGATCTGGAACGGGTTGCCCGGTTAATGACTGTGAAAAACAACTAGCGAAAACAGTACCTTATTCGCATTTAACGAGAATGGACGGTTTTTTGCATGATCGGGGTTTTCTTCGCTCCTGTTTCTGTGTAGAATCAGTCTTTCGCCCGCCTTCGGAAGGTTCTGTAGCTCAGGCTTTTAGGTTATCAGTCGGGCGGGTTATCACATATTATTCAAGGAGCAGGATTGACGATGAAGACGAAGTTTCTCTTTGTCACCGGTGGGGTGGTTTCTTCACTCGGTAAGGGCTTGGCGGCGGCATCGATCGGTGCACTGATGGAGGCCCGCGGGCTGAAGGTTTCGATGCAGAAGATGGACCCCTATATCAACGTCGATCCCGGGACCATGAGTCCCTTTCAGCATGGCGAGGTTTTCGTCACTGATGATGGTGCTGAAACCGATCTCGACCTGGGGCATTACGAGCGCTATACCTCGGCCAAACTCTCCCGCAAATCAAACTTTACCACTGGTCAGGTTTATGATTCGGTCATTCGTAAAGAGCGCCGGGGGGATTATCTTGGTGGTACCGTGCAGGTCATCCCGCACATCACCAACGAGATCAAGCAAAAGATTCTCGATAATGCCAAGGGGGTGGATATCGCCATCGTCGAGATCGGCGGGACCGTTGGTGATATCGAGTCGCTGCCATTTCTCGAGGCGATCCGGCAGTTCCGTTCCGACCGGGGCCGCGACAATGTCCTTTATATCCACCTGACCCTGGTACCATATATTCCAACCGCCGGCGAACTGAAAACCAAACCGACCCAACACAGCGTTAAGGAGCTGCGTGAGATCGGCATCCAGCCCGATATTCTGCTCTGTCGCTGTGACCGGGAAATCCCCCATGATATGAAGGGAAAAATTGCGCTGTTTTGCAATGTGCCGGATGAAGCGGTTATCACCGCCCGCGATGTCTCCTCGATTTATGAGGTCCCCAAGGAGTTTCACGAGCAGGGTTTGGATGAACGGATTGTCGAATACTTGAATATCTGGACCAAGGCTCCCGATCTGGCCCCTTGGGAGCGGATCGTTTCGCGGGTCAAGGAGCCGGCCAAAGAGACCAACATCGCTATTGTCGGCAAATATGTCGAGTTGACAGAAAGCTATAAGTCACTGGCAGAGGCACTGACCCATGGCGGCATCGCCAATAACTGCAAGGTTAATCTGACTTATGTTGATTCCGAAGCGATTGAGCGCCACGGTATCAACGGCACCTTCGACAAGGTTGACGGGATTCTGGTGCCGGGTGGCTTCGGCGAGCGCGGCAGTGAGGGGAAAATTGCCGCTATCAAACATGCCCGGGAAAACCAGATTCCGTTTTTCGGCATCTGTCTGGGGATGCAGATGGCTGTGGTCGAGTATGCTCGCCACGTTTGCGGCATCGAAAATGCCTATTCGCGTGAATTTAACGAAACGGCGGAACATGCGGTGATCGATCTGATGGAAAGTCAAAAGGGGGTCCGTTCCAAGGGCGGTACGATGCGGCTCGGTTCCTACCCCTGCACCCTGGTGGAAAATACCCTGGCGCGGCGGATTTACGGGCAGAAAAATATTGCTGACCGTCATCGCCACCGCTTTGAATTCAACAACGTCTACCGCGAACAGTTGGCTGAGAGCGGGTTGGTGATCTCCGGGGTTAATCCTGAGTCCGATCTGGTCGAGATTGTTGAGCTGGCCGAGCATCCCTGGTTCCTAGGTTGCCAGTTTCACCCGGAATTCCGTAGCCGGCCGATGGATCCTCATCCCTTGTTCGAATCTTTTGTTGGCGCCTGTCTCAAGCAGCATCAGGAGTAAGCCATGATGAAGCAAATTCCAGTCGGCTCCACCTGCTTCGGCGGCCAACAGCCGCTCGTTCTCATCGCCGGCCCCTGTGCCATTGAAGATGAGGCGATGACCCTGCGGATTGCCGAGCGGCTCAAAGTCCTCACCAGCGAGCTTGGTTGCGGACTGATTTTCAAGGCATCTTATGACAAGGCCAATCGCACTTCGGTCAGTTCTTATCGTGGCCCTGGAATCGACGAGGGTTTGCGGATTCTCGAAAAGGTCCGTACCCAGTTTGCCCTTCCGGTGATCTCCGATGTGCATGACGTCAGCCAGGTCGCGGCCGCTGCCGATGTCCTGGATATTCTGCAGGTCCCGGCCTTTTTAAGCCGCCAGACCGACCTGTTGGTCGCAGCCGGAAAGACCGGCAAGCCGATCAACCTGAAAAAGGGGCAGTTCTTGGCGCCCTGGGATGTTGAGCATGGCATCAACAAAATTGTCTCGACCGGCAATGATCAGGTTCTGCTGACTGAGCGCGGGGCTTCTTTCGGTTACAACAACCTGGTCACCGACATGCGTTCTCTGGTGATCATGCGTGAGATGGGTTACCCGGTGATTTTTGATGCCACCCACTCGGTGCAGCTGCCTGGCGGTGCCGGCGGTGCTTCCTCAGGTCAGCGTCAATATGTTGGCGCCTTGTCTCGCGCTGCCGCAGCGACCGGCATAGATGGGTTGTTCTGGGAAGTTCATGAAAACCCCGACCAAGCCCTCTGCGATGGCCCGAACTCGCTGCCGCTTGATCAAGTCAAGGCGATGCTACAGCAGGTGTTGGCAATCGATGCCATTTTCAAGCAGGAATGCGCAGGAGCAGAGAGTTGCTGATCGAGACCGCCAAAGATGTTTTGCAGATCGAAGCCGATGCAATTTTAGCCTTGAAGTCCCGGCTCAATGGAGATTTTTCCAAGGCGGTGGAATTGATCCTGGCCTGCCAGGGGAAGGTGGTGGTCACCGGCATGGGTAAGTCCGGGTTGATCTGCCAGAAGATTGCCGCGACCATGGCTTCGACCGGTACGCCAACCTTTTTTCTCCATCCCGCTGAAGGGATTCATGGCGATCTCGGCATGCTGGCCAAAGGGGATGT
Source organism: uncultured Desulfuromonadales bacterium (assembly GCA_947259685.1). The sequence continues at coordinate 17,796 of CAMYNC010000049.1, read as the reverse complement.
GGTGATTGCCATTTCCAACTCCGGAGAAACCGAAGAGGTCTGCCGAATTCTGCCGGTCATCAAGCGGATGGGACTGCCGCTGGTGTCAATGTCCGGGAATCCCAAGAGTACTCTGGCAATAGCCGGGGATGTGCATCTGGATATCAGCGTTGCTGAAGAAGCCTGTCCTCTCGGGCTGGCACCGACAGCCAGTACGACCGCGACCCTGGCGATGGGAGACGCATTGGCGGTCGCGCTGCTGGTGGAGCGAGGCTTCAAGGCCGAAGACTTTGCGCTTTTTCATCCCGGTGGCACCCTCGGCAAAAAACTACTGCTGCGGGTGGAAGATCTGATGCACACCGGTAAAGATGTGCCTTTGGTGGCGCCGCAGACCTTGTTGCGTAACGCCCTGTTCGAAATTACCAGCAAAAAGCTGGGGGTGACCGGGATTGTCGATGCTGAGAAAAACCTGCTCGGCGTGTTTACCGACGGTGACCTGCGGCGTATCATGGAAAAGGGTCTGGAAAGCTTGCAACTGCCGATTTCAGAGGTGATGACCCGCTCGCCGAAGCGGATTTTGCGTCGGAATCTGGCGGCCAAAGCGCTGCAGATTATGGAGTCACACTCGATTACTTCGTTATTCGTCTTCGATGATGACGAGGGAACGATTCCGGTCGGTGTTGTACACCTGCACGACCTGCTTAAGTCGGGGGTCGTCTGATGCAGGAAAAACTCAAGAAAATTAAACTGCTGCTGCTCGATGTCGATGGCGTGCTGACCGATGGACGGATTATTTACGACTGTCAGGGCAATGAATTGAAAGCCTTTGACGTCAAAGACGGACATGGGCTGAAATTGCTGCAACGGGCCGGAATTCAGGTCGGAATCATTACTGGGCGCCAGTCTGAAGTGGTCGTTAAGCGAGCAGCTGAACTGGGGATTGAAATCCTCTACCAGAAAGCCTTGACCAAGCTTGGCCCCTATGAGGAGATTCTCGCCGATCAGGGCCTTTGCGATGACCAGGTCGCCTATGTTGGCGATGATGTGGTCGACCTGCCGATTCTGCGGCGGGTCGGTTTCAGCGCAACCGTAGCCGATGCGGTCCCCGACTTGCTGCCATTGGTCGATTTTGTCACCTCAAAGCCTGGGGGGCGCGGCGCCGTAAGGGAAATTTGCGATCTGTTGTTAAAGCAGACGGGGCATTGGGACGAGCTTACCTGTCGTTACTTTGAAGCTTGATAGTTAAAAAATATCTACAATGCTCGGTTGTGGTGCTATAAAATCGCTCAAGCTAGGGGGCAAGAATGCTTAACCTGCGCAGACTGCTGGCCTTATTGATCCTGCTTGCGGTGGCAGTGATCGGCATCATGGTCTGGCGGTTTTTTCTGCAGCAGTCTCCCGAGGAGCTTCTCAACGCCTTGCCGAGCCAGGTTGATCTGTCGCTTGAGGAATTGCATTACACGCAAAATGAGAGCGGCAAACGCAGTTGGACTCTTGATGCCGATGAGGCCAGATACGAACGGGAGAATGGTCAGGCTTTGTTGGAGGCGGTCCGTTTGACCTTGTTCGATGCCGGTCGATTTGGAGATATTCAGCTTAAGGCACAGCATGGCCAGCTTAAACAGGATGAACGACAGGTCGAGGTCTGGGGGCAGGTCGAAGTTGTTACTGCCAAGGGCGAGAAACTTTTCACCGAACGCCTGCATTACGATGATCAACAGCGGCAGTTGGGTACTGATGAGCCGATCCGGTTTTTATCTCCGCAGATGGAAATGACCGGGGTCGGCTTGCAGGTCGATATCGACACTGGCCGTATGCAAGTAAAGGAGAATGTCTGGATGTTGTTGATTCCGGCAAAGAAGGAAAGGGCAGAACCTTGAAGAAATGGCTTCTGTGGTTGGTGATTTATAGCTTGCTGGTACCAGTGCAGGGTTTCGCAACAGAGGAGGGGCTGCCGCAACCTTCTGGGTTGCCGGTAGAAATTACTGCTCAAACACTGGAGGCGATGCAGCAGCAGCGTCAGGCGATCTTCACCGGAGAAGTCGTGGCCAAGCAAGGTGATATGAGCCTTTACTGTGACAAACTGGTGGTTTATTCCCTGCCTGATGAGGATAAGATCGATCGACTGGAGGCTTTTGGGCAGGTGCGGGTGGTCCAACTGGACCGGACGGCAACTGCTGATCGGGCGGTTTATCGCGACCAGGAGGGGATCCTGGTCTTAATCGGCAACGCCAAAGTTCATCAGGGGCAGAATCAGGTCGCAGGAGACGAAATCACAGTATTTCTCCTTGAGGACCGCAGTCTGGTTAAAAGTGGCGACGACGGAAGGGTTCGGGCGATCTTTTTCCCCAAGCAGGAGCAAAAGTGAAGCGCAACCTGAGAGCCTGCGGTTTGCAGAAATCCTATTCCGGTCGCACTGTTGTCGATGGGGTTGATCTGGAGGTCTCATCCGGAGAGGTGATCGGCCTGCTCGGTCCCAACGGGGCCGGCAAGACCACCAGCTTCTACATGGTGGTCGGACTTGCCAAGCCCGATCGCGGGGCGGTTTATCTGGACGAACAGGAGATTACCGAGCTGCCGATGTATCGAAGGGCTCGTTCGGGGATCTCCTATCTGCCACAGGAGGCTTCGGTCTTTCGCAAACTGACAGTGGCAGAAAACCTGCTGGCGATTCTGGAAACCCTTGGACTGACTTCCGGCGAATGTCAGCAGCGACTGGAGGAGCTGCTGGAGGATTTACGCATAGCTCACATTCGTAACTCGCGCGGTTACGCCCTGTCCGGTGGCGAACGACGCCGGGTTGAGATTGCCCGCTCGCTGGTCCTGGAGCCGGCTTTTTTGCTGCTGGATGAGCCTTTTGCCGGTATCGATCCGATTGCGGTGATCGATATTCAGAATATTATCTTTCAGCTTAAGGAACGGGGGATCGGAATTCTGATCTCTGACCATAACGTACGTGAGACCTTAGGGGTTTGCGATCAGGCTTACATCCTGAATCAGGGTCAGGTTCTTGAGTATGGGACTCCGGAACAGATTGCTTCAAGCAGTATCGCGCGGGAAATTTACCTGGGTGATAAGTTCACCCTCTGAGCGCTTTGCAGCAAGACATTTCAGCCCGGTAGTGTTAGTATCGAATTAATTATTTCTAGGAATTTGAACAGAAAGAGCTTATGGCACTCGATCTTCGGTTACAGGTAAAACTGAGTCAGCAGTTGGTCATGACCCCGCAATTGCAGCAGGCGATCAAGCTGTTGCAGCTGTCACGGATGGAACTGGTCGATGTGGTGACTCAGGAACTTGCCGAAAACCCGCTGTTAGAAGAAGGGGCTGACCCCAAAGAAGAGCGGGAAGAGCAAGCCGTGAGTGGCGAAGAAGAGGTGACTGTAACGGCGGAAAATCAGCCTGGTGAAGAAGTCAAAGCGGATGCTGAAGGGATGTCGGATATCGACTGGCAAACCTACCTGGAAGGTTACAGCCTAAGCAGCGGTGACTCCCGGGATGCCTACGAAGACCACGAAGAGCGCCCGAGCTACGAAAGTTTGCTGACCAAGCAGACCAGCTTGATCGATCATCTGATGTGGCAATTGAGTTTGTCTTCGATCGAAGATGCTAAGCGTCTGGCCGCTGCGGAAATTATCGGTAATCTGGATGATGTTGGTTACCTGCATGCGTCGCTGGATGAATTGGCCGGGGCTTCGGAGATGCCGGTTGAAGTGTTCGAAGAGGCACTGGTCCTGGTTCGCCAGTTCGACCCACCCGGAGTCGCCAGTTATAATCTGCAGGAATGCCTGTTGTTGCAGCTCGACCGACTGGATCTGGCTGACAGCCTGGCCGCGACTATCCTGCGCGACTTTATCAGTGAACTGGAAGGACGCAAATACCCGGTGATCGCTAAGGCCTTGAAGGTCTCGGTCGATGAGGTGCTGGCGGCAGCTAAGTTAATATCTGAGTTGGATCCGCGCCCCGGGCGCGCCTACAATGAAGAGGATGTCCATTACATTTCGCCGGATATTTTTGTCCATAAAGTCGGCGACGAATATGTCGTGACGCAAAATGACGATGGCTTGCCCAATCTACGCATCAATTCCTTTTATCGTAGCGCCCTGACTGACTCTTCCGGGGTCGATAAAAAGGCCGGTGAGTATATCCAGGATAAGATGCGCAGCGCGGTCTGGTTGATCAAGAGTATCCATCAGCGCCAGCGCACCATCTATAAAGTCACCAAGAGTATTGTTAAGTTTCAGCGGGCTTTTTTCGATCATGGGATTGAGCACCTCAAACCGCTGGTGCTGAGAGACGTTGCTGAAGATATCGAGATGCATGAATCGACGGTCAGCCGGGTGACCACCAATAAATATGTCCAGACTCCGCAGGGGCTGTTTGAGCTGAAATTTTTCTTTAACAGCGGCATCAACACGGCCGATGGTGATTCGGTCGCTTCTGAAAGCGTCAAAAGTCGGATCAAGGAGATCGTCGCTGCAGAAGATCCGAAAAAACCTTACTCCGACCAGAAGATTGTGGCTCTGCTCAAGGAGCAGGAGATCAATATTGCCCGACGGACCGTCACCAAATATCGGGAGATGCTCGGTATCGGCTCATCCACTGAGCGTAAACGGCTGTTTTGATTCGCTGATCTTAATTTATCCTCGCGGATGGAAACAGATGTTTCCCGATACAATCTGCGTTATACTCTACTTAATCCGGACCCTGTTCCGGGGTCCGTTCATCGAAGGAGGTTTGTTTTATGCAAATTGCCGTTACCTTCCGTCACATGGAAAGCAGTGAAGCCGTCCGTAGTTACGTGGAAGAGAAACTGGCCAAGGTTAAGAAGTATATTGAAGAACCGATCGATGCCCAGGTGGTGCTGTCGGTACAGAAAAAAATTCATCATCGTGCCGAAGTGACCATGGTTGCCAAAGGGTTGACCATGAAAAGCACCGAAGAAAAAGATGATATGTACGCTGCGATCGATTTGATGGTCGATAAAATCGAGCGGCAATTAAAGCGCTACAAAGACAAACTCAAGCGGCACAAGGGGAGTTCCAGTAGCGTTCAGCGCAAGGTGGAAAAAACCATTATCTCTGCCACCAGCGTTGATTCTGATTCGACCGAACCTGAAATCATCCGCAGTCAGTCCTTTTTTGTGAAGCCGATGTCGGTTGAGGAAGCGGTGATGCAGATGGACCTTCTGCACAAAGACTTTCTGGTGTTTACTGACGACCGTTCCGAAGAGATGAATGTCGTATATCGGCGTAAAGACGGTAATTACGGCTTGATCGTTCCCCAGGGTAGCTAATCAATTGTAGGCGGGCACCCTTTCGCTGGAAATGGTGCCCGTCATTTTTACTTCCAGAGCAATATTATCATGAGCATGAAAATTTCTGAGCTGCTGAACCCTGAAGCGATCGTCGCCGACCTTCAGGCAACCGATAAAAACCGGACTTTGGCTGAGTTGACAGACGCCTTAGTCGCTTGCAGTGCTGACCTTGACCGCGATCAGGTGATACAGGTGCTGCTTGAGCGTGAAAAACTAGGCAGTACCGGCATCGGCGATGGGGTGGCCATTCCGCACGGCAAATTGGGAGGGATGCCGGAATTGATGTTGGCTTTTGGCCGCAGCCAGTCGGGGGTCGACTTTGAATCGATGGACGGTCAACCCGCTCATCTGTTTTTTCTGCTGGTTGCCCCTGAGGAATCGGTTGGGGTACACCTGAAGACTCTGGCAAGAATTTCCAAGCTGCTTAAGGATAATGCGGTTCGCCAGAAACTCCTTGAGGCGACTGATCGAAAAGCGATCTATCAGGTGATTCTTGACGAAGAAGGCTGATCCTGATGTGATATTTCCTCAACTCCTGCGGCACCCTGTGTGCCGCAGGTTGCCTTGGCCAGTGGCAGATTTGAGCTGGCTGTACTGACCCGGACTTATGGCTGAGCTGACGATTCAGGAAATTCTCGAAGAGAAAGAAGCGGGGCTCGACCTGGAACTCCTGGCCGGAGCGGGTGGCCTCGCCAATCTGGTGTCTGTTCCTCGCATTCAAAAACCGGGATTGGCGCTAGCCGGGTATAGCACGAATCTGCATCCCGACCGTATTCAGGTGCTCGGCTCTACTGAGCTGAGCTTCCTGGAGGCAATGCCGCACAGTAAAGCGGTGGAGCAATTTCATAATCTCTGCAGTAAAAACCTATCCTGCCTGATCATCACTAAAAACCAAGACGCACCCGGCTACTTGCTCGACGAGGCAGACGCGGCGAATATTCCGCTACTGAAAACCAGCCACCTAAGTTCCGACTTCATCTCGCTGATCACCAAGTTTTTAGAGGAACGCCTGTTGCCGACTTCCACCCTCCACGGGGTGCTGGTCGATATTCTTGGCGTTGGGGTACTGTTGCAAGGTAAAAGTGGCGTCGGCAAGAGTGAATGCGCTCTGGAGTTAATTTTACGCGGCTACCGGTTGGTTGCAGATGATGTTATCAAGGTTCGCTTGAAACTGCCCTCGGTCATTTTTGGCGAAGGCATGGACCTGCTGCACTACCACATGGAAATTCGCGGCCTGGGAATTCTGAATATCAAGCACCTGTTTGGGGTGGCGGCGATTCGCGAACGGAAAAAGATCGACATGGTGGTGGAGCTGGTGCACTGGGAAGAGGGTAAGGAGTACGATCGGCTCGGACTTGAGGAGCAGAGTTACGAGATCCATGGGGTGAAATTACCTTTGTTGAAAATACCGGTTGGGCCGGGGCGTAACATCAGTTCCATTGTTGAAGTTGCGGCCCGCAATCAGCTGCTGAAAGAAATGGGTTATCACAGTGCCCTTGAATTTCAGGAACTGCTTGAAACCCGGATGGCTGAAGCGGCCCGCCTGCATGCCCACACGATTATCGGAGATAACCTGGAATGAGCCGACATCTGCTGATCATCACCGGGATGTCCGGATCGGGGAAAAGTACTGCGGCACGGGTGCTGGAAGACCAGGGTTTTTTCGTTGTCGATAACCTGCCGCTGGTGATGCTGCCTTCCTTTATGCAACGGGTTGAGGTCGGGTTAAATGAAGCGACCGAAGTTGCGGTGGTCATCGATGTCAGAAATCGTGGCTTTCTGGCCGATGAACAGGCCACTTTAGAGCAACTCAGGCAGAGCGGTTGCGAACTCGACATCATATTTTTTGAAGCCTCTGATGAGGTTTTGCTGCGGCGCTATTCGGAGTCTCGGCGCTCACACCCGCTGGCGGCTGAAGAGACTGTTCAGGTCGGGATTGACCGTGAACGCGAACTGCTACGCTCCTGGCGTAATGTCGCGACCGGGATCATCGACAGCAGTAATCTCAATTCCCGGCTGTTGCGCGAACAGGTGCTTAATTTTCTTGGCCATAAGGGTGAATCGCTGCTGATTGTTAACCTGGAGTCATTCGGCTATCGTTACGGATTGCCGCCTGCCGCTGACTTGGTTTTTGATGTGCGTTTTTTGCCGAATCCGCATTATATTGAGAATTTGCGCCCATTGACCGGCCTGGACTCAAAATTGCGTCAGTATGTTTTGTCCCAGCCGGTCTGCAAGGAGTTTCGCAACCATCTTGATCAGCTGCTCGACTTTTTGCTGCCACATTACCGGGAAGAGGGGAAAAGCTATCTCACCATCGCGATCGGTTGTACCGGCGGCAGACATCGTAGCGTCTCGATTGTAGAAGATCTGGCAAGCAGTTTTCCCGATGCGCAGGTGCGTTTGCGGGTGAACCACCGAGATGTCGAAAAGGGCTAGGGGATGATTGGGATTGTTGTCGTGACCCATGCCCGCCTGGCCCAGGAGCTGCTGACCACCGCTGAGATGATCATCGGCCCTTTTCCGGCAGCTCGGGCGATCAGTGTCGATCGCGGGACGTCTCTCGAGGCGGCAAAGGCAGAGTTGCATCAGGCGATTGCTGAGGTTAGCCAGGATGGGCATGGGGTGCTCATTCTCACCGATATGTTTGGCGGCACACCAACTAATATCAGTGCTGAATTTCTCTGTGATCAGGTTGAAATACTGGCTGGGGTTAACCTGCCGGTCCTGCTTAAATGTGTTCAGGCTAGAAATGGTCTTGACCTTGCGAGCTTGGCTGGCATGCTCAAAGAGTATGCGCGCAATGCCGTGATCAGGCCGGCAGAGTTACTCGCGCCGAAGAATTGCTGAACTCTGACCGCCTTGGAGGGCTGATGAGCATCGTTCTCACCCGCATTGACAACCGACTGATTCATGGTCAGGTTCTGGAAACCTGGGTTCCTTACGTTCATGCTGATTGCATCGTGGTTGCCAATGACGCTGTCGCAGAGGCTCCTTTGAAACGGATGATGATGGAGGCCTCGGTACCGAGCCGTATGCGGGTGGAAATTGAGCGCGTCGAAGGGGTCGTCAATTTGTTTTCCAGCAGATCCTTAGAGGGCATGAGAGTGTTGCTTTTGTTTGGTTCTACAGCTGATGCATTGCGCGCCCATCAGGCTGGCCTGGGTTACCAGAAACTTAATCTTGGGAATTTGCATGCCGGTGCCGGAAAGACCAGGCTCTCCTGTACCATCTTCCTCGATCCGAAGGATCTCAATGATCTTGAGGAGTTGGAACGTGCGGGGGTTGCTATTACCGCCAGATGCATTCCTGCCGATACCGAACGACCCTGGCGAAAACTGATCCCTAAAGGACGCCGCGCTTGATTTTTGAGCTGTTATCTGGAGCTTTGATTTCACTGATCTGTGGGCTTGATCGCACTGCGGTGCTGCAGGTCATGATCTCTCGGCCAATTGTTGCCGGCCCTTTGGTGGCTTGGGTGTTGGGGGAGCCGCTGGTTGGTTTGCAGATCGGGATGCTGGTGGAGTTGCTCTGGCTGGCGAGGTTGCCGGTCGGTGCGGCGATTCCACCGGATGATACTCAGGTGGCGATTGCTGGGACGGTTTTGGCCATCAGCCTCGGGCGGGTATTTGAAACCAGCGGCAGCGAGCTGCAGCTGCTTTGCCTGTTGGTGGCGCTGCCGTTCGGTAAGTTCGGACAGTTTTTTGATCGCTTCGCCCGCCAGTATAATATTCGCTTGGTTCATCAGGCCGAAGCGGCCATCGGCAGAGGCAGCCTGCTTGCTGCCGAATATCAGCATTTACGCGGGGTGCTGAGTTTTGCTTTGGCGGCAATCGGGACTTACGCGGTGATCGTTGCCGGAGGTCTGTTGGTTTTGCCGATGCTCTGGCCGCTGATTCAGAATTCGCTTGGGCTTTCGGCAAGCTGGATGCAACTGGCGCTACCACTGGTTGGGATTGCGGTGATTCTTGGGACGGTCAATGTCAGTCGGGCATTGACGCTTTTCTGTGCATCTTTTGGCATGGCATTTCTGCTGATGTGGCTGGTGTAACAAATGCTTGTTGCGCGAAAAACCCGAATCCATGTCTGGTTGCGCCTGGCTCTGCTGCAGGGGAGTTGGAATTTTGAACGCCTTCAAGGCCTTGGCTTTTTCTTTGCCATCCTCCCAGCATTAAAAAAAATCTATGCTGGAGACGATTTGCGGAGGGTTTCCCAGGAGCACCTAGGCTATTTCAACACCCATCCGTACCTCACCCCTTCGGTGGTTGGCGCGGTCATCAAGCTCGAGGAAGAGCGCGCTGCAGGGGCAGCGCAACAATTGCCGATCAGTGACTTCAAAGAGATGGTGGCAGCACCCTATGCCGCGATCGGCGATGCCCTCTTCTGGGGAGGTTTGCGGCCACTGGCCGCCGGAGTTGCCCTGTTTTTTGCGGCCAAGGGGATCCTCTGGGCGCCACTGATATTCCTCCTGCTTTATAACCTGGTGCCTGCTTGGTTTCGGTTGGCGGGGTATGTTCGGGGCTATCGGCAGGGAATTCATTCAGTTGAATTCATGCAGCGGCGCAGGCTTCCTGATTGGGCAATTCATACCAAGGAAGCAGCGGTGGTGGTGCTCGCCGGGCTGAGCGCTTTTTTGGTTTTTCAGCAGTTACAGCAACAACAGCTGCCCAGCTGGTTGGGGCTGTTCACTCTGTTGCCGATGGTTCTGCTGGGGCTATTCGCCCGCAAGGGGGTCTCGACCCTGCTGCTGACCCTGTTAACCGCGATCATTATCCTGGTGACATGCTTATTCTGGTCGGATGTTGCTGGCTGGCTTGTTGTTTAAAAGGGAAAAGAAATGCAAAATCGTCTATTTACGATAATTAACCGGCTTGGGTTGCATGCCCGGGCAGCTGCTCAATTGGTGCAGACCGCCAATCAGTTCAGTTCCGAGGTGACCCTGCAGAAAGAGGAGGTGGAAGTCAACGGCAAGAGTATTATGGGGATCCTGCTGTTGGCTGCACCGAAAGGAACCGAAATTTCAGTGTCGGTTGATGGCACAGATGAAACCGAAGCGATGCAGTCCATCGCAGAGTTGATCGAGGACGGTTTTGGCGAAGATTGAAGTTGCACAGGATACCTACCTGGTCGGAATAGGTGTCTCTCCCGGTATCGGTATCGGCGAGATCAGTCTGATCAGTCATCGCTCGACGGTTGATGAATGGCCGATCGAGGCTGCAGACGTCAAAGCCGAGGTGGCCCGCTTGCACTGGGCGATTGAGCAGGCTCGCCAGCAACTGCAGGAGGTGAAAGAGAGCGTCTCAAGTAAACAGCATTTGCGTGAGCATCTGTATATTCTCGATACGCACATCATGATCCTTGAAGATGAGATGCTGGTCGAGGGGACAATTCATGAGATTCACAAAAAAATCAACGCTGAAGGGGCGTTGAAGCGTGTGCTGACCCGGTTGCGGCAGATGTTCGATAATATTGAGGATGAATACCTGCGTGAGCGCCGCTCAGATGTTGATGCTGTTGGTGAGCGGCTGATGAGAATCCTGACCGGAGAGCACGATCGTTCCTTAAGCGCTATCGGACAAAAATCGCTGGTCTTCGCCCACGACCTGTCGCCCACTGACACGATGCAGATGGATCGGCAGAACCTTCTCGGCTTTGTCACCGACAAAGGGGGGCAAACCTCGCATACTGCAATCCTGGCCAGATCGATGGAAATTCCTGCCGTGGTCGGTTTAGAGACCGTGACCTCTCTGGTTTACGATGGGCTGCCGGCAATCCTTGATGGCAGCACCGGGGTGGTGGTACTCAATCCATCAGCCGAGACCTTCAAAGAGTATCTTCAGCGCAAGCAAGCTTACGAATATCTGGAAAAGGAGCTGCATAGTTTCCGCGACCTGCCCGCGGTGACGACCGACGGAGTCCGCATCGCCCTGCGCGGCAATCTCGAATTTGCCAGCGAATTCCCTGTCGCCCGGCGGCATGGGGTTGAAGGGGTGGGGCTTTACCGGACCGAGTTTCTGTTCATGGGGCGGGAAGAACCGCCGAGTGAAGCAGAGCAGTTCAAGGCCTACCGAGAAATTCTCGAGGAGATGAATCCACACCCGGTAACTATTCGCACCCTGGATATCGGTGGTGATAAATTTGTTCCGGAACTGAACCTAGCCGACGAAGACAACCCGGCGATGGGCCTACGGGCGATCCGCTTTTCCTTGCGCGAGGGCCGGTTGTTCAGGCTGCAGCTCAGGGCCATCCTGCGGGCCTCGGTGTTCGGTAAGGTGCGCATCATGTTTCCGATGATCAGCGGCGTCGCCGAAGTCAGGACCTGCAAACGGATCTTCAAAGAAGTTCAGGATTCTTTGCAGCAAGAGGGGATTGCCTATGATCCGGAGATCGATATCGGAGTGATGATCGAAACGCCTGCCGCGGTGATGATCGCTCCCCTGTTGGCCAAAGAGGTCGACTTCTTTTCCATCGGCACCAACGACCTTATTCAGTATTGCCTGGCCGTCGATCGCGGCAATGAACATGTCGCCTATCTTTATGATCCCCTGCACCCGGCGATTCTTCGTTCCCTCAAGGCTATTTGTGAGGCGGCCAACCAGGCGGAGATCAGGGTCAGTATCTGTGGTGAAATGGCCGGAGAACCTCTTTATGCCATGGTGCTTATCGGTCTTGGATTAAACGAGCTGTCGATGAATCCGGCAGCGATATCCAGGGTCAAGCGCGTCCTGCGACAGATTTCCAGGCAGGAAGGCGAAGAGTTGGTTGAACGGCTGTTTACCCTGCCGACCGGGAAAGAGGTCTCCGCACTCATCTATAAAGAAATGCGGCGTCGGATGCCGGAAATTTTTGCCCAATCAATTATCTGAGCATTAATATTTGACTCTGCATTACCTCTTCACTACAATGCCGTGCTCACTAAACACCATATTTCAGAGGAGATAGCTGCTAATGGCCATGACCGATTTTCTTTTTACTTCGGAGTCCGTCAGCGAAGGGCATCCCGATAAAGTCGCCGACCAGATTTCCGATGCGGTGCTTGATGCGATTCTGAGCCAGGACAAGCATGCCCGGGTTGCCTGTGAAACCCTGGTCACCACCGGAATGGCGATGATCGCCGGCGAGATTACGACCAGTGGCTATGCTGATCTGCCGACAATTGTCCGCGAAACGATTAAAGAAATCGGCTATTGCGATTCAGCGATGGGTTTCGACTATGAAACCTGCGCGGTATTAACGACCATCGATCAACAGTCTCCCGACATCTCCCAGGGCGTAACGGCAGGTGAGGGGCTCTTCAAAGACCAGGGTGCCGGTGACCAGGGCTTGATGTTCGGTTTTGCCTGCGATGAAACCCCGGAACTGATGCCGATGCCGATTACCTTTGCCCATAAACTGACGAAGAGACTGGCGGATGTGCGTAAGAGTGGCAAACTCAATTTCCTCCGCCCGGACAGCAAGTCGCAAGTTTCGATCCAGTATGTCGATGACCAGCCGACCCGGATCGATACTGTGGTCATCTCTTCCCAGCATACTCCTGATGTGAAGTATCAAGACCTGCAGGAAGCGATCATCGAAGAGGTGGTAAAACCGACCCTGCCGATCCAGCTGCTGGATGACCAGACCCGTTATCTGATCAACCCGACAGGTCGTTTCGTGATCGGCGGACCGATGGGCGACTGCGGTCTGACCGGGCGGAAAATTATCGTCGACACTTACGGTGGTCAGGGCTCCCATGGTGGCGGTGCCTTCAGCGGCAAAGACCCCTCCAAGGTGGATCGCAGCGCCTCCTACATGGCGCGATATGTAGCGAAAAATATTGTTGCTGCCGGGCTGGCACGCAAGTGCGAAGTCCAGCTGGCCTACGCAATCGGTGTTGCCGAGCCGGTCTCGGTGATGATTAACAGCTTCGGCACTGGCAAGATTCCCTCCAACCAGATCGCCGAGCTTGTCAAAGCCGAGTTCGATATGCGTCCGGCGGCGATTATTGAGCAGCTTGAGCTGCTGCAACCGATTTATCGGCAAACCGCTGCTTATGGTCATTTCGGCCGGGAACTGCCAGGCTTCACCTGGGAGCGAACCGATTGCGTCGAATCGCTTAAGAGCCGCGCAGGTCTTTAAGCGGCCAAATAGATCCATTGAAAATGGCGAGCTTTGCGGCTCGCCATTTTTTTTAATCGCGAAATCTTTTCAACAGGTCCTGATACTCATCGATCCGTCGGTCACGTAGAAAGGGCCAGACTCGTCTGACCTGTTCGGTCTTTTGCCTGTCGATTTCAACCACCAGAACCTCTTCGGATCTTTCAGACGCCTGAGCAAGAAATTCTCCCTGGCAGCCGACTAAGAAACTACTTCCCCAGAATTGCGCCCCAGCCGTGTGACCACTCGGGTCGGTTTCGAAGCCGACCCGGTTGACGGCCAGCAGCGGGGTGCCGTTGGCAATGGCGTGACCGCGCTGCACGGTAACCCAGGCTTCGCGTTGTCGCTGTCGCTCGGCCGCTGAATCCTTCTGATCATAGCCAATGGCGGTTGGATAGATCAGTAATTCGGCACCAGACAGAGCCATGAGCCGTGCGGCTTCCGGATACCATTGATCCCAGCAAACCAGTACGCCCAGCTTGCCTACTGAGGTGGCGATCGGCTCAAAGCCGAGGTCGCCAGGAGTAAAATAGAATTTTTCGTAATAGCCCGGGTCATCAGGGATATGCATTTTACGGTAGCAGCCGGCGATCGAACCATCCTTTTCCAGAACCACAGCCGTATTGTGATAGAGCCCAGGAGCGCGCCTTTCAAACAACGAGGCTACAATCACGATGCCAAGCTCTTTGGCCATGGCTGCAAAGTATTGGCTGGATGGCCCAGGAATCGGCTCGGCCAGATCAAAGTTTTGCGTAGCTTCGACCTGGCAGAAATAGAGACTGGTGTGCAGCTCTGGTAACACGACCAATTCGGCGCCCTGGACTGCCGCCTGGCGGATAGCGGCAGCGCTTTTCTGCAGGTTTTTATCGTATTCCGCATGGCAACGTTGTTGTACCAGACCGATTTTGAGGATGCTCATGGCAATACTCCTTGAGGAATCTGCATGGCAATGCAATGTAGCGATCCGTGCTGCTGAATGATTGGACGGCAGTCTATACCAATAATTTCCCGGTCAGGAAAGGCCCTGCCGATGGTCTCAAGGGCGCTACTGTCAGCAGGGTCGGCATAGGTTGGGACCAGCACGGCGCCGTTAATGATCAAAAAGTTGGCATAGGTTGCCGGCAGGCGCTGACTGCTGTCAGCATAGCAGGCTTGCGGCCAGGGCAGAGGAACTAAGCGAAAGGGAGTGCCGTTGCGAGTGCGCAGCGTCCGCAATTGTGCTGCCATTTTTCGCAGGGCCGGGTAGTGTTCGTCTGCCGGGTCCTCGCAGCGGACGTAAAGAATACAGTCGTCAGGAGCGAATCTGGCCAGAGTGTCGATGTGTGAGTCGGTATCGTCACCGGCCAGATAGCCATGCTCAAGCCAAAGGATCTGTTCGGCGCCGAACCGCCGCTGCAGTTCCATTTCCAGTTGCTGCTTGGCCAGCTGTGGGTTGCGGTTGGGGCTCAGCAGGCAGTCTGCGGTGGTCAGGATTGTGCCACGGCCATCGCTTTCAATGCTCCCTCCTTCCAGAACCAGTCCGCAGGTTTTCAGCGGCGTCTCAGCGAAAGCACCTTGCTGGTGCAGCCAGCGGGTCAGTTGATTATCCTGGTCGGCGGGGAATTTCAGGCCCCAGCCGTTGAAGGTGAAGTCAAGCAGCTGCGGCTGAGCTCCTTCAAGTATGGTTAAGGGGCCGAAATCCCGAGCCCAGGTGTCGTTGGCCGGTAGCTGGTAAAGGTCAATGGCGGTTAAATCGCAGCCCGCGGCCTGCAGCTGTTTGGCAACTTTTTCCGGTTCGGCGGCGACAATCAGCAGTCGTTCAAAGCGAAGAATCTGTTGCGCGAGGCGGATATACACCTGTTCAATGTCATGTAGAATCGGTTGCCAGTCAGAATCGGCATGCGGCCAGGCCAGCAGGACTCCATCCTGAGGTTCCCATTCGGCGGGCAAGCGGCGGAGTTGTTTGTTCATAAGCTGCTTCCGTTATTGCAGTAGGGTGTGTTCAAGGAGGATTTTCAGGCCGATAGCAATCAGCACCAGCCCGCCAAAGGTTTCCACTTTCGTGCCCCAGGCGCGCCCCAGACGTTGTCCCAGGAGCATCCCGCACAGGGTCAGTGCTCCAGCGGTCAACCCGATGATCAAAGCCGGGGTCCAGATAGTGACCCCGAGGACGGCCAGACTTAAACCGACCGCCAGGGCATCGATGCTGGTAGCTACCGAAAGCATCACCAACGACCAGCCCCGGGTCGGGTCCTCCAGCTTCGGCGTATCATCCTCTTCCTGCAGTGCTTCCCAAAGCATCTTCCCACCGACCAGGGTCAGTAGCCCAAAGGCCAACCAGTGATCGAAGGATTCAATATACTCGCGCAGATTCACCCCGGCCAACCAGCCAAGCACAGGCATCAAGGCCTGGAAGAGGCCAAAATGAAAACCGAAACGAAACAGGTGGCGACCGGTCAGCTCCGGCAGGGTCAGGCCGGCTGCCAGGGCGACGGCAAATGCGTCCATGGCCAGGGCTACCGCAATCCCGAAAAGCGTCAATATGTCCATTTCTGGCCCTTTCGAGGCTGAGGTCAGGTGAGAGTTTATAGCATGGGCGAAAACTTTTTGTCATCAACCTAAGTCCAGGGTTTTGTCCTGGTGGGCAAGAAGACCTCTGCCCTGGAAATAGGAAGAATATATGGAAATATGAATTATTGCTTGATTGCGGTTGTTAAGCAGATTATAATCAGCGATATTTTTACGCTGGGAGGGTTCAAAGGATGCTAAAAAAACTTTTTGTTGTTCGTCCGCAGGCCGACCCCGAAGTGGGTGAGCGGGCCGGGCAGCTTTTTGATCAGGGCTATAATTGTGCCCAGGCGGTGTTATTAGCCAACAGCGGCAATGTTGATCCGCAACTGCTTGAGATTGCCAAGTCTTTCGGGGCCGGGATTGCCGGGGCCAAATGCCTCTGCGGTGCAGTCAGTGGTGGAGTCATGGCATTGAGCCTGGCGGGTGAGGGGAAACGCAGCGACCTGCTGGTAGAGGGGTTTCGGCGTCAGCACCTGGTCACCTGCTGCGCGGGCTTATCCAAGGCCTACAAATGGAAAAGTAAGGAACATCGGGATAATTGTCGCCGCTTAACTGTCTCTGCCGCGGGAATGGTCGCGCAGATTAAAGCGGGTGAGAGCGTATAAAATCAATGCTCGGCAGATTTTAGTGAGTTGAATGATAACGGGGCCAGCAATTGCTGACCCCGTTATTTTTAATGGCGTTCAGCCGTCAAGGCTGACAGACTCAATCAGCACCGTTTCTTGCGGCACGTCCTGATGCATTCCGGAGCTGCCGGTTTTGACCTGGGCGATCGCGTCGACAACGTCCATGCCTTCAACCACGCGACCGAACACGGCATAGCCGTAAGCGCTCGGTGTTTTCCCCTGGTGATTGAGGAAATCATTGTCGGTCAGGTTGATAAAAAACTGGCCAGTGGCACTGTCGACCACCTGGGTTCTCGCCATGGCGATGGTGCCACGCAGGTTCTGCAGGCCATTGTCAGCTTCATTCTTGATCGGGGCTTTGGTTTCTTTTTGTGCCATATCGGCAGTAAACCCACCCCCCTGAATCATGAAGCCGGGAATGACCCGATGAAAGATTGTCTGGGCATAAGAGTCATCGCGCAGATAGGCAAGAAAATTTTCCGAGCTGATCGGTGCTTTTTCGGCGTCCAGTTCAATTTTGATCTGTCCCATGCTGGTTTGCATGCAGACAACAGTGGGTGTACTCATGATTTTCTCCTTGGAAATTACGAGTCGATAAAAGGATCTCTGGGTTGTCCTGCTAGAACATGGCAGAGGTCATTGCGGAAAAAGAGCTTCGACTTTATTGACCAGAATCATCAGGTCTGAGAGGGGCTTGAGAATCACCTGGTCAGGAGTGAGGCCCAGAGCCAGAAGTCCGCTGGACAGGCGGTAATCGATCGAGCCAGTATGGATGAGAAACCTAAGCTCCGGTTGCAATTGATGAGCTTTGGGAATCAGCGAATCTCCAGTCATCCCCGGCAGTCGCAAGTCAGCTACCAAAACTTCAAAGGTTCTCTGATGAAGAATCTCAAGCGCGTCTTCACCGTTAACAGCCGTTTCCACTGTCATGTTGAAATCACGTAAAAATTCAGCCAGACTTTCCCGAATGGACGCTTCATCATCAACTATCAAGACTCGTCGTTGGCCCATCTGTTGCCCCCCATGGCATTAGCATTAAGTTTGCCAAAAAGCGAATTTTAGCGAGTTTTTCGCGATTATGACAGGAAAAAATCATTTCTTCAGCCGCTCGAAAAGCTAAAGCTGGGTAACCGGCAGCAGAATCGTAAACGAACTGCCCAGGCCCGGAGTCGATTCGACACTCAGCCT